>NZ_JBQFYZ010000003.1:0-356581 GCF_056541905.1 Ruegeria sp. AF5
ACCTTGCGCCACCTGCCTCGGTCCCATCATCGCCGCACCTCCGCTCATAAAACGAGTGAATCAGCGACAGACCGACCAATCAATGGACTTTTTCAACACTATCTCCGCTTAGCGGGCATTCAGGAGCCCCTTGGGTGTGACATTGCCAAGCATAGCAGGTTATTTCAGCTAGGCAGATGTCGCCACCCTCTGTCGAGGTTGTCTCAGCCCTCCATCGCCTCCAGCTCGTCAATGAAGCCTGAGATCATCGACAGGCCTTTGTCCCAGAACTTGGGATCGCTGGCGTCCAGGCCGAACGGGGCCAGCAATTCCTTGTGGTGCATTGAACCACCAGCGCGCAGCATGTCGAAATACTTGTCCTCAAACCCATCCGCGCCGCTTTCGTAAACGGAATAGAGCGCATTCACGAGGCCGTCGCCGAAGGCGTAGGCATAGACGTAGAAGGGCGAGTGGACGAAGTGCGGGATGTAAGCCCAGAAGGTCTCGTACCCGTCCATGAATTCAAATGCGGGGCCAAGGCTTTCGGCCTGAACGCTCATCCACAGGGCGTTGATGTCATCCGGGGTCAGCTCGCCCTCACGTCGGGCGGCGTGCAACTTGCATTCAAAGTCGTAGAAGGCGATCTGGCGGACCACCGTGTTGATCATATCTTCGACCTTGCCAGCCAGCAGAACCTTGCGCTGTTCCGGGGTTTCGGCCTGTTCCAGCATCTTGCGGAATGTCAGCATCTCACCAAAGACCGAGGCGGTTTCCGCCAACGTCAGCGGGGTGGATGACAGCATCTCGCCCTGACCGGCGGCCAACACCTGATGGACGCCGTGACCCAGTTCATGGGCAAGCGTCATCACATCGCGCGGTTTGCCCAGATAGTTGAGCATCACATAGGGGTGGACATCGGTGACCGTCGGATGTGCGAAGGCCCCCGGCGCTTTGCCCGGTTTCACAGCTGCGTCGATCCATCCTTTTGAGAAGAAAGGCGCCGCGATTTCGCCCATCCGGGGATCAAAGGCGTTATACGCGTTCATCACCGTCTTTTGGGCCTCTTCCCAATTCACGATACGCGTATCTTCCATGGGCAGGGGCGCGTTGCGGTCCCAGACCTGCATGACGTCCAGTCCAAGCCACTTGCGCTTCAGCTCATAGTAGCGGTGGCTCAGCTTGGGGTAGGCGGCCACGACCGCCTCGCGCAGGGCCTCGACCACCTCGGGCTCGACATCATTCGACAGGTGACGCCCGGTCTGAGCGGTCGGCATCTTGCGCCAGCGGTCGACGATTTCTTTCTCTTTGGCCTGCGTGTTGTGAACGCGGGCAAAGGTTTTGATATTGTCCTGAAAGACCGATGCCAGTTCACGCGCCGCGGCCTCACGTTTCGCGCGGTCCTGTTCCGTCAGTAGATTCAGGGTGCCTTCGATGTTCAGTTCTTCACCGTCGACATGAAAGGCCAGTCCGGCAATCGTTTCGTCGAACAGACGTTCCCACGCGTCGCCGACAACCCCCAGATCATGAAGGAACTTTTCCAGTTCATCAGACAGCTGATAGGGCTTCATTGCGCGGATGCGACGGAACACAGGTTCGTAGCGGGCGAGATCCGTGTTCGCCGCAAAATGCGCCTTCAGAACATCGTCTTCGATCCGGTTGATCTCGAGCGTGAAGAACACCAGCGGAGTGGTGAAGATCGTAATCTTTTCCTGCATGTCCGACAGGAATTTGGCGCGCTCTGCATCTGTGGTCAGTTGATAATAGCGCAGACCGGCAAAGGACATGATACGCCCGGCGATGGCGTTGATCTTTTCGTTGCGATGCACACAGGTCAGCAGGTCTGCGGCCTCCAGATCAGCCAGCTTGCCTTCGTAATCAGCAGCAAACGCGGCACATTCACCTTCCAGCCAATCCAGATCGCGCGCTAATTCGGGTGCGTCTTCCGAGGTATAGAGATCGCTCAGATCCCATTCCGGAAGATTGCCCAGATTGCCGGAACCACCGATTGCGTTCGCGTCACGGACAGGGAAGGGAAGGTCGCGCATGGATCACCTTTAGTAGACTGCTTTTGCAAACATCTAGGGCTGGCGCGCCCGGATCACAAGCGGCCAATCCCAAAGGTGAAAAGGTTTACGAGGAAACCAGCTTGGAAGCGCCATTGGCCTGGTTGGCCAGAAAATGCGCCGCGATCTGGTCCAGAACAGGCCCTCGAACCTCGGGTGCTTCCATCAGCACCTCGTGTTCACCATCCGGAATTTCGATCAGCGTTCCGTTGGGCCAATTGGCCATGCGCGCACGAATTGCCTTGCGGTCCACAATTTGCTCATGGCTGCCCAAAAATGTCAGGCAAGGAGTTTTCGGGGCGGGCTGTTCCATCAACCATGCACATTCGTCCAGCGACTCGCGCAGCCACAGGTTTGAAGGGGCACCCAGCGCGAGTTCAGGATGTGCGTTCAACTGATCCTGCATCATCCGGTACATGTCCGGGTCGCGGGTCAGCATGTTTCCCTCGAAAGGTTGCGACAGAACATAGCTTTTGAGCGTCGTGGTGGGGGGTGTGCGCTCGCCCAGGCCAAGTGCTGTGCCCCAATAGGCTGTCACGCGGCTTAGGGGTTTCATGACCGGAGTAAAGAAAATTCCCCACATAGGGCCCGTGAAGGCACACGCGGCAAAGCAGCCATTCTCGATGACGGCACGCAACCCGATTGCACCGCCCATCGAATGCCCGACCACGTACCATGGTTTCGGCAGGTCCAGCGCGCTTGCAAGTTTCAGGGTGACCTGAACGTCCTGCTGGTAATCGGTGAACTGATCGACATGTCCGACCCGAGCATCGTCCAGCAACCGATCTGCAAGACCCTGACCGCGCCAGTCGACGGCCAGCATGGCGAACCCACGCTCTACGAATTCGCTGGCAGTATTGCCGTATTTTTCAATGTATTCCGTGCGTCCCGGAAACATCATGACAGTGCCATGTGCCTTTCCGTCCGGAAGCCAGTGAGCAACGCGGATGCGTTTTTGATCCGACGTCGTCAACCAGTGGGCCTTTCCACCGGCGGGGCCGCCGGCCACGTCTTCAAACAAGAGGGCCGGCGAGAACTCCATCAGGCCAGTACCGATGCCAGCTTCATGGCAACACCCATGTCGCCATCAATGCTCAGCTTGCCGGACATGAACGCACCTGTAGGGTTCAATTCGCCGCTCAGGATTTGTTCGAACGTGTCGGCATCCGCGCTGAGGGTGACATCAGCATCGTCGTCGCTGACCCGCGCACCGTTAGAATCCAGGACAATGGCACCCAGATCGGCGATATCAAACTTGGCCGAGGCATCAAACGCGCCGCCTTCCAGTTTTTCATTCAAAGCGGCGGCTGCCTTTTCAAGAGTCTCGCTCATATTTTTCCTCATATTGTTAGTGCGCCGTGAATGGACATCCCCGGTCGCAACGCTACACTGACTATTGTTATGAGCATTGCAATCTACAATCTCAAAGGTATCGTCGCGGCACTTTTTGTCCTAGTCACGATTTCCTCCACTTGCCTCGCGCAACAGGCGGATTTGCGCGATGAGGGCGAATTGCTGCAAAAACTTGCCCAATCGACGCCCGAGCAGGCCATTGCTCTGGATCGGCAGTTGCAAGCTCTGTGGGCCCAGTCCGGTTCAGCATCGGCCGATCTGCTGCTGGAACGTGGCCGTGAAGCGCTGGATGACGGTGACGTAGGTGCGGCGCTGGAACATCTGACCGCCCTGACGGACCATGCGCCCGATTTTGCTGAAGGCTGGCACCTGCGCGCTTCGGCCTTTTTCGGGATCGAACGGTTTGGCATGGCCGCTGCCGATCTGGAACATGCCCTGACCCTGAACCCCAACAATTACGAGGCAATCTACGGTTTGGGACTGATCTTTGAGGTTATCGGACAACCTGACAAAGCCTACGAGGCCTATTCACGGGCATTGGCTATACATCCCCACCACGAAGAAGTAACCAATGCGGTGAATCGACTGAAGCCGCAGATTGACGGCGCAGCGCTGTAAGGTCCGGGCAGGGGGCAAAGGTGAGCGGGTCATCCCGAATAGTGGCCGTTTTGGGCCCTACGAATACAGGTAAAACCCATTACGCAATCGAACGGATGCTGGGATACCGCACAGGTGTCATCGGTCTGCCGCTGCGTCTGCTTGCGCGCGAGGTCTATGACAAGATCGTCGCCATCCGCGGGCCATCGGTTGTTGCTTTGGTTACCGGCGAAGAGAGGATCGTGCCGCCTCGGACCCAGTATTGGGTCTGCACGGTCGAGGCGATGCCCGAAGGTATGGGCGCGGATTTCGTGGCAATTGATGAAATCCAGCTGTGTGCCGATCCCGAGCGCGGCCATGTCTTTACGGATCGCCTGCTTCGGTCGCGCGGAACAA
Organism: Ruegeria sp. AF5; assembly: GCF_056541905.1. NCBI lineage: Bacteria > Pseudomonadati > Pseudomonadota > Alphaproteobacteria > Rhodobacterales > Roseobacteraceae > Ruegeria > Ruegeria sp. AF5. Next base: position 4,389 of record NZ_JBQFYZ010000003.1, read on the forward strand.
ACGAGACACTTTTCCTTGGCTCTGACACCATGCGCGGCCCGATTGCCGCGCTGGTGCCCGAGGCGCAGTTTGTCCGACGCGAGCGGATGTCGCAGCTGGTCTATTCCGGTTCGAAGAAACTCAGCCGGATGCCGGCCCGCAGCGCTATTGTCGGGTTTTCGGTCGAGAATGTGTATGCCATCGCGGAACTTCTGCGCCGCCTTAAAGGTGGCGCGGCGGTGGTCATGGGGGCCCTGAGCCCACGGACGCGGAATGCTCAGGTGGAACTTTATCAAAATGGCGAGGTTGATTATCTGGTTGCCACAGATGCCATAGGCATGGGCTTGAACCTGGATGTAAACCACGTTGCATTTTCATCCCTGACCAAATTCGACGGGCGGCGGATGCGCCCGCTGGCCCCGAATGAACTGGCCCAGATCGCAGGCCGTGCCGGGCGTGGCATGTCGGACGGCACCTTTGGCGTGACCGGCGAGGCACCGCCGCTGGACGAAGGTGTCGCGCAGGCAATCATGGACAGCCGGTTTACGCCGATGAAAAAGCTGAACTGGCGGAATGCCGCCCTCCGGTTTGGTTCGATTGATGCGCTGATCAGCTCGCTTGAGGTCAGCCCGAGTGACGAACACCTGATCAAAGCCCGCCCTGCTGATGACCTGAATGTGTTGAAATCGCTGTCACAACAGGCCGAGATTGCCGCCCGTGCAAGTGACGGTCCATCCATCCGATTGCTGTGGGATGTGTGCAGAATCCCTGATTTTCGCGGCATCAGCCATGCAGAGCACGCCAGTCTGCTGGAAGTGATCTATGGCCACCTGCACGAACGCGGCAGTATTCCTGATGATTTCATGGCCCGGCAGATACGGCGGATTGACCAAACCCATGGGGATATCGATGCGTTATCCAAAAGGTTGGCATATATTCGCACCTGGACATATGTTGCGCAACGAAACGGTTGGGTGCGTGACGAATCACATTGGCGTGACGAAACGCGCACTGTAGAAGACAGACTGTCTGACGCACTACATGAGCGACTGACTCAAAGATTTGTGGACCGGCGTACATCGGTTTTGTTGCGGCGGCTCAAACAGAAGGAGGCCCTTTTGGCCGAAGTAAATGACAAGGGTGAAGTGACCGTCGAAGGCGAATTCGTCGGTCGTTTGGAAGGGTTCCGGTTCAGCCCGGACAAAAGCGCGCAAGGAACCGAAGCGAAAGCGCTCAAATCGGCATCTTTGCAAGCACTCGCGCCGCAATTCCATCTGCGTGCCGATCGCTTCTACAATGCGCCCGATACCGAAATTGATTTCACCGATCAGGGCGGCCTGATGTGGGGCGAATATGCCGTTGGCAAACTGGTTGCCGGGGCCGAACCTCTCAAGCCTGTGGTCGAGGTTTTTGTGGATGAGGCCGCCGGTCCGGATGTCGAACAGAAGGTGCGGCGCCGGTTGCAACATTTCATCGACCGCAAGATCGCTGCGCTATTCGAGCCGTTGCTGAATCTGTCGCGCGACGAGGAACTCAACGGTCTGGCGAAAGGGTTTGCTTTCCGCATGGTCGAGGCGCTGGGCGTTCTGCCGCGCGCCGGTGTCGCGCAAGAGGTCAAGGATCTGGATCAGGACGCCCGCGGCGCCTTGCGCAAGCACGGTATCCGGTTTGGCCAGTTCACCATCTTCATGCCGCTCTTGCTGAAGCCCGCACCGACGCGTCTGCGCCTGGTGCTGTGGGCGCTGTATGGCGGTTTGCAGGAATTCCCCGAAGCACCGCCTCCGGGGTTGGTAACAGTACCGGTCGCCAAAGATGCACCGCAAGGTTACGATACCATGTGCGGCTACCGCGATGCGGGCGACCGATCGATCCGTATCGATATGCTGGAACGCCTGGCGGACATGCTTCGTTCGGAAGACAGCCGTAGCGGGTTCGAAGCCAAGCCGGATATGCTGTCGATCACTGGCATGACGCTTGAGCAGTTTGCAGACCTGATGCAGGGGCTCGGCTACAAAGCCGAGCGCGGCGAGCGTGGCAAGGTCAAACCGGCACCGGCAGAGCAGCCTGTGACAGAGGCGGCTGAACAAGCCGTTATCGATGAGACGCCAGCACCTGACGAGGCAGCAGAAGATGTCGCCGCGACCGCCGAGGCGACAGCCGAGGCCACCGAAAGCACCGAGGCGGCAGCCGAGGCCGTCGCAGAGGGTCAGGTTGCGGAACCTGCGTCGGATGAACCCGAGGTTGAAGTGTTTTACACCTTCACCTGGGGTCGTCAGCGCCAGCCGAGCCGTGGCCCGCGCCGCGAGCCGGGGCAGGGCAAGGGGAAACCACGGGGCAAACCGCAGGACGGCCGTGGCAAACCGCACGGCAAGAAGGGCGGCAAGCCGCAGGGGGCCAAGACCTTCTCGTCACGGCCACCGAAAAAGGAAAAGGCCATTGATCCCGACAACCCGTTCGCCGCAGCGCTTATGGGTCTGAAGGACGGCAATTGACGCAAGATGGCCGAGGCCAAACTGCGAATTGACAAATGGTTGTGGCAGGCGCGGTTCTTCAAGACCCGCAGCCTTGCCGCCAAACAGGTCAGTGGTGGCCATGTCCGGCTGAATGGAAACAGGGTGCTGAAACCGGCGCAGGCCGTGGTCCCCGGTGACGTTCTGACCTTCTCGCAGGGCCGCATTGTCCGCGTTATACGTGTGGAAAAACTGGGGGAACGCCGCGGTCCGGCGCCCGAGGCGCAAACGCTGTACTTTGATATGACCGAAAACCAGGAAGCGCCTCCTGTAAATCCGGGTTTCGAGGGAAAAGGTCGACCAACCAAGAAAGATCGACGCGCTATTGATCTTTCTCGCCCGGAAGATCACTGATCCTGTCTTGAAGAGCGGGCCAGACTGAATTAGCTAGTCGCTCAAACCGCAAACAGGAATCCGACCATGACCTATGTAGTCACCGAAAACTGTATCGCCTGCAAATACACCGACTGTGTCGAAGTGTGTCCGGTGGACTGTTTCTACGAAGGTGAAAATACGCTGGTCATCCATCCTGACGAATGCATTGACTGCGGCGTGTGCGAGCCCGAGTGCCCCGCCGACGCGATCCGCCCCGATACCGAGCCGGGTATGGAGGAGTGGGTTGAGTTCAATCGTAAGTTTTCCGAACAATGGCCGGTGATTGTCACCAAGAAAGACCCGCTGCCAGATGCGGAGGAGCGTGACGGTGAAGAGGGCAAGATGGAGAAGTATTTCTCGGAAGCGCCCGGCGAAGGCGGCTGAGTGATTCGTTCCAAGCGGCCTGTTTTGGCATAAAGACCGCGGCACAACCTGTTGAATGCAGGTTGAATATGATAAATTCCCGTAAGGTAAACTTTCGGGCGTCGTAAATTTGTGATATACTATATCTACATGATGACCGAGATTGGGATGCGCTCCGTAAGTATGCTCACTTTGGAGTTCTGAATTTGTGACAATATCGCCGCCTGACGGGGCTGAGACAGTCCCCGCATGTGGTGCTTTTGTTGTCCGTGTCCCGTCCGCTAGCAAGGAAAAAACTGAATGACAAAGTCGAAAAAGCTCGAGTTCCGCCCGAACGACTATGTTGTCTACCCCGCCCATGGCGTGGGCCAGATTATCTCGATCGAGGAACAGGATGTCGCGGGATTCTCGCTTGAGCTGTTCGTCATCTCATTTGAGAAAGACAAGATGACGCTGCGCGTGCCGACCAACAAGGTGACCGAATCCGGTCTGCGGTCGCTCAGCTCGCCCGATGTGATCAGTCAGGCGATGAAAACGCTGAAAGGCAAGGCCAAGGTGAAACGCGCCATGTGGTCCCGCCGTGCGCAGGAATATGAACAGAAGATCAACTCGGGTGACCTGATCTCGATCGCCGAAGTGGTCCGTGACCTGCACCGCACCGATGACCAGCGCGAGCAGAGCTATTCCGAGCGTCAGCTATATGAAGCCGCCTTGGAACGTCTGACCCGTGAGGTCGCGGCTGTTTCAGGCGCTGGCGAGGTGTCAGCTGCCAAGCAGGTGGACGAGGTTCTGACCTCACGCGCTGCCTGATCGAAGGTACATTGACAATACGGGCCGCTCCAAATTTGGGGCGGCCTTTTTCGTGGCTTGGTGAATTGTTCAAGTGGCGCTAATTTCATTGTATATGCAGCGAATTACCGGACAGACATGAAGCAGACTGTGAAATACCTGTATATCGGACACGACCCTGTTTCGGTCTGGTTTAGGTATGCACTGATCCTGTTTGACGTGGCGACAATCATTTTCTTTGTCGGGACGGCCCACATCCCGCATGGGCCGGGCTTGACCGTTGCAAGCCAACTGGTCGGCGTGCTGATTTTTCTGGATTTCGCTGCGCGGCTCTGGATTTCAAAAGACCGCTGGAGATTTTTGCGCCAGATCTACACAGTGGCGGATATCGTGGTCGTCCTCTCGCTGGTGCTTGATCCGTTTTTGACAGGAAACCTGGCTTTCCTGCGGATATTACGCGCCCTGCGTCTGATCCATTCATATCATCTGCTCTGGGATCTGCGGCGCGACAGCCGTTTTTTCCGCACGCATGAGGACGCTGTTATCGCGGCGATCAACCTGCTGGTCTTTGTCTTTGCCACCTCGACGGCCGTTTTGGTGTTTTTTATCCCCGAAGACGCGCAAACGCCCTACATAGACGCGCTGTATTTTACCATGGCGACGCTCACTACGACCGGGTTTGGCGACATCACTTTGGTCACACCGGGCGGCAAAATGTTTTCCGTCTTTATTATGGTCGTTGGCGTGGCCTTGTTCGTCCGGCTGGCGCAGGCAATTTTCGCGCCACAGAAGGTCCGTCACAAATGCCCCAGCTGTGGGTTGTACCGGCACGACCCGGACGCCGTGCATTGCAAACATTGCGGCGATACGTTGCGAATTGAAACTGGGGGCGCTTCTTAGATCTGGGCGCTGAGGGCAAGCAGAAACGTGATCTCCGCCAATTGCTGTGACGCGCCCAGAATATCTCCGGTTTGACCGCCTATCTTGGCTTTCGCGACGAGCCCCAATACCGCGACGACCAAAGCCGCGCAGACTATCGCGTTAAGCGCCAGACTTCCGCACAAGCTGAAAGCGACCAGAATCGCGATGCCCACGGCGATACAGGCTGATCCTGCGCCGGGGGTGCCAACTGAATGGCTCAGGCCCGACTTTCTGGCGTTTGGAAGAAGAACCATTAGTGCTGGCATCAGGGCGCGGGAAAATACGCAAGCTGCAACAACCATCCAGATCGGACCAACAGCCAGCATGGTGGAAATCGCGGATATTCGTAAAATCTGCGAGATCATCAAGGCAAGCACGCCGTAAGTTCCAATCTGGCTGTCCTTCATGATCTCCAGCCGCCGTTCAGGGGTGAATCCGCCCCAAAGCCCGTCGAACGTGTCGGCCAAACCATCCTCGTGCATAGCGCCCGTCAACAGGATCAGTACCGCGACCAGCAACGAGGCTGCCACAAACGGGGGCAGTTGAAGCCTCATCGACAGCCAACCGGTCAGGCATGCCAGTCCGCCAACGACCAGCCCAACCAGTGGAAATGCCCATACCGATTGTGCCTGCCGGGCAAACACGGCTTTGGGCAAACGGGGCAGGGGCAGGCGGGTCAACAGCACCAGGGCCAGCGGAACATCCCACAGGGAAAACGGTTTGGTGTCGTTTTTATGCACGCCCGTGCCTTTCGGGGTCTTGTTGGTTTCGATCCTTCGGTTAAACACGCAGGACCACTCTGATGCAATGAGGCTTTCATGCTGCCTGAACTGAATGATTTGAACACGTTCCGTGCTGTCCTGGCGGGGGCGCCGGGCCCGGATGCTGCTGCGGTGCAGGGCGCGGCCGAGCGAAACGGACAATTGACCAAACCCCCCGGCGCGCTTGGTCGGCTTGAGGATCTTGCGGTCTGGTATGCAGGATGGCGAGGGGACGCCCGTCCACAGATCAGCGCGCCTCAGGTCATTGTGTTTGCCGGAAATCACGGTGTTACCGCGCAGGGTGTTTCGGCCTTTCCACCGGAAGTGACCGTGCAGATGGTGATGAATTTCGAACATGGCGGGGCGGCGATAAATCAGTTGGCCAGGGCCGCAGGCGCGAAGATGGATGTACACGCGCTGGATCTGGACAAGCCGACCGCGGATTTCACCCAAGCCCCAGCCATGACAGAGGATGAATTGCTAGCCGCGTTGCGCACTGGCTGGCAGGCCGTTGATCCGCAATCTGATCTTTTGGTGGTCGGCGAAATGGGTATTGGCAACACCACCCCGGCTGCGGCTATTGCCTGTGCTCTGTTTGGTGGCGACGCGTCCGATTGGACAGGTCGCGGAACTGGTGTGGATGACGCAGGTCTGGTCAACAAAACCCGTGTCGTGGCCGAGGGTGTCGCCAAACACGCGTCAGATGATGGTCTGGACATCCTGCGCTGTCTGGGTGGACGCGAGATAGTCGCAATGGCGGGTGCAATTGCTGCTGCGCGGGTGTTGCGCATCCCGGTGATCCTGGACGGGTTCATCTGTTCGGCCGCCGCAGCCTGCTTGTGGAAGTTGTCCGATGGCGCGCTGGATCATGCCGTGGCAGGCCACCAAAGTGCCGAAGCGGCCCATGGTGCCGTGCTGGCGAAATTGGGCAAAGAGCCGTTGCTGAGCCTTGGCCTGCGGTTGGGCGAAGGGTCCGGCGGGGCGCTGGCGATCAACATTCTGAAAAGTGCCGTCGCCTGTCATTCCGGCATGGCAACCTTTGCCGAAGCTGGGGTTTCGGACGGCTGAACTCGCATCTGACCCGGGCAAAGGCTTGGGTCAGGCCGATTTCTTGGCGTGCTCTTCAGCCAGTTCCAGCAGCGCGGTTTCCAGATCCTTTTCCAGCGCCTGCGAACGCTCGATGTATTTCTTGTTTTCGGCGATTGGCATTCCGGGGACCCAAAGCTCGGCTAGATCGCGCACCGCCTTCCTGTCATGGTGGTAAAACGTCTGTTCGGCCTGGGCTGCTTCGTATTCACTCAGTCCGATATTCTCCAGAACATAGCGACCTGCGCGCAGCGAACTGTCGAACATTTCCCGCACGATGTCATTGGCACCCGCCTGATACAACTCGTATACATGGGTCCGGTCGCGGGCGCGGGCGATGATGTGAAGGTCAGGACGCTGCCGTCGGGCATAGCTGACAAGCCGTGTGACTTGCTTGTGATCATCCATAACGGCGACAAGAACGGATGCTTTGTCCAATCCCGCCGCGCGCAACAGTTCCGGCCGAGTGGGATCGCCCAGAAAGCCTTTGACGCCAAATCGGCGCATCAGCTGAATCGTTTCAATATTGTGGTCCAGAACGACTGTCTTGAAACCGCTGGCCCGCACCAGCCGGTTGACGATCTGACCAAAGCGACCAATGCCGGCGATGATGACCGGGCCCTTTTCGTCAATCACGTCAGGTTCGGGGCTGGCCGCGGAATCGCCAATCTTCCGCGACAACGCATCGTAGACGATGAAAAGAAGCGGCGTGATCAACATCGTCAGAGCAACGATCATCAGCAGTTTCTGCGACAGGTCGGGCGGAATGACATTCTGTTTCGTCGAAAATGCCAGCAGGACAAAACCGAACTCACCAGCCTGCGCCAACCCAAGGGTGAACAACCAGTGATCACGTCCCCGCAGTTTGAAGGCCTTGCCCACCAGAAATAGGATGATCCCCTTGGCAAGTATCACAAGCAGCGCCAGTCCAATCAGGTCCAGCGGGTCGTTGAGAAAATAACCGAAGTCTATTCCGGCACCGACCGTGATGAAAAACAGCCCCAGAAACAATCCTTTGAACGGCTCAAGGTCGCTTTCCATTTCATGTCTGAATTCAGAACTGGCCAGAACAACGCCTGCCAGGAACGCGCCCAGGGCAGGTGATAGGCCGACCAGTGTCATCAGAAACGAAATGCCCACGACAATCATCAGTGCCAGTGCGGTGTACATCTCGCGCAGACGGGTTGCGTGGATGAAGCGAAACAACGGTCTTGTCAGGTAGACACCGGCCAGAATGACAAACACCACAACGCCGATTGTGACAAGGGTGACGGCCCAGCCCGGCAGCCCTTCGACCAGCGACAAACTGTGATCGCCTGCGCCATGTGATCCTCCTGCCCCCCGGTCAATCGATCCATCTGCTTGGAAACGTGGCATGGCGGGCAGCGCCAGCAGTGGCAACAAAGCCAGAATTGGGATCACCGCGATGTCCTGCGTCAACAGAACCGAAAATGTCGCGCGGCCGCCGTTTGTCTGCATCAGGCCTTTTTCTGACAGGGTTTGAAGAACGATCGCGGTCGATGAAAGCGAAAGGGTCAACCCTACCGCCAGGGCAACCGACCAGGGATGGTTGGCGTACATGGCCACGGCAGCAATCGCGACTGTTGACAGCAACACCTGCAATCCGCCCAGACCCAATAACTTGTCGCGCATGTCCCACAGGGCGCGTGGCTCCAGTTCCAGACCGATGAGAAACAGCATCATCACCACGCCAAATTCGGCCACATGCTGAAGATTTTCGGTTTCCGCTCCGACAAGGCCCAGTGCGGGTCCGATAATGATCCCGGCGGCAAGATAACCCAGCACGGATCCCAACCCTAGTCTGGCAGACAGGGGAACGGCAATGACTGCCGCTGCCAGATAGATTGAAGCCTGATATAGAAAGTCGTCCATGTGTGTCCTCAGAACCTTTTCAGGTGGGAAGGGGGGCGTCGCGTTTAAGTTGATCCATTACGATCTGGCTTTGTACTCTTGCAACGGCAGGATGCGGCAGGATCACATGATGTAGCAAGCTGTTGAGGGCGGACAGGTCGTCACAGTAGATGTGCAGCAGATAGTCTGCCTCGCCCGTCATCGTCCATGCACTGGTAATCTCGGGTCGGGTGTCGACCATGCGGGCAAAGCTTGCGGATTGCTCGGGGCCATGGGTGCCCAGATGCACCTGAACGAACCCCTGCACCTGTAAGCCCAGTTTCAGCGGGTCCAGCCGGGCAGCATATCCGGTGATGTACCCTTCGACTTCAAGCCGCTGTCGGCGGCGACCCGCTTGACTGGGCGACAGGTTCAGCATTTCACCCAGTTGTTGCGCTGTCAGATGTGCATCTTTTTGCAGCGCGGAAAGCAGTCGCTTGTCGGTTGCATCCAACATGTGCGGAAAAATCCTGATTTTATTAACTGATATGCGCATTTTGCGCGTCATCTTGCAGTTTATACAAAAACAATGCGCAGAAACAGCGTCAGAAAAGTCGTATTTTTGAATCAGCAAAGAAATTCCTGTTTTCGTAGGAGACGCGCCATGGGTCCTTTCCCGCACAATGCCCCGAAATCCGTGATCAGCGAAGAAAACCCTGCCGGTACAGATGGGTTTGAATTCGTCGAATTCGCCCATCCAGAACCGCAGGAGCTGCGTGATCTGTTCGCAAAGATGGGGTTTGATCTGGTGGCCCGCCACAAGGAAAAACCTGCTGTCGAGCTTTGGCAACAAGGGGATGTCACATACATCCTGAATGCTGACCCGGACAGTTTCGCGGCTAAGTTCGTGGCCGAACATGGGCCCTGCGCGCCATCGATGGGCTGGCGGGTGGTGGACGTGCAAAAAGCGTATGAGCATGCCCTGTCAAAAGGTGCGGAACCTTACGACCACGATGACAGAACAATGAATGTGCCTGCGATCAAGGGTATTGGCGGGTCGCTGATTTATTTCATTGATCAGTACTACGACACATCGCCCTATAATCAGGAATTCAATTGGATCAAGGAATCAAAACCTCGGGGCGAGGGGTTCTTCTATCTCGATCACCTGACGCACAACGTCTACAAGGGCAACATGGACAAGTGGTTCGAGTTCTATGGCGACCTGTTCAACTTCCGTGAAATCCGTTTCTTTGACATTCAGGGGAAGTTTACCGGCCTTTACAGCCGAGCGCTGACGTCTCCCTGCGGCCGTATCCGTATTCCGATCAACGAGGACCGCGGCGAGACCGGGCAGATCGTGTCTTACCTGAAGAAATACAAAGGCGAAGGCATTCAGCATATCGCTGTTGGCAGCGACGACATCTACGCTTCAACCGATGCTATTGCTGAAAACGGGCTGAAGTTCATGCCGGGTCCAAACGAAGCTTATTACGAGAAGTCCAGGACCCGCGTGGTCGGCCATGAAGAGCCGCTAGACCGGATGATGAAACACGGCATCCTGATCGACGGCGAAGGCGTCGTTGACGGAGGCGAGACGCGCATTCTGTTGCAGATATTCTCGAAAACGGTGATTGGCCCGATCTTCTTCGAGTTCATTCAACGCAAGGGTGATGATGGTTTCGGTGAAGGGAACTTCCAGGCGCTGTTTGAATCCATCGAGCGCGAACAGATCGAAAGCGGCGAGATTTCGGCAGCTTGATCAAAGTAAACGAACATGTCGGAGGCGGTTCTGCCGCCTCCGACGCGCCTATTTACAGTTAATGGGTCAAGGCCTTGAGTGCCGAAATCAGCCACGCGGCATCGCCAGCGTCACGTTGCGACCTTTCTTTTGATAACGCAGTTCACTGTCACTGATAGCAATGACCTTGCCGCCGTCAATACTGTCCCCAACTTTCAGTTTTTTGTAGCGCCCACTGGGAAGCCGGACCAAGGCGCGACGGTTTGCGGGTGTGCCGTAAACGCCGATCAGATTTAAGCGACGCAGATTGATCGCGTTATCGAGTGTAGCCTGGCGGGCTACAGATGCGGTTGTGGGAATCTTGGGTGCAACCGATTTCGCCTGAAACGATCCGGCGTCGTCTGAACTCTGGTCCAGCGCGGCCGTTGATCCAAGATTGGAGTTACCAGAAGCAGGTGCCTTTGCCGTGTCCAGACCCGCCGGTCGCAACCTAGGGCGCGGGACGCGGACAACGGCCAATGCGGTTGGCGTCTCGTCGATTTCTGTGCGCGCTTGCAGACTGTCCGGGCGTGCTTTTGGTCGCTTGGCCGAAAGCTCTGCCAGAGACCGCCCCCCCAACTGCCCGCGCTCGAAGCTCTCGACCAGATCTGCGGGGCGAGGTTTGGGGCGAAGACCGGCCAGTCTTTCGTCGACCTCGTCAAGTACGGGTTCATCTTCGAAACGCACTGGCGTTGCTGGCGGAACCTTCGACGGTCGACCCTGAAAAACGACAACCCCATCCGGGTTCAGCGTCCCTTCCGGCGTGGGCGTTACCAGCCCGCGATCATCCAGATTGAACCGCGCTCCTGCTATGCCATGTTGCACGTCCCGAACAAAGGGTTCGTCAGTATCGAAACTGGAAGCCGGGGGCAGGGCAACCGCATCGCTGGACAGGTCGGATTTGTCAATCGACGTCAGATACAACTCGTCCGGTTCCGGGGCTTCTGGCACATCCAAAGCGGCCGGAGGCGTTACATTCACACCGGAGGCAGCGCTGATATCCTCATCTGCCTCGGGGTCCTGAGCCACAGATTCAACAGGGGTCGGGGCCACCTTGAGCGCCTCAAGGATTGCCGCGTCGGTAGGCGTGAGTTCCGGTTGTTCTTCGGCTTCGGCGTCAGTAGGTTCCGGTGTTGGGGGCACGTCCCTGTCCAGAGCAGGGTCAGCGGGCAAGTTTTCCGGGGGGGCAATTGCCGCAACTTCTGGCACTATCGGTGGCAGGGCGTCGATAACCGGCTCGGAAACACCTGTCTCGGTTGGAATTGGGCTCGGTGCGGCCTGATCTGTTTCTCCACCGCTGTCCAAGGCCAGCCAAACGCCGAAAGCGCCACCAAGAAGAAGCGCCGCGGCAAATGCCGGGATAGCAAAACGCGGTGCCTGCGCTTTCGTAGTCGCAAACTTATTGTCAGGTGTTTCGGGGGTCAGAAACACGTTTGGTGCCGCTGCGCCTGCAATGGGATGCGCTGGTTTCCCAGAGGATTTTGCCGGTTCGGGCTGGTCTGCGTTTTTTACCGACAGCGGTAGCTCTGCTGGTCGGGTTTCCGATGTGCCTGAACGCTTCGCGAACAATGCCTCTCGGGGGAATGCGTCTGCGTCTTCCTCGGCGCAAAACAAAACCGGTACGAAACCATGGTCCGAGGCAAAGGTACGCGCCTCGCTCAGCGTTTCTTGCGCAACAGCTGCAACATAGGTGGTGCCGCCTTCGGTCTGATAGTCGTAGCTGAGTTCGGACAAAGCGTAAGGCGTTGCGTCGGCAAGTGCGCTTTCAACGCGTTCCACCGTGTCTTGGGGGGGTAAGTCATCGGTTGCAATCTGAAGGTATCGAACTTGTTCGGAAGGCAAAACAAGCTTGCAGCTCAGGTCGTTTTCCAGCGCAAAGGCGTTTTCCCGCAAAACCTGCATCTGACCGGACAGGTCCGGCGAATCCAAAGGAATCGAGCCGATAACGAACCATTCGTCATCCGAGTGATGATACAATGATATTCCGGTCGCAGAAAAAGACAGCGCAAAGGCAGGTTTCATAATCCGCAGGAACCATAATTATCAACGTCGATGCAAACACCTTGGCGTTCGCAGACCGACATTAAAGCAGGAACTTGCCGAGGAAAAGAAAAAGGCAAACTCTCCTCTTGTATGGCAATGCATCGCCGACCCATCTTTAATGCAAGCAAATCGGAGTGATAACATTGAAGACATTCGCTTTTCTGGCCGCGATGATGGCCGCAACGACCGCTGGACTTGCCCATGCGGAAGAACGTCGCATCACCGTAGACGCAACCGGAACCATCGAGGTTGCTCCCGATATGGCGACGATCACATTGGGTGTGACAAATGAAAATGCCGAGGCTTCAGCAGCGATGCAGGCCACCTCGGACGCAGTTGCGAAGGTTCTTGCGCGCCTGACCGGGATGGGGATTGAAGACCGCGATATTCAGACCCGCGATCTGTCGCTTTCCCCTGTTTGGTCTGGGCGGCACGGGCAGAATGGAGAAACACCGGAAATCTCGGGGTTTGCTGCCTCGAACCGCGTGTTTGTACGTGTGCGTGATCTGTCCAAACTTGGAAGCATCATGGATGCGGTCATTCAGGATGGCGCCAACGATTTTGGTGGATTGAGCTTTGGGGTGCAGGATACCAAACCAATCGAAGCCCAAGCGCGCGCGCAAGCCGTCGGCGAAGCTATGGCCAAGGCCGAGCAGCTGGCACAGGCCGCGGGTGTAACCCTTGGCGCGGTGCAAACGATTTCGGAACAAACGGGGGGCGTGCGCCCGATGCCCGAGATGCGCATGATGAGCATGGCTGACGCAGGGGGTGTTCCTGTCGCAGGTGGTGAGGTTTCGGTGTCTGTCAGCGTCTCGATGGTGTTCGAGATCTCGGAATGAATTCAACCTGTCGCACGGGCCGTCAGCGGTTTTCGTTGCTGGCCCGAAGCGTCGAAATTGTCGGGTGACAACCAGGCCTCGAAAGCATCACGGATGCGTGGCCATTCGGTATCTATGATTGAATACCAGGCAGTGTCGCGGTTGCGCCCTTTGTAGTGGGTTGCTTGGCGAAACACGCCTTCGAAGGTAAACCCAAGCCGCTCTGCCGCACTGCGCGACGGACCATTCAGCGCGTCGCATTTCCATTCGTAACGCCGGTAACCCAGTTCATCGAACACGCGCCGCATCATCAGATACATGACTTCGGTTGATTGCGGCTTGCGCTGAAGCAGGGGTGAAAAGTGGATATGCCCAACCTCAATCGCTCCGGCGGCGGGTGCTATCCTGAGGTATGAAGCCATGCCCAATGGTATGTCATCACCGTCCAGAACAGTATGGAACATCGGGTCCGCATCCATGCAGTTGGCGCGCGCCCAGTCTTCGAACTCAGACTCGCCAGCAAACGGGCCGTAAGGCAGGTACGTCCAGTTGCGGCCATCCGTGTCCTTTGCAAACGCCCGGAACAGTCCGGGCGCATGCCTGTTCACATCAAGGGGCACGACAGAACAATACCGGCCCACCATCGGCGTATTGGGTGGCGTCGGGCGTGGAAAGTCACCCGAAACCGGTAAACCGATAGGCTGGCCAAGGTTGTTTGTGTCGTGCTGGGTCATGGTCAGGCGGTTGCTTTGGCCAGGGCTTGATCAAGGTCGGCAATCAGATCGTTCACGTCCTCGATCCCGATGGACACGCGCACCACGCCCGGACCTGCGCCTGCGGCTTCCTGCTGTTCCGGGGTCAACTGACGGTGCGTGGTCGATGCCGAATGAATGATCAGCGAGCGCGCGTCGCCCAGATTGGCTACGTGGCTGAAAATCTCCAGCGCATTGACCAGCTTGATACAGGCGTCATAGCCGCCCTTCACAGCGAATGTGAACAGGGCGCCGGCACCGCGTGGATACTGAGCCTTCACCCGATCCTGATAGGGTGAAGAGGGCAGCCCGGCATAGGTGACGTAGTCCACGCGATCATCCGCTTCCAGCCAGGCCGCGATTTTTTGCGCGTTTTCAACATGACGCTCCATCCGCAGCGATAGGGTTTCGATCCCCATCAGCGTGTAGTGGGCTGCCTGCGGGTTCATGGTCATGCCCAGATCACGCAGACCGATGGCGATGCCATGGAAGGTGAAGGCCAGCGGGCCAAAGGTCTCGTGGAACTTCAGTCCATGATAGGCCGGTTCGGGTTGGCTGAGCGAGGGGAACTTGTCATTTGCCGACCAGTCGAACTTGCCCGAATCCACGATGCAGCCGCCGGTGACGGTGCCATTGCCGGTCAGGTACTTGGTGGTTGAATGCACCACCAGCGTCGCTCCGTGATCGATCGGGCGGCACAGGTAGGGCGTGGCCGAGGTGTTGTCGACAATCAGCGGAATGCCCGCCGCATCGGCCACATCTGCCAGTGCACGGATGTCCGTCACATAGCCGCCGGGATTGGCGATGGACTCGCAGAAAATCGCACGGGTATTCTCATCGATTGCGCCCTTCACCGCGTCCAGATCATCGGTGTCGACAAACTTGGCAGACCACCCAAAGCGTTTGATTGTCTGGCTGAACTGGGTGACCGTGCCGCCGTACAAACGGGTTGAGGCGACCACATTGCAACCCGGACCCATCAGCGGGAACAGCGCCATGATCTGGGCCGCGTGCCCGGACGAGCAGCAAACGGCACCAACGCCGCCTTCAAGAGTCGCCACGCGTTCCTGTAGAACGGCGACGGTTGGGTTGGTCAGGCGGGAATAGATAAAGCCCACCTCTTGCAGGTTGAACAGGGCCGCTGCGTGGTCTGCATCGCGAAACACATAGGCTGTGGTTTGATAAATGGGTGTCTGGCGCGCTCCGGTCGCCGGGTCGGGGCGGGCGCCCGCGTGAATTTGCAACGTGTCGAAACCGTAGGTGGGGCCGTCAGACATCTTGAAATCTCCTGTTGGAATTTGTCTTGCGAAATCTGTAGGCCATTGCCCGCCTGCGCACAACGATCCTGTCAGCGCAGCCAGAGGCCCTTGCTTTTGATCGTGTTGCGGATGGCCTGTTCGCGTCGTGGCAGATGATCCCGGTCAAACAGGGCGCGGACTTTTGCGCCTTTCCCCTGCAGAACCATCTTTTTCAGTGGCTCGTATTGCTTGAGAACCTTCTTGACCTTGTTTGGAGCGACGACGGTTTCCAAGACGTCTATCACATGGTCGCTTTCACGGGCGTAAAGCAAGGGAAACAGGCGATAGTGGCAACTGACGGATCCGTCCAGCAAACCAGAGGGCAAAACATCACGACCACCGCCGAACGAGTGAATGACAAGGGGCAGGGCGGCCTGATCCAGCCAGGGGTCAAGGCTTTGGCCAGTCAGCTCAGGAATGTTTTCGTCGCGGATTGTTCTGGCGTAGTCCAGAAAACGCTCACCAAATTTCCGGGGGCATTTGTAGAAGAAATAGCCTGCATTGAAATACAGGTACCGTCGCCAGTGGTCATGGGGTTGATCGGTGTCCAGCGAGCTTTCGAAATCCAACCCGAAGCGGTCGTAAAGCGCGCGCCAGATACCGTCAAAACCAGGGCCATACAGCGTTGGTTTGGGCCATGTCCCTTCAACTTTCAGTGACGCGCTGGGGCGGTCGAAGTCAAATGGGACGGATGTGATCTCGCCAGTGATCAGCGTGTCGGTGTCAAAGAACACAAAGGGCTCATCTTCCGGCAGGGCCATCAGCGCTTCGATCTTGTTGCCGTAGGGATAGCTTTCACCGAATACATGCGAGTCGAAGGGCAGAATTTCGGCATCCAGTTGTTTCAGGGCATTCAGAACTTCTTCGTCCTGAATGCGGGGATCCTGTTTCCAGCGTGGCCCCGGATTGGGCGTGGCGACAAACAGTTTGCCCTCGAATTGCGGCGAAGAATGGCGCAGTGAAGCCGCAAACAACAGGGCTTCGTATTGCAGGCGGTTGTTTTGACCGACGACCGCGATGTTGAATTTCTGTGACGTTGCCTGCATCTATGCCCGTTTCCCGACAGGTGTTTGACCGTGCACCTTGAAGTTCGGATTACAGCAAGCGGCCCAAGGCGTCAAAAGCGGAAAATTTGAAATTTCATCACGCGATCCCATTTCTTTCAGGGGTCGTAGCAGAAAGGGTTACACATGTGGATCAATGCGGATTTCACAAAACGGGTCGCAGTTCATTTTGACAATAGCGAATGGGTCGCTTCCCCTGCGGCTGGCGTCGAGCGTAAAATGCTGGACCGGATTGGTGATGAGGTGGCCCGCGCAACAACCATTGTCCGCTTTGCGCCCGGCAGCGCCTTTTCCGCCCATACCCATGACGGCGGCGAGGAATATCTGGTGCTGGACGGTGTATTTCAGGACGAGACCGGAGATTTTCCCGTCGGCAGCTATGTTCGCAACCCTCCAACTTCCTCGCACACTCCGTCCGCTGCCGAGGGCGCAACCATTCTGGTCAAGTTGCACCAGTTTGACCCGCAGGACCGGACCGAGGTTCGCCGCTCGATAAATGGCGATTCTGACGTACAGCTGTTCAAAGATGATCATGAGGACGTTTTTGTGCGGACATGGGCTGCTGGGGGCGTGGTCGAACTGGACGCGTGCGACGGCATGGAAGTGTTTGTCATAAGGGGCAGTTTCTCTGAATCGGGGGAAGAATTTTCGAAATGGGACTGGTTGCGCCTGCCTCCCGGAACGCACTCACGGGCTGTTGCAGGGCCTGATGGGGCCCGAGTCTGGATCAAGTCCTGCCACCTTGGTGAAATGGTCTGAAAGCTTTTCGGCCCTGAAATCAGCTAAAATGCCAATAAATCCGGGTTTAACGGCCCGGATTTTCGATTTTTTGACCATTTGGCAAATTTTACCAATTGATAAAAAATTTATTTGTGGCAAGCTGAGGTCATAACAAACATATCTACAGGGAGTAGAGTGATGGCACAGGGCCAGATGGCACCCGGCATTGTCGCGGGGCGGCTTTCAAGCGATGAGCTGACCTCGAATTTCACCGATCTGCATCCGCCATTGGCCCCGCATGAGGCCGCAGTTGCAGCAGACCGTTGTTATTTCTGCTATGACGCACCTTGCGTGACAGCGTGTCCGACAGACATCGATATTCCGCTATTCATCCGGCAGATTCAGGCCGGACAGCCCCAGGCTGCCGGGCGAACGATCTTTCAGCAAAACATTCTGGGCGGAATGTGCGCCCGTGTCTGTCCGACGGAAACACTGTGCGAGGAGGCCTGTGTTCGTGAGGCGGCCGAGGGCAAACCGGTCGAGATCGGACGGCTACAGCGCTTTGCGACAGATGATCTTATGTCCTCGGGCGCGCATCCGTTTGAACGTGCGGCATCGACCGGGAAAACGGTTGCTGTCGTGGGGGCAGGGCCTGCTGGTCTGGCTTGTGCGCATCGTCTTGCCATGCTGGGCCATGACGTGGTGATCCACGAAGGCAAGCCCAAACCGGGCGGTCTGAACGAATATGGGATTGCCGCCTATAAATCGACCAACAACTTTGCGCAGGCCGAGGTCGATTGGCTGCTGAAAATCGGTGGTATCACGATTGAAACCGGGTCGGTTCTGGGTGAAGGCATCTCACTGGATGGTCTGGTCGAAAACTACGACGCGGTGTTCCTGTCCATCGGGCTTGCCGGGGTCAATGCCCTGCGCGCGGATGGTGTTGACAAGGACGGCGTGCGGGATGCCGTCGATTTCATCGCGGACGTGCGGCAGGCTGGTGATCTTGCAAAGCTTCCTGTCGGGCGGAACGTCGTCGTTATTGGCGGAGGCATGACTGCCGTGGACGCGGCGGTAAAGTCCAAGTTGTTAGGTGCCGAGAACGTCACCATTGCCTATCGCCGGGGACGCGACGCCATGGGTGCCAGCCGGTACGAGCAGGATCTGGCAGCCTCGCACGGGGTTCAGATTTTGACCAACGTGCAGCCGGTGGCAGTACACGGCAATGGGACTGCCGCCGAGATAGAACTGGAGTATACCTCAAGCCAGAACGGCCAACTCACCGGAACCGGTGAGACGGTCCGGCTGCGGGTAGACCAGGTTCTCAAAGCCATCGGTCAGACGCTGGAAGGTGCGCCGCAAGGGCTGAAGCTGGACGGCAACAAGATCGCTGTCAGCGGTGCGGGACGCACTTCTGTGGCCGGTGTCTGGGCAGGCGGAGATTGCGCGGCGGGGGGCGAAGACCTGACCGTTACGGCTGTTGCCGAAGGCCGGGATGCAGCGATGGACATCCACGCGACGCTGGTTTCGTGATAGGATGGGGTATTCACCCCATTCCTTTCGCTGCTGAGGTATTCCCATGTCCCAGATCGAACAAGCCGTAGCGCAACACTACACCACCGGAGCACTGACCGACCGCGTCCGCGCGGCGCTTGAGGCCAGCGGTATCGATCCGGATGCGGCCACGGTCGCAGACCTGAAAGCAGGGGACGAGTTCCATACGGGCGGCGTTCTGGCGACCAACAACCTGTTTGCGCAGTTGTCGCCGACCCATGCGACCCGTGTTCTGGATGTCGGATGCGGTATCGGCGGGACCTCTCGCTATGTCGTGGATCGCTATGACTCGACAGTAACAGGCGTCGATCTGACACCGGAATTCGTTGAAACCGCCAAGGTGCTCAGCGATATGGTCGGGCATTCCTCGAAAACCAGCTTTCATGTGGGCAGCGCATTGGACATGCCGGTGCCGGATGCTGGGTTCGACCTGGCCGTCATGATGCATGTGGGCATGAACATAAAGGACAAGGCCGGGCTGTTCGCCGAAGTGTCGCGGGCGCTGGCCAAGGGCGGTACTTTTGCCCTGTTCGATGTGATGGCCGGAGACGTGGACGAGCCGCTGGCTTTCCCTCTGCCGTGGTCCACTGTTGCCGAAACCTCGTTCGTGGATGCGCCGGATGTTTACAAGTCTGCGGCAAGCGCCGCGGGTCTTGAACTGGTGACAGAAACGGATCGCACCGAATTCGCGATACAGTTCTTCGAGGACGTCTTTGCAAAGATTGCCAAATCCGGCCCGGCACCGCTGGGCATTCACCTGATGATGGGCGAGACGGCACCCGAAAAGTTCCAGAACTACGTCAAAAACCTCAAGGCCGGGCGCATACGTCCGACCGAAATGATATTCAAAAAATCCGGCTGAGCCGGGAAGGGAGAAGCCATGGCCGATCTGACGACTAACTTTCTGGGCATTTCCAGCCCCAACCCTTACTGGCTTGCCTCTGCGCCGCCGACGGACAAGGAATACAATGTTCGTCGCGCGTTTGAGGCCGGTTGGGGCGGTGTTGTGTGGAAGACGCTGGGGTCCGAGGGACCGCCGGTCGTAAATGTGAACGGCCCGCGGTATGGCGCGATTTACGGTGCCGACCGCCGTTTGCTGGGACTGAACAATATCGAACTGATCACCGACCGCCCGCTTGAGGTGAACCTCGAGGAAATGGCGCGGGTCAAGGCCGACTATCCGGATCGCGCCCTGATCGCTTCGATCATGGTGCCCTGCGAGGAAGAAGCCTGGAAAGCCATTCTACCGCGCGTGGCCGAAACCGGCGCGGACGGAATCGAACTGAACTTCGGTTGCCCGCACGGGATGAGCGAGCGCGGTATGGGGTCCGCCGTAGGGCAGGTGCCGGAATATATCGAGATGGTCACGCGTTGGTGCAAGCAATACTATGACCGTCCGGTCATCGTGAAACTGACACCGAATATCACCGATATCCGGAAACCTGCGGCGGCGGCCAGAAATGGTGGCGCGGATGCGGTGTCGCTTATCAATACGATCAATTCGATCACCAGCGTCAATCTGGATACGTTCAGCCCGGAACCCTCGATCGATGGCAAGGGCAGCCACGGAGGATATTGCGGCCCTGCCGTGAAGCCGATCGCCCTGTCGATGGTGTCCGAAATCGCTCGGGCCGAGGCGACGCATGGCATGCCAATCTCGGGCATCGGGGGTGTCACCACATGGCGTGATGCGGCCGAGTTTATCTCGCTGGGATGTGGCACGGTGCAGGTCTGTACCGCTGCGATGACCTATGGGTTCAAGATCATTGATGAATTGACTGCAGGTCTGTCGGAATGGATGGATGAAAAGGGGTATACCAGCATTGATGAGGTGATCGGGCGCGCGGTGCCCAATGTCACCGATTGGCAATACCTGAACCTGAACTACATCGCCAAAGCCAAGATCGATCAGGACCAGTGCATCAAATGCGGCCGATGCTATGCCGCCTGTGAAGATACCAGCCATCAGGCGATTTCAATGTCGGATGACCGTGTGTTCGAGGTGATGGATGACGAATGCGTCGCCTGTAACCTCTGCGTTGATGTCTGCCCGGTCGAGGGCTGTATTTCGATGGTGCCGATGGCGGCGGGTGAAATCGATCCGCGCACCGGGAAAGAGGTTCAGCCGACCTATGCGAACTGGACCACGCACCCGAACAATCCGATGGCCAAAGCAGCGGAATGATCGAGACAGGGAATATCCCTGAGGGGCCGCTGACGCGGCCCCTGCATTCATGGCGTCAGAAGCTTTCGGTACAGCGTATCGACAAAGGGTTCTGCACCCTCGAACGGGTTTTCGTGGCCCAGAATAGCCCGCACCTGAACGTCGAAATCGGCATAATGCTGCGTCAGCGCCCAGATCGAAAACATCAAATGATAAGGGTGCAACCGTGCGATTTTGCCCTGATCCATCCAATTGGTGAGTATGGTGACCTTTTCGTCAACCAGTTGTTTGAGATCATTGGACAAAGCGTCGTGAATACGGGGCGCGCCTTGCACAAGCTCATTGGCAAAAAGGCGGCTTTCCCGTGGTAGCTCCTGACTCATTTGCAGTTTCCGGCGAATATAGGACAGCATCTCCTCCATCGGATCACCGGTCTCATCCAGATCGTGCAGGGGCGCCAGCCAGGTTTCCAGCAAGCCCGAAAGCAATTCGGTGTGGATCGCCTCTTTCGACGCGAAATAGTAGAGGAGATTGGGTTTGCTCAACCCCGCCTCGGCAGCAATCTGATCGACGGTCGCCCCACGAAACCCGTGTGCGGAAAACACATTCAGGGCAGCCTCGAGAATCGCGGCTCGGTTCTTCTTCTGGATACGAGTCGGTGCGCGGTCTTTCGGCATGATTTCAGTGTGTCTCTTTTTTCGTCGGATAGGCACGGATTACACTGAAATTTCAGGCTTTGCCGCGCAATTTCTTGACTGATACCGAACCCGTGATAGCGTGAGTTTGACCAGTTGGTCAAATCAAGACACCAATAGCGAGCAAAATCGCAAGCAAACAGGGAATAAGACAATGGCAGCTCCGGCGCAGAATCTCAGGATCAATGGCGACAGGTTGTGGGACAGCCTGATGGAGATGGCCAAGATCGGTCCCGGTGTTGCGGGGGGGAATAACCGGCAAACTCTGACTGACGAGGATGCCGAAGGCCGCGCCTTGTTCCAGAAATGGTGTGAAGAGGCTGGATGCACCATGGGGCTGGACCAGATGGGCAACATGTTTGCGCATCGTGAGGGCACCGATCCGGACGCTTTGCCGGTCTATGTGGGATCGCATCTGGATACGCAGCCGACCGGTGGAAAATATGACGGTGTGCTGGGCGTTCTGGGCGGGTTGGAAGTTATCCGAACGCTCAACGATCTCGGGATCAAGACAAAACACCCCATCGTGGCGACCAACTGGACCAACGAGGAAGGGACGCGATATGCGCCTGCCATGCTGTCGTCCGGTGTCTTTGCAGGAATGCACACGCAGGCTTGGGCGTATGACCGTGAAGATGCCGAGGGTAAGAAATTCGGGGATGAACTGAACCGGATCGGTTGGCGCGGCGAAGAAGAAGTCGGCGCGCGCAAGATGCGCGCTTTCTTTGAGTTGCATATCGAACAGGGCCCGATCCTTGAAGCCGAAGGCAAGGATATCGGCGTCGTTACCCACGGTCAGGGTCTGAGCTGGACACAGATCACGGTGACCGGAAAGGATGCCCATACCGGTTCGACCCCGATGCCGATGCGCAAGAATGCCGGGCTGGCGATGGCGCGCATTCTTGAGAAAGTGGACGAAATCGCCTGGTCTCATGCACCGCATGCGGTTGGTGCTGCGGGGCATATTGACGTTTTCCCGAACTCGCGAAACGTGATCCCCGGAAAAGTCGTTTTTACGGTCGATTTCCGCTCGCCCGAGCTGGAGGTGATCACCGACATGGAAAACCGTCTGCGGGTGGCGGCGGAAGATATTGTCGAAGAAATGGGCCTGCAGATCGAATTCGAGAAAGTCGGCGGTTTTGATCCGGTTAAATTCGACGACGATTGCGTGTCCGCCGTGCGCGATGCGGCTGAAAGGTTGGGCTATTCGCATACCAACATCATCTCGGGCGCGGGGCATGATGCCTGCTGGATCAACCGTGTGGCCCCGACCGCCATGGTCATGTGCCCCTGTGTTGATGGGTTGAGCCATAATGAGGCTGAAGAGATCAGCAAGGATTGGGCGGCAGCCGGGGCAGATGTCCTGCTGCATGCCGTGGTCGAGACTGCCGAAATCGTGGAATAGGGGGCGCTGCCCCCGTCGCCCATTGGGCGACTCCCCCGGAATATTTTTGGCCAGATGAAGCAAGCGGCGCAGACCGCATCAGGGAGTTCAAAATGAGTACTGTTATCAAAAACGGAACCGTTGTCACCGCGGATTTGTCTTACAAGGCGGATGTATTGGTCGAAGGCGGCGTCATCACCGGGATCGGGATGGGTCTGAAAGGGGATAGCGAGCTGGACGCGTCAGGCTGTTATGTGATGCCCGGTGGGATTGATCCGCATACCCATCTGGAAATGCCGTTCATGGGCACCTATTCCAGCGACGATTTCGAAAGCGGTACGCGGGCCGCCCTGGCCGGGGGCACGACGATGGTTGTTGACTTCGCGCTGCCCAATCCGGGCGAAAGCCTGCTGGATGCCCTGAAGCGTTGGGACAACAAATCGACACGGGCGAATTGCGACTACTCGTTCCACATGGCGGTGACATGGTGGGGCGAACAGGTTTTTGACGACCTCAAGACCGTGATCGAGACGCGCGGCATCAACACGTTCAAGCATTTCATGGCCTATAAAGGCGCGT
The DNA here is from genome assembly GCF_056541905.1 of Ruegeria sp. AF5. Taxonomy (NCBI): domain Bacteria; kingdom Pseudomonadati; phylum Pseudomonadota; class Alphaproteobacteria; order Rhodobacterales; family Roseobacteraceae; genus Ruegeria; species Ruegeria sp. AF5. The sequence goes on from NZ_JBQFYZ010000003.1 coordinate 27,875, forward strand.
TGATGGTGAATGACGATGAGCTTTATGCTTCGTTCAGGCGTTTGGCCGAACTGGGCGGCATCGCAATGGTGCATGCCGAGAACGGAGACGTCGTTGCCGAACTGAGTGCCAAGCTTCTGGCCGAGGGGAACTCTGGCCCGGAAGCGCACGCTTATTCCCGACCGCCGCAAGTAGAGGGTGAGGCCACAAACCGGGCCATTATGATCGCAGATATGGCGGGCGTGCCGCTGTATGTTGTTCATACATCCTGCGAAGAGTCTCATGAGGCCATTCGCCGAGCCCGAATGCAGGGCAAGAGGGTGTGGGGAGAGCCGCTGATTCAGCATCTGACCCTCGATGAAAGCGAATATTTTAATCAGGATTGGGACCACGCCGCGCGACGGGTCATGAGCCCCCCGTTCCGCAATAAGCAGCACCAGGACAGCCTGTGGAATGGCCTGCAATCAGGATCGCTGAGTGTTGTGGCAACCGACCATTGCGCCTTTACGACCGAACAGAAACGCTTTGGAGTTGGGGATTTCACCAAGATCCCGAACGGGACCGGCGGTCTGGAGGATCGGATGCCGATGCTGTGGACGCACGGTGTGAATACCGGGCGCCTGACGCCCAACGAATTTGTAGCGGTGACTTCAACAAACATCGCCAAGATACTGAATTGCTATCCGAAAAAGGGCGCGATCCTTGTTGGAGCGGATGCAGATATCGTCGTGTGGGATCCTGAAAAAACGAAAACGATCAGAGCCAGTACGCAGCAATCTTCGATTGACTATAACGTGTTTGAGGGCAAAGAGGTCAAAGGCCTGCCGCGCTTTACGCTGACCCGCGGACAGGTTGCGGTACATGATGGTGAAATCCGCACGCAGGAAGGCCATGGCGAGTTCGTAGCGCGCGAGGCAAATACGACCGTCAACAAGGCTTTGAGCGCGTGGAAAGAACTAACCGCCCCTCGGCCAGTTGAGCGGACAGGTATCCCGGCGACGGGGGTTTGATCCGTTGGACCGCTATTTGGGCGGCCCCGGCACCACTCTTTTCAAGGCAGTAGAATGACCACTGAAAGCACGAACCAGCACGTCATCGAAGCAAGGCAGCTTGACCTCACCTTTCAAACCAATGACGGGCCTGTTCACGCGTTGAAAGACGTGAACCTGACGATCGACAAGGGTGAATTTGTTAGTTTCATTGGCCCCTCGGGCTGTGGGAAAACCACTTTCCTGCGCTGTATCGCGGCCTTGGAGTCACCGACCGGCGGGTCGCTGACTGTCAACGGAATGACAGCGGACGAAGCGCGGCGAAACAGGGCCTATGGATATGTCTTTCAGGCAGCGGGCCTTTATCCCTGGCGCACCATCGCAAAGAACGTCAAGTTGCCTCTTGAGATCATGGGCTATTCCGCGTCCGAGCAGGAAGAAAGGGTGAGAAAAGTCCTGGAACTGGTTGATCTTGAAGGGTTCGGTGGGATATTCCCATGGCAGTTATCCGGAGGGATGCAGCAGCGCGCCAGCATCGCACGGGCCTTGGCCTTTGATGCTGATATCTTGTTGATGGATGAGCCGTTCGGCGCTTTGGATGAGATTGTGCGCGACCACCTGAACGAGCAGCTTCTGGCGCTTTGGGCAAGAACCGAAAAAACCATCGGTTTCGTGACACATTCGATTCCCGAAGCCGTATATCTGAGCACCAAAATTGTCGTGATGAGCCCGCGGCCGGGGCGGATTACGGATGTGATCGACAGCCCGCTGCCAAAGGAACGACCGTTGGACATTCGTGACACCCCAGAATTCATCGAAGTGGCCCATCGTGTTCGCGACGGGTTGCGGGCGGGGCATTCTTATGACGACTGATCCGGGGGCAGAAACCATCAGACGGGCCGTGGTAGGTGACGTGCCGGCTTGTGCCCGCGTGATTTACAATTGGGCCTCGCAGACGGACTGGATGCCTGATGAAATGCCGGTGGAGGAATTGGCGGCCTTGATCCGCGATGCGTTCGACAGCCGTGAGATCTGGGTCGCGGGTGATCCGGTTGATTGCTACATGTCCGTTGATCCGGCACAGAGTAAAATCGGTGCGTTGTATTGCAGCCGGACGGGGCAGGGAATTGGCAAGTGTTTCGTTGACAAGGCGAAGGAGGGTCGGACCCACCTTTGGCTGACAACACACAAACCCAATCAGGCGGCGCAGAGGTTTTACCGCCGTGAAGGGTTCGATGTAACCGCCGAAGAACTGCCTGCACCGCCAGACACAGTGCCCGTCTTTCGTATGGAGTGGCACGCATGAAGCAGATCATCGCCGTTTTCACCGTCGTCGCCGTGATCGTTCTGTTCTGGTATGCCGCTTGCGTTCCAATGAACATCAAAGGGGTTTTGACCGAACTTGAACGTGGTGGAGCCGAGGTTCAGCCGCCCACCGCAAGCGCGCGCCGGGATCTGGGAGAGTTCGGTCTGGTTCTGGATAATTCGTTCGCGATTCCAGCAACTTGGGAGCAAGGCAAGCCCCGTTTGCCATCACCTCATCAGGTGGCGATTGAACTGTGGGATACAACTGTTCTGAAGAAAATCAACTCGAAGAGATCGCTGATCTTTCATGGGTGGGTGACACTCAGCGCTACGATGCTGGGCTTTGTCATCGGGACCGGGCTGGGTGTCCTGTTGGCCGTTGGGATCGTGCATAGCCGCGTGATGGATTTGTCGGTCATGCCATGGGCTATCGTTAGCCAGACGATCCCGATTATCGCTTTGGCACCGATGATTATCGTGGTTCTTTACTCGGTCGGGGTTCAGGGGATCATTCCCAAGGCGATCATCTCAGCGTATCTGAGTTTTTTCCCGGTGGTCGTCGGCATGGTGAAAGGGTTGCGCAGCCCTGACGCAATGCAACTTGACCTGTTGCGGACTTATAATGCCAGCCAATCGCAGGGGTTTTGGAAACTGCGCCTGCCGGCGTCGATGCCATACCTGTTCACCTCGTTGAAGATCGGTATTGCGGCGTCGTTGGTCGGCGCAATCGTGGGTGAGCTGCCGACAGGCGCTGTCGCAGGATTGGGTGCTCGGTTGCTGGCAGGCAGTTACTATGGTCAAACCGTGCAGATATGGTCAGCGCTGTTTGCTGCGGCCATTCTGGCCGCCTGCCTGGTCGGTTTGTTGGGATTGATTGAACGGTTGGTTCTGAAGCGGATGGGGATGGCGCAATGATGTTGGTTGTCTTTGCTTTGCTGCTGTGGGCTTTCGGCTGGTGGTTGAACAGCCGATTGGCCAGTGGCCCGCAAGCCGACAGCCAGATGGTGCGCTTTCTGGCACCGGTGATTTTTGGTCTGACCATTGTCGGAGCCTGGGAGCTGGTGGTCCGTGGGCTTGAAGTGCCGCTGGTCATTCTACCGGCACCGTCTGCCATAGCGGTGCGATTTGCAGGTAGCCTTGACATTCTTTGGGCCGACTTTGTTCAGACGATCCTGAAAGGAGCGCTCAGCGGATATGTCATCGGCTGTGGATCGGCCTTCCTTTTGGCGATTGCCGTCGATCGGTGGGATTTCCTGCGTTTGGGGCTATTGCCAGTGGGAAATTTCGTCGCGGCTTTGCCCATTGTGGGAACGGCACCCATTCTGGTCATGTGGTTCGGGTTTGATTGGCATTCCAAAGCGGCGGTGGTCGTTGTGATGGTGTTCTTTCCGATGCTGGTCAACACCGTGGCCGGTCTGCGCGAGGCCACCGCAATGCAGCGTGACTTGATGGAAACCTATGCTGCAAGCTATTGGCAGAGCTTTCTGAAGCTGCGGCTGCCCGCGGCGATGCCTTTCATTTTCAACGGGTTGAAGATTTCGACAACTTTGGCTTTGATTGGCGCCATCGTGGCTGAATTCTTCGGATCGCCGATCGTGGGGATGGGCTTTCGGATTTCTACCAGCGTCGGCCAGCTGTCGCTTGATATGGTTTGGGCTGAGATCGTCGTAGCCGCACTTGCCGGGACCGCCTTTTACGGGCTTGTCGCTGGTATCGAGAAGGTCGTGACGTTCTGGCACCCGTCGCAGCGTCGATGAAAACGAAGGAATAATTCAACAGACCTCGACAACGGGGCAATCAAAAGCAACTAGGAGATAGGAAAATGAACAAGCTACTTAGCGGGGCGGTTGCCGCCTTCAGTTTGGCAGCCAGCACGGTGCTTGCGGCAGACGAAGTGACGTTGCAGCTGAAATGGGTTGGGCAGGCGCAGTTTGCTGGCTACTTTGTGGCAGAAGCAAAGGGTTTCTACGACGATGAGGGGCTTGATGTCACAATCAAACCGGGCGGCCCCGATATTGCACCGGAGCAAGTTATTGCTGGTGGCGGTGCGGACGTTATCACCACGTGGATGGCCGCCGGCTTGGCTGCACGCGAGCGCGGTGTTCCGCTAGTGAACATCGCTCAGCCATTCAAAACAGGCGGTCTTCAAGTTAACTGCCTGAAATCCACAGGAGTTGAATCGCCTGAGGATTTCCCAGGTCGCACCATGGGGGTCTGGTTCTTTGGCAATGAATACCCATTCTACGCCTGGATGGCGTCTCTAGGCATCGAGACCGATGGTGCTGATGAGAACGGCGTTACTGTTCTGAAGCAGGCGTTTTCCGCAGATCCTTTGATCCAAGGGCAAGCGGATTGCATCTCGACCATGACTTATAACGAATACCGCCAGATCCTTCAGGCTGGTATCACCCCGGAAGAGTTGGTGACGTTCAACTATCTGCAGATGGGGTTCGGTATGCTGGAGGACGGGCTTTATGTTATGGAAGAAAACCTGAACGATCCTGCGTTTGTCGACAAGATGGAGCGTTTTGTCCGTGCGTCGATGAAAGGCTGGAAATACGCGGCTGAACATCAGGAAGAGGCCGCTGAAATCGTTCTGGAGTTTGACGAGACCGGCGCGCAGGAGCTGGACCATCAGGTTTACATGATGGGCGAGGTAGCGAAACTGATCGAAGGATCCGACGGTGCGCTAGATCCAGCGGACTACGAACAGACAGTGAAAACGCTGTTGTCGGCCGTATCTGCGGAAAATCCGGCGATCACCAAGGAACCCGAAGGGGCCTGGACGCACCAGATCACGGACGCTGCTCTGAACTGACGCTAACCGTTTATCTGAGTGAAAAAAACGCGGTCCCAATCGGGGCCGCGTTTCGTATTCGTGGTGTCGGAATTGTGTCTGTACTTGGCACCGATATGAAGTAGTATTTCCATGTAATCTAACGTGTTTTGTACGAAGTGTAGGTATTTGGGGAGGAAATGCAGGAATTTTCATCAGAATTCAGCGCTGCGATTGCCTTGATCCTTGGGGGAGATTCTGAGCTGTGGGCAATTGTGCTGTTGTCTCTGAAAGTGTCCGTCTTTGCGGTGCTGGTTTCTGCTCTGATCGGAATGCCCGTGGGGGCTGCGTTGGCCGTCGCCCGGTTCCCCGGCCGCCGGATGCTGATCGTCCTGATGAATGCACTGATGGGGTTTCCACCGGTTGTCGTTGGCCTGCTGGTCTATCTGATGCTGTCCCGTTCGGGTCCCTTGGGGGTTCTTGAGCTTTTGTACACTCCGACCGCCATGATCATTGCGCAGGTGGTGTTGGTCACTCCCATTGTCGCGGCTCTGACGCGCCAGGTTGTTGAAATGTTGGCTGAGGAATATTCAGAACAGCTGCGGTCCTTGGGAGTGTCACGGCTGGCCTCGGTCCCGGTTTTGTTGTGGGATGCGCGACTGGCACTGGTCACGGCCTTGCTTGCCGGTTTCGGACGCGCCATCGCCGAGGTGGGCGCGGTTATCATCGTTGGCGGAAACATCAATCATGTGACCCGCGTGATGACCACAACCATTGCGCTTGAAACGTCGAAGGGAAATCTGTCGCTGGCACTGGCGTTGGGGGCGATCCTGATCGGGATTGCAATTGCCGTAAACGCGATGGTCAGCGCGGTCAGTTTGCGGGCCGAACAGGAGGGGTTGCGCCATGCGTGACGTGATCTGTGACATGTCGAACTGTCTGACGGTTGAAAACGTGCAAATTCGCAGCAACGGCAAGGTTTTGCTGGATGTTCCTTCATTGGTTCTGGATGGTCCGGGGCCGACGTTGCTTCTTGGCCCTAACGGTGCGGGCAAAAGCCTGTTGCTGCGGTGCTTGCACGGCCTGATTTCGCCGGATCGCGGGCGGGTGGTGCAGGATGGAAACCCTCTGGGCGCCGCGCAGAAAGCGCGCCAAGCCATGGTGTTTCAGAGACCGGTTCTGTTGCGACGGTCTGTTGCTGCAAACCTGGGCTTTGTCCTCAAACGACAGGGCATTGGGCGAACAGCAAGAAAGGCACGTATCACCGAGTTGCTGGCCGAAGGCGGGCTGGATGGTAAGGCCCGGCAATCCGCCCGATCACTGTCGGGCGGCGAGGCCCAGAGGCTGGCCATATTGCGTGCCTTGGCGCTGGAGCCCGAAACACTGTTTCTGGACGAACCGACCAGCGCCCTTGATCCCGGCGCGACACAGATGATCGAACGTATGGTTCTGCGCGCCTCTGCGCGGGGTGTACGGATCGTGATGGTGACACATGATATTGGTCAGGCCCGTCGTTTGGCCTCGGATGTGGTCATGATGCAGGGCGGTCTTGTGGTTGAACACGGTCCCGCAAAACAGGTTTTGGATACCCCGGTAAGCGAAGCATCGCGCCGCTACCTCGCGGGTGGATTGGTTACTTAAAAGATAAAACGGAGAGTATGATGTTCCGCGCAATATTTCGGGCAGCAGTGATAGCCCTTGGTCTGTCGGCAAGTGCGGCCAGGGCAGAGACTCCGTTCATTGTCGTTCAATCTACGACATCCACCCAGAACTCGGGGCTGTTGGACTATATTCTGCCGTGGTTCGAGGCCGATTCGGGCATTGACGTGCGCGTCGTGGCCGTAGGAACAGGTCAGGCAATTCGCAACGCAGTGAACGGTGACGGTGACGTCCTGCTGGTTCACGCCAAATCCGCCGAAGAGAAATTCGTCGCTGATGGATATGGCGTGGAGCGGAGGGACCTGATGTATAACGATTTTGTATTGGTGGGCCCCAACGCAGATCCCGCCGGAATTCGCGGTGGTGCCGACATTCTGAGCGCTCTTACAGCGATTGCAAAGGCTGAAGCCCCGTTTGCGTCGCGCGGTGATGACAGCGGAACGCACAAGGCCGAGCTGCGGCATTGGTCGGCTGCGGGGCTTGACCCAACCGGCGCGTCCGGCAGTTGGTATCGGGAAACCGGTTCAGGTATGGGGGCGACGCTGAACGTTGCCAGCGGCATGGACGCGTACACTCTGACAGATAGGGCGACGTGGCTGTCCTTTGGTAACAGAGGCAATCTTGAGATCATGGTCGAAGGCGACCCGCGTCTATTCAACCAATATGGTGTGATCCTCGTGAATCCTGAAAAGCATCCGCATGTACGGGCGGCCGCTGGTCAGCGTTTCATCGACTGGTTGACCGGGCTCGACGGGCAGCAGGCGATCGCCTCTTTCCAGCTGGACGGTCAGCAAGTGTTTTTCCCCAATGCGCAATAAGCTGGCCTGCGGCCAGCCCCTGCGGGGCGAGTATTTTTGAAAAGATGAAGGCGCGGGTGGATTTTCACCCGCTGGCCCCATTGTGGTGGATCGTGCCAAGACCAGACAGGTCATAGCCGCCGAACTCGCGCGCCCGCTGGGCGAACTGACCCGAGCGCAACAGGGTTAGCAGTTTCTGTATCGGCGGATCGAAAAAGGCCCGACGCCAGATGGCAAGATCCAGCCGCTCGGAATGAGTGGGGACAAAACCTAAGTTGTAGAGACCGGCTAGGGCGCCAAGCCCAAAACCGGCCTCGGCCTTCCGGTCATGCAGCGCGATCGCAAGCTCTTCTTCTGTGCGTGCGCAGCCTGGTCGAATATCCAGATCATCCCGGCGCAGGCCGTGGGCGTCCAGTTGGGCGTCAAACAGGCGCTGGCTCGCCGCACTGTCCTGACGCAGAATGACGGTGCGGGACTTGAGGTCGTCAAAGGAAATGATGTCGGATATGCCCGGAGCAAGAAGCAATCCACGCTCACGTCGGGCGATTTCAAACAGGATTACCGGGGCTTCGCCCAAAGTGTCTTGCAGGGATTCTTTGTTGAATCCGCCATCTTCGTGGATGTGCAACACAGCGGCCTGCGCGCTGCGTTCGCTGAGCCTGATCAGCCCGTCAAAAGAACCGTCGTAATAGGTGGCCAGCCCCGATCCACTTTCACGCAACGCCCAGTCCAGCAAGGGATCGTGGCTGCCCGCTATGATCGGGGGCAGGGGCGGTTCGGCAACCTGTGGGCCGGATCGCGACGCGTTGAGCCAGGCAATGATCTCGACCCGCGGAAACAACAGCTTACCCATGGCGCGCACGCACGGTATTTCGCCTGACGAGGCAAGGTCATAAGCCTTCCGCTCGCCAATGCGCAGCAGATCGGCCAGTTCACGGGTGGTCAGGTATTGTGGCATTCAGTCGAGGCGCACGGCGATGCCGGACGTAGTGTCAGCGGTGCTGAACCCGATCTGTTCCAGCACAAGCGGGGCTGCGCCTGCAATAACGACCATCGCGGCGACGGCGGCAAGAAAGGCTTTCATGGGCTCCTCCGGTTCAGTTCCGGTCAGTTGTTGCGCGACGCAAAAAAGCAATAAGATCCTTGCGATCCTGTGCTTTGGCAATTCGCTGCATCGGCATTTTCGACCCCGGAATGTAGTGGTCTGGCCCCTCGTCGAAAAGGGCATTTATTGTCTCGTCATTCCAAATGATATCAGAGCCTTGCAATGTATCCGAGTACAAATATCCACGAACCGTGCCGGCCTGACGTCCAAATACACCGTGCAGGGTTGGGCCTGCACGTCGCGCGTTATCGGAGGACAGGCTGTGACAGATCGAACATTTGCGCGCAAACTGGCGTTCCCCGTTGTCCATCTCATCAGGATTTTTCAGGAAACTCGGTTCTGCCGAGGCCATCTGGTGTTGGTCGGACAGAGCGTCCACAGGCCAGCTGTACATCGCCTCGTCAAGTCCGCCCGCATGGATGTTTTTACCGTCTTTGGAAAATGCCAAAGCCCAGACCGGACCGCGCAACGTGGCGCGAAAATCCTGTGCAATGCGCCAATCGACGGTGTCGATGACCATAATATACCCTTCGCCATCGCCTACGGCCAAAAGTTTCCGATCCGGGCTGAGCGCAAGGGCAAGGATCGGGCGGCGGTCCAGAGTGAAATCGCGCTCTTCCCCGGTGGCAAGGTCAAGGATACGCGTAACACCGTCAACCGCACCATAGGCGATCCAGTTATCTTGTGCATTCAGGGCCAGTTCATTGATGCCGAACCCGTGCTCGACCAGACGCCTTTTTTCCTGCCTGCTGGATACATCCCATAGCCGCAAAGCGCCGTCGACGCCCGCCGAAAATAGCTGTGTGCCGTCAGGTGAGAATGCGACCGCATTCACGCCACTGCCGGTCGGTCCAAGCCGCGCGGGTTCTGTGCCATCGATAGGCCACAGGCCGATTGTTCCATCCCAGCTGGCGGTCGCAATTACGGTTTCTGAAGCCGCAAGGCTGACAATCTTGCCCTTGTGTCGGCCAATGACTTCACCGCCGGGCCATTTGCGCAGGGTGAAGTCGTCTCCGGCAGAATAGAAAGCGGAGCCGTTGAACGCGACTGTGTTCACGGCGGCTTCGTGCCCTTCGTACCATTCTGGTGTTTGCCCGGTCCAAAGGCCCACAGAGTTGTCGAAACTGGCTGTTGCGATGCGACCGTCAGGCGCGGCGGCGATGCCCATGATGGGGCCGCCATGCCCTTTCAGCGTGAAGAATTCTGCCACGGCGGGCAGGGGCACCAGCACCAGCGCCAGAACCAGCCCACGCATCTATTCAGCGGGTGAGGCGGCTGCTGTGTCAGCCTCTTTTTTCTGCACCTCTTCCAGCCAGAGTGAGTGATGCTCGCGCGCCCATTGTTCCTCGACCTCTCCGGTTCCCATGGCGTCAAACGCGCCCTCCATCCCGACCGAGCCGAGATAGATATGAGCGACGATGATCGCGATGAACACATAGGCAATCATGACATGCCAGACTTGGGCGAATTGCATCTCTTCCTGCGGTGACATCTGCACCGGCAAGGTCAGACCCAGCGCCTGCGGAATGCCCGTGGCGTTTGCGACAGAGAAGGTTTTGGCGAACAGGGGCATCTCGAACGGGAACAACAGTGACAAGCCGGACAGGCTGATTGACACGCCCAGAAGGATGCAGGCCCAGAAGATGATCTTCTGCCCCGCATTGAATTTCCGGGCGGGCGGGTGGTTGCCCTTGGTGAACAGGCCCCCGCCAGCGGCCAGCCATTTCAGGTCAGTGCGGTTGGGGATGTTATGAGCAATCCAGTTCACCGTGACGATGATCAGACCCAGCATAAAGGCCCAGGCCAGATTGTTATGCAGCCACTTACAGCCCAGTGCGATGGTAGCGAAACCTTCCTTGCCGAAGATCGGAATCAGGAAGTCGCGGCCATAGAGCGTGAGCAAACCAGTAATGCCGAGGATTAGGAACGATCCTGCAAACAGCCAATGACCGAAACGTTCAATCCCGTTGAAGCGGGTAACCGTGCGGCCCGTTTTCTCTCCATCGATGCGGATTTTCCCACGGATCAGGAAGAACAGCAGAATGATGCCCAGCATCCCGGCGATGATATAGGTGCCATATTCGCGCAGCGGTCCGCTGCGGAAGTTCAGCCACCACATGCCGCCATCCTGTATCAGCACACTTGCCGCCGGGCCATTTGACGATACGGTCACATTGGCCGAGCCATAGCGCAACGCACGGTACACATCACTATCCGACGCGACTCCACGGGTGCCAAGCTGACCCATCAGGCCCTCGACATTGCTCTGGCCGGTATTGCCGGAGCGATATCCGTTATCAACCTGCTCACCACGTTGTCGGGCGAGAATGTCTTCGAGGGTCGTCGCTCCGCCGGTTCCCGCCCTTTCAGGCGTGGCGTTGCTGTCATCGGTCGTTTGGGCGGCTGCCGAAAGGGTCAGCCCAAGGGTCAACAGAAAAGCGATGAGAAAGCGGAGCATCTGAACCTCGGTCAAATTCCAAGATCGGACAACCCGCGCCGAGCGGGTTGTCCATTGCTTTGTGCAGACAGCGGCTTAGCCGTCTTTCTGGTCGTAGGCAGTACCCCAACCCCAGGCGCCCGAGCCGAAACCGCGCGCCACGACGCGTTCACGGTAAACAGCCGACACCACGTCGCCGTCACCGGCAAGCAGGGCCTTGGTGGAGCACATTTCGGCGCAGATGGGCAGTTTGCCCTCGGCGATCCGGTTGCGACCATATTTGGCGAACTCTGCGGTCGAGTGGTTTTCTTCGGGACCACCGGCGCAGAAGGTGCATTTGTCCATCTTGCCGCGTGAACCGAAATTGCCCGCCTGCGGGTATTGCGGCGCGCCAAATGGGCACGCGTAGAAGCAATAGCCGCAACCGATGCACAGGTCCTTGGAGTGCAGGACAACACCTTCTTCGTTCTGATAGAAGCAGTCGACCGGGCACACCGCCATGCAGGGCGCATCCGAACAATGCATACAGGCCACCGAGATCGAGCGTTCGCCCGGATTGCCGTCATTGATCGTCACCACCCTGCGGCGGTTGATACCCCAGGGTACCTCATGCTCGTTCTTGCACGCGGTTACGCAGGCGTTGCATTCGATGCAGCGTTCAGCGTCGCAGAGAAACTTTGCTCTAGCCATTAATCGTCCTCCTTACGCTGCCGAGATCTTGCAGAGAGTACACTTGGTCTCCTGCATCTGGGTCACTGAATCATAGCCATAGGTCTGGGCGGTGTTGGAACTTTCGCCCAGAACATAGGGGTCAGCACCGGCGGGGTATTTGTGCCGCAGATCCTCGCCCTGGAAATGGCCGCCAAAGTGGAAAGGCATGAAGGCGACACCGGCACCAACCCGATTGGTCAGCATCGCCATCACCTTTACCTTGCCGCCTTCCGGACCTTCGACCCAGACCTGTTGTCCGTCCCGAATGCCAAGGTTGTTGGCATCGCGCGGGTTGATCTCGACGAACATATCCTGCTGAAGTTCAGCAAGCCATGGGTTAGACCGGCTTTCGTCACCACCGCCTTCATATTCGACCAGACGACCAGACGTCAGGATTATCGGGTAATCCTTTGAAAAATCGTTCTTTTGGATCGAAGCATAGAGGGTGGGCAGGCGATAGGAGTGCCGATCCTCGTAGGTCGGATAGTCCGCCACCAGATCACGCCGGTTCGTATAAAGCGGCTCGCGATGCAGTGGGATCGGATCCGGGAAGGTCCAGACGACCGCGCGGGCCTTGGCGTTCCCGAAGGGCGCGCAGCCATGCTTGATCGCCACCCGCTGGATACCACCTGAAAGGTCGGTTTTCCAATTGGTCTCGGGGCCTGCAACGGCATCGATTGCAGCGCGTTCTTCAGCCGTCAGGTCACCGTCCCAGCCAAGATCCATCAGCATCTGCATCGTGAATTCAGGGTATCCGTCCTGAATTTCTGATCCAACGCTATAGACCCCTTCGGCCAGCAGGTTGTCGCCATCGCGTTCCACACCGAACCGGGCGCGGAAGGTCAGGCCACCTTCGGCCACCGGTTTGGACATGTCATAGAGGTTCGGTGTCCCCGTATGACCCATCTCAGCGGTTCCCCAGCAGGGCCACGGCAGACCATAGTATTCGCCGTCGTTTGGTCCACCAATGGCCTGCAGCGTGGTTCTGTCGAACGTGTGCTGATTGGCCATATGGCTTTTCAGACGTTCCGGCGACTGCCCGGTATAGCCGATGGTCCAGAGGCCCGAGTTGAACTCACGCGTGATGCTTTCAACATTCGGGGTCTCGGGGTCTTCCATCTCGATATTGCGGAACAGGCGATCCGCCCAACCGAACTTGTTGGCGAACTTGGCCATGATGACCTCGTCCGGCAGGCTTTCGAACAGCGGTTCGACGACCTTGTCACGCCACTGTAGCGAGCGGTTTGACGCGGTGACCGAGCCACGGGTTTCGAACTGCGTACAGGCGGGCAAAAGATAGACGCCATCGGTGCGGTCATGCAGAACAGCGGAAACGGTGGGATACGGGTCGACTACGACCAGCATGTCCAGCTTTTCCATTGCCGTTTTCATTTCCGGACCCCGCGTTTGCGAGTTCGGCGCGTGACCCCACAGAACCATGGCACGGACATTGTTGTCCTGATCCATGTTCGCAGGGTCTTCCAGAACACCGTCGATCCAGCGGGATACCGGGATACCGCTTTCATTCATCAGCGGTTTGTCCTTGCCGTCTTTGCCCTTGATCGTGGCGAACTGGCCCTTCAACCAATCCAGGTCTTCACCCCAGACGCGGCTCCAGTGGCCCCATGCGCCCGCGGACAGGCCGTAATAGCCGGGCAGGGTATGGGACAATACACCAAGGTCTGTCGCGCCCTGCACGTTGTCGTGGCCGCGGAAGATATTGGTGCCACCACCCGAGGTACCCATATTGCCCAGCGCAAGCTGAAGCACGCAATAGGCGCGGGTGTTGTTGTTGCCGTTGGTGTGCTGTGTGCCGCCCATGCACCAGATGACCGTGCCGGGGCGGTTGTTGGCCATGGTTCGGGCAACACGTTTCAGTTGCGAGCCAGGCACGCCGGTGACGCGTTCTGTTTCTTCAGGCGTCCATTTGGCCACCTCATCCTGAATCTGGTCCATGCCCCAGACACGGGTGCGGATGAACTCTTTATCCTCCCAACCGTTGTCGAAGATGTGCCACAGGATGCCCCAGATCAGTCCAACGTCTGTACCCGGGCGGAAACGGACATATTCATCCGCATGGGCCGCGGTGCGCGTAAATCGCGGGTCGCAGACGATCAGCGGTGCGTTGTTCTGCTCTTTCGCGCGCAGAACGTGCAGCAGAGAGACAGGGTGCGCTTCAGCCGGGTTGCCGCCGATGATGAAGATGGCGCGCGAGTTGTGGATGTCGTTATACGAATTGGTCATGGCGCCGTAGCCCCATGTATTCGCAACACCCGCAACCGTGGTCGAGTGGCAGATACGGGCCTGATGGTCCACGTTGTTCGTGCCCCAGTAGGCGGCGAATTTGCGGAACAGATAGGCCTGTTCGTTATTGTGCTTTGCAGAGCCCAGCCAATACACGCTGTCGGGCCCGGATTCTTCGCGGATCGACATCATGCCATCGCCGATCTCGTTGATCGCCTCTTCCCAGCTAATGCGCTTCCACTCGCCGCCTTCCTTTTTCATCGGATATTTCAGTCGGCGTTCACCATGGGCGTGCTCGCGAACCGAGGCCCCCTTGGCACAGTGTGCACCAAGGTTGAACGGGCTATCCCAGCCGGGTTCCTGCCCGACCCAGACACCGTTCTGCACTTCGGCAACGACAGTACAGCCGACCGAACAGTGGGTGCATACGGATTTGATGTTTTCAACGGCCTGTTTGGCCGCCGTCTGGGCACTGGCTGGCGTCACGGTTCCACCTGTGGCGCTGATCGCGGCAAGGCCGCCGATCGTCAGGCCCGAGCCACGCAGGAATGCGCGGCGATCGACGGTTTTCTCGCCGACCTGGGACAGGATACTTGTCCGCTGGGGGCGTCTCGCAACCCCGTTGGTCTTTTTCCTAAGCATGTCTTTCCTCCCTTGCGTGCCGTGTAAGCCACGGCTGGCTTGGTACTGCTGAAACCGACGTCAGGGCCAATCGCAACCGTCTGTCGGTGTGAGAGCGTCCGATCCTAGAACCGGGTGCTCTCGATGTAGGCGCGTGTATGCACAGTATCCTGAATGCGGGTTTCGTCGGCCGGCAGCGCGGCGGCTTCGGCCTTCCCGGTCAGGCTGGCGGCGGCAACGGCAGCGGGTGCTGCGGTTCCGGCCAGTTTGAGGAAGTCACGGCGGGTGGCGCCTTCTTCCTTGGTCTTGCTCATGGGAACCTCCTTTCCCAATTGCGGTTTGGCGCCCATAGGACACCGGCGATGTGCGGGTTACCCCGCCGTCATCCGGAACGCTTCGCGCTCGATCTCCATGAACACCCGACCGGCAGTGCCGACGGATGCATAAAGAACCGAGTTCTCGGCTGCTTCCAAATCCGAATAGAAATGCGTGGCCCAGGGGCCGATATGCTTGCTCCAGAATGCCTTTTGGTCATCCAGGGATGCCGGGCTGCCAAAACGCCCGACGATCATTCCGGCCATCATCTCCATCAATGAGGCGATGTTATCTTCGGGCTCGAACACGTTTTGGGCACGTGTGATCCCGCGAACCGCCATGTCATTGCGCAGCTGAGCCAAGGGTTTCTCGTTCAGGAAGCCCGTCAGGTAGAAACTGGCGTAAGGCAGCAACTCACCCCGGCCCAATCCGATGAACAACGCATTGAATTCCCGTTCGGCAGCGGCTGGCTTGGTGACCTTGGCAACCCGCGCCATGGATTGAATGGCCTTGCCGAGATCCGTGTCATCTCCGACCAGACCAGCCATTTGGTTCAGCAACATCTGGTCCGGAGGACCTGCCAGTAACAGACCCAGAAAGTTATAGAAATCCGCGCGCAGGCGATCCTCGGCTGAAACATCCAGAGTGTGCGCGTCACTTGCGGTCATTCGGTCATCCTTCAAATTCAAATGTCATTCGACGTGGAGACGGGGGACGGTCGACTTCTTCCGGCTCTTCCACCTGAACCACTGAAACCGGCTGTGGCACGGGATCGGGGTCAACTGGCACGACCTCTGGTTCAGAGAGCGTATCAGTTTCGATTTCGTTTTCTTCCGTTTCTTGCGCGTCGGCGGCCAGCGCTTCGACATGCGCCAGCATGCCTTTTCCAACTTGATAGGCGGTTTGGATGTTTTCGATCACGCAGGCCGCATCGGTATAGTCCTCGCCGTAATCGACCAGCCCGTCGACATTGGCTAGAACAGGGTTCAACCGCCACAGCCGACGCAGGGCGCGGCGCCGCAGGCGATCAGGCACTGCCTTGGACATAAAGCCCGAAACATCATCGCCGGGTCCGAGGGTATCCGGATCGGGAAGGTTGAATTCGGCCAAAATCTCGGCGTCACTCTTTTCTTCAAGTTCGGTGTGATGTGCTGCGATCACCCGTTCTTCGAGGGCCATCGCCTCGGCTTCAGCTTCGGCCTGAACGGCTGCCTTCCGGCGCGACCAGAAATCACGCCGCTCTGTCATTGCAGCACCCGTCTTGGTGCGCGAAATACATCCGATGCCTGCCGGATACGCGCGTCGCCCTTACCATCCTCCACCAAATCGGTTCGCTTTCTGTCGCGACGGCGCTTGACGAACACTTCGTGCTGGTGATGTTTCAGGGTGAAATCCCGTACCCAGGCGATCAACCCTTCGGTCATTGGGATTTTCTCGACAATCTCTTCGCCGGTGTCCGCGTAATCCTGCCCCTGGAACGGAGAAGCGGTGATCAGAACTGCATTCAGGGGCGTGTCGCCCTTCAGCTCATTCCGCAGTACAAGATAGATCGAGGGTTGCCCGTCCGACAGGTTGACCAGGTAGGCTTCAGTCTCGTCCGCCCAGAGGGTCAGGGGAAGGGTGGCAGCGTGGTATTCGACCGCCTCGCCTTCGCGGCGCAGTTCCTGCCAATCGGCTGGCCCTGCACCGGGCAACACGGCGACCGCGCGCCAGTTCCAGCGGGCCCAACGTGTGACCCCGGGTGTTTTGCGCACAATGACGCCAACCGGCATGTCGATCTGGCTTGCGGCCTTGGCCACTGGATCCTCCCCGAAAGGCTCTCCCCTGCCTTTCCATGTCCACTATGGTACACAAAATAGCCACGTGCCAAGCCTGCGCTTTAATACTTTGGTCGTATTCCCGGTAGCGTCTTCGTGATCAAAGCCTGAGAAGGCTTTTGTTTTATGGGATTTTGCCGCGAAACTCTGCCGGGCGCGCTGTGCACTTCGCAGGGTTGAAGTTGCTTCATCGGGAATGCAGCCTAAAGTGCAAAGGCGGGAATGCAGCCTAAAGTGCAAAGGATCGGGACTGCTTCCCGAGGGAGGGGACATGGGCACGAAACTTTTGCTCTGCGATTGCGCGGGAACTCAGGCGCTGGATCCGGACAGGATCGAAAGCGCCTGCGGGATTACCTGTTCAAAGGTGCATACCGCGCTTTGCACAAAAGAACTGCAATCTGCTGCATCCTTGATGCAAGAGGGCGATACCGTCATCGCCTGTCTGCAGGAACAAGAGGTGTTCCGGTCGCTTGCCGAAGATATGAATGTCGAAATTCCCGGCTTTGTCGACCTGCGGGATCGCGCCGGTTGGTCCGATCAGGGCGCGGATGCGACGGCCAAAATGGCTGCCTTAGCTGCCGAAGCGTTCCTGCCGCAACCGGTGACGCCCAGCGTTGATGTTATCAGCGAAGGCACGTGTTTTATCATTGGTCCTGGTACCGTTGCCTTTGGACTGGCGGAAAGGTTGGCCCGAACACTGGCGGTAACCGTTCTGGTCACGGATCAGGCTGAGCCAGACTCTCGGGCCTTCGATGTCATTCGGGGACAATTGCGGTCTGTTTCGGGTGCTCTGGGTGGGTTTTCCTTGCGTCTGGACAATGTGCAGCAAGTGGTTCCCGCAGGCAGAGGTGCTTTCAATTGGACAGAACCAAGAGATGGGGCGCAATCGGCCTGCGATATCATTGTTGACCTGACGGGGGGCACGCCCTTTGTGCAGGCTCCGGCCAAGCGCGAAGGGTATTTGCGGGCTGATCCCAAGGATGCGGTTTCTGTAGAACGTCTGGCTTTTGACGCCGCCCAACTGGTCGGAACATTCGAAAAACCTCTGTACGTGCGACTGGAGGAAACACTTTGCGCCCATTCGCGGGCGGAACAGGTCGGATGCTCAAACTGTCTGGATATCTGCCCAACCGGTGCAATCACACCCTCGGGCGAGCATGTGGCGATTGATCCGATGGTCTGCGCCGGGTGTGGCGAATGCGCGGCGGTCTGCCCGTCATCGGCGATAACCTATGAAGATCCACCTGTTTCGGCCTTGCTGTCACGGATGCATATTCTGGAACGCACGTACCGAAGGGCAGGCGGAATCGCACCCCGGTTGCTTGTGCACGACGCCTACGGTGCCGAGATGATAAGGCTTACAGCAAGGTTCGGCCGGGGATTGCCTGCGGATGTTATCCCGCTGGAATTGAAAGTGATATCCGGGTTCGGCCATTCGGAAATGCTGGCCGCGCTGGCACATGGATTTGCGCGTGTGGATGTGTTGCTGGCCCCGAAGACCGAACGGGATGCGCTGGATCGCGAAATTGAACTGGCACGTGCCATAACCAGTTCGGATGCGATCGGGCTGATCGAGGAGGTGGACCCTGATGCGATGGCAGACTTGCTGTATGCGCAAAATGTCCCCGAACCGTTGGCAAATCCGGTCTTGCCACTTGGCAACCGCCGACAAATCGCGCGGCTGGCAGCACAGGCCCTGAACCCGCAGGCCAAAGCCCCGCTGCCATTGCCTGAAGGTGCGCCTTACGGTGCCGTTGCTGTGAATACAGACAGTTGCACGCTCTGTCTAAGTTGCGTGTCGCTGTGCCCGTCCGGGGCTTTGATGGATAACCCTGACAAGCCCCAGTTGAACTTTCAGCAGGATGCGTGCCTGCAATGCGGAATGTGCAAGACGATCTGCCCCGAAGACGCGATCACCTTGGTGCCGCAACTGGATCTGAGCGATGCTGCCCTGTCTCAGCAGGTCCTGAACGAGGAGGAACCGTTTGCCTGCATCGAATGCGGGGCTTTGTTCGGGGTGAAATCAACCGTTGAACGGATCATGGAAAAGCTTTCGGGCACGCACCCGATGTTTGCCACGTCGGATCAGGCACGGATGATCCAGATGTGCGACAATTGCCGGGTGAATGCTCATTTCCAGCAGCAGGACAATCCGTTCCAGTCAAAACCCAAGCCTCGGGTCGTTACCACCGAGGATTACTATTCGGATAGAAAGGATCACTGAAGCTTTAGCGGCGCGCCCAGATCAGCGGCGTCTATGCGCGAAACAAACGCCAGGATGGCTTCAAGATCGTCCAACGTCATCTTGACCGGGTGAATTGGGGATGGGCGCTCGGGATCAAAGGGCGGTGTCAACCCGTCGATCTGCGTGAATGCGGGGTGGGGATTGAGGGCAAAGAACGCTTCGAACCGTTCCGACCAATCCGGCATCGCGCGCAGGACGGCGAAAGAGGGGGTCGAGCCAAGCCCGTTCATCCGATTGCGGGGGCCAATCACATGACATCGACCACAATGGGTCATCGACAGTTCTTCGCCCAACACGGTGTTGCCGTCCAGGGTATCGTCCGACTGGGTGACCTTGGGATCAAAGCTGGCGCTGAACGGTTCACCCACCACAGGAGGAAAGCTTTCGACAGTGCGCTTGCCGATCTCTGATTGCAGCCAGTCGCGAAACCGGATTTGACGATCATCGCCTTCGATCCGCAGGTGATAAACCACGCCACCACGGGCAAAGACAGGATCGCCGGGTGGTTCGGTTACCAGCACCATGGCACCGGCATCATCTGCGACAACGCGTATCCCGGTCTTGAGAGAGAAGCGAGGAAGGATATGTTGCAACAGACCGGAGTCGTTAACCTCTGCCGGGGCCGCAAGGCCAATCGCCTCCTGCGACAAGGAGGGGGTGGCGGTGAGCGTCAGGCTCAGGCACAACAAGACAAGGCGCATGGTTTAGCCTAACTATGAAGGCTGTTACGCGTCAAATGAACAGAAAGAGACGGAGACACATGCAATGAGCGGCGACCAATACATGTCGACACGCACGCCCCTGTCGGCGGGGCATACCAAGGAGAGAACAGCGTGAGTGTTCGTGACGCGGTTCTGGCGAACCTGAAAAAGATCACCGATCCGGTTTCAGGTCAGGACATTGTCAGTGCGGGCATCGTGCGTGCGCTGAATGTCGAGGGCGATACGGTTCGCTTTGTCCTTGAGATCGACCCGAAGCATGCCGAAAAGATGGAACCTGTGCGCGCAACAGCTGAAAAGGCCGCACAGATGGTTGAGGGCGTCGTAAATGTATCGGCCCTGATGACTGCTCATTCCGACAAGGCGCCGCCGGATCTGAAGCCGAAACCCAAGCCCTCGCAAACTGGACCACAGGCCGTTCCCGGTGTCGACCGGATCATCGCGGTTGCTTCTGGCAAGGGGGGGGTGGGCAAATCCACCGTGTCGGCCAATCTGGCCTGTGCACTGGCAGCAGAAGGGCGGCGCGTGGGTTTGCTGGACGCGGATGTTTACGGGCCGTCGCAGCCTCGAATGCTAGGCGTCTCGGGCCGTCCGGCCAGCCCCGATGGCAAGACTATCCTGCCGCTGCGCAACCACGGCGTCACCATGATGTCGATGGGGTTGATGACCAATGAAGGGCAGGCCGTTGTCTGGCGCGGGCCGATGCTGATGGGGGCGCTGCAACAGATGATGAGCCAGGTGCAATGGGGTGCCCTGGACGTGCTGATCGTCGACCTGCCGCCCGGCACCGGCGACGTGCAACTGACGCTGAGTCAGAAATTCAAGGTGGACGGCGCTATTGTCGTCTCGACGCCGCAGGACGTGGCGCTGATTGATGCCCGCAAGGGAATCGACATGTTCAATCAGCTCAAGACGCCTATCGTTGGGATGATCGAAAACATGTCCACGCATATCTGTTCGAACTGTGGGCACGAAGAACATGTTTTCGGTCATGGTGGTGTCAAGTCCGAGGCCGAGGCGATGGGCGTGCCGCTGCTGGGTGAAATCCCGTTACATCTGGACATTCGTGTCGCCGCAGACGGTGGCGCGCCAATTGTGGTCAGCAAACCAGACAGCCCTCAGGCTGAGGCTTTCCGCAAGATCGCCCGCGACATGATCGCCAAAGGCACCGCATGAGCCAACCGGTCTTTCCCCCTTTGTTGACGGGTCACCCGGTTCAGGGTGGGGAAGACCCGTTTGAACGCGCCCAGGCTATGGCGGCTTTGGGCTGCGATGCGGGGGCGGTTGTTTATAACATTCAGGCCGATTACCTGCGTGTCGCGATCGTTTTCGCGCCCGAGGTGCCGCTTCGGGACGCGATGGCGATGCTGCCGCTTTGTGCTATTGGGTTTCAGAATGCGCTGGGCGCTCTGGCCCCGCCTGAAGTGGCAGTGCATCTGGGGTGGGACGGTCTGATTTGCGTGAATGGTGCGAAATGCGGTGTGTTCCGCGTTTCGGCCTCCGGGGGAAACGCGGAAGAAGAACCGGATTGGCTGATTGTCGGCTGGGAGCTCGCATTGATGCAAACCAGCAGCGCGCCCGGCGAAACGCCGGATGTCACAGCCCTTTATGATGAAGGTTGTGCCGAGGTTTCGGCCACGCAACTGGTCGAAAGCTGGTCACGCCATATGCTGACCTGGCTCAACCGCTGGCAGGAGGATGGCAACGCGCCCCTGCATGCCGAATGGATGGGCCTGCTGCGTGGCGTAGGTGAGCCACTGGTTGATGGCGGTGTATTCCTTGGCACGGATGAGCGGTTTGGAATGCTGATCCGCGACGGGGTCAACACCCGTCTTCGCCCGCTGACGGAACTATTGGAGAACGGACGATGAAACTGGCCCGCGCGATCCATTTCGATGAAAGCGACATGAACGTGTTCCATTCTCCGGCACGTACGGGCGAATGGTGCGTTTCGGGCGGGTTCGAGTTTTCGAACTGGAGCGGCGCGGATCTGGAAGGTAAGGCGCGTCAGGCTTTTGCGAATGGTTGGCTGGGGCTGGAAACCTTTGGTCGGGTGACATTTGTGGCGGTAACCCAGATCGAAGCGGCTGAAAGGGGTCAGATCACCCGCAATCTGGCAGAACACTTCGTGCAGTATTACGGAGCGCCCTCGGTCGAAGCAGCATTGAGCGTGGCACAGAGCGAAATCGATCACATGTCAGAGCTGTGTGAAGACCATGCCGCCAACACGCTGCTGACCGTCGCCAGAGAATTGTCTGAGACAGGAGTGCACGAAGCCTTTCGTGTGATCACTCCGCAAGACGCACAGCTAGAGGTTCTGGCGGTGCATGGGTCGTTGGACGACTAGAAAGGGTCGACAAACCCGCCGAACTGACCGCGCTTGAAGATCAGACCCTTGCCAGTGCGGTACATGACCTGATCCACATGACCCACAATGATCAGATGATCTCCGGCCTCGTGCCGGGCATGCAACCGGCAGTCAAACCGTGCCAGACAATTGGCCAGCTGTGGGCGATCAGCCTCGTCCGTCGTCCACTCGGCATGGGTGAAATCGACACCGTCACGAGCAAATCTTAGCGCCTGATCCTGTTGATCCTGAGCCATGACGTGGATCGAGTAATGGGTGCAGGTGCTGAAAGTGTCGAAGCGGTTTGACTCTCTGGCCAGGCACCACAACACCAGCGGCGGGTCCAGGGACACCGACGCAAACGAGTTTACGGTGATTGCACGTGGGCCGTCATCGGTTTGCGCAGTTATCACGGTGACGCCTGTTCCGAAACATCCCAGCGCCTCACGAAAGGCGTGGCTTTGATCCGGGGTCGGTGTGAAAATCTTTTCCGTCATATCGCGCGCGTGTTCCTTGGCCGCGCATCAGGTGCCATGCGTGGCCCGGATTGTCCACGAAAAGCTGAACGGCGTTTGCAAATTTCGGTGTTAATTCAGGTCTTCCAGAAGACGTCCGTGTTTGCGGGTCTGGACGATAACTTCGCCAAAGGTGTTCAGCCCGCGCGCCTGCAGAATGGGCAGCATCTTGACCAGCGCCTCGGCCGTTGCCACCGCGTCGCCCAATGCCGTATGGCGCAGCGCCTCGGGGATAGTGATGTCCAGCCGTTCGCACACTGCGTCCAGTGTATGTGTATCGCTTGCGCCGAACAAAACAGCCGACAGCAGCACAGTGTCGAGTATCGGATGATCCCATTCGACTTCCATACGCTTGGCATGGCGGCGCAGGAACGCCATGTCGAACGGGGCGTTATGGGCTACGATCACCGCATCGCGTGAGAATTGGTGAAACACACGCCCGGCTTTGACGATATCCGGCGCGCCCTGAACCATGCGATCACTGATCTTGTGCACGCGGGTCGAGGCAGCAGGGATCGGAATGCCCGGATCAACAAGCATGTCCAGATGCTCGCCCGCAACGATCTTGCCTTTCACAACGCGGACCGCGCCGATTTGAACGATCTCATCCTTGTGCGGCAGCAAACCGGTTGTTTCCGTGTCAAAGACCACAAAACACAAATCCACCAAAGAGCGGTTTTCGAACGCGCCGTCACCCGGCGTGTCCAGCAACTCGAAATCATAGACCAGCGGGCGGGCCTCATCTGGCGACATACGGGCAACGCTGTCTTCGAACACCAGCATGTAACCGGGTGCGTCCCCCAGTGGCTTCATGCGGGCCGAATAGGTTTGTCGGCCGTCCACGCTGGTCAGGGTGCAGAAGACATCCTTACCAGATTTGCACAACTTCCCATACGCGTCCGTCAAACCCGTCGATTCGATGTATTCGAAGAGAGAAGCGTTTAGGCGAGGATGCGCGATCTGGGCCAGCACCTCGGCCGCCTGTCCGTCATACAAAACGATTTGGTGTTTCGGACTGGCCAGCAACATGGCGACCGGGATTTCGGTCAGAAGGGCGGTGAGGCGCTGTTTTTCCGCCGCCAGATGAGCGGTTTCGGCTGCCACCGCCTCGGCCGTGTGCATGGCATTTGTGGCAAGTTGTTCGGCAAGGCCGGCCGCTGCAGGGGCCAGATCGCCCAGGTATCGCGCGGCCTGCATGTCCAGATTGGTGCTGACACCGGCATGAGCGCGGGCCCGCAATTGCGCTGAAAGCCGTTCGATCGGCTTGGCGACATTGTCGTCAAACAACAGCCAGACACCTGCGATCAAAGCCAGCAATCCAAACCCGATCAGAACCTCGGCAAAGATGAAGTCATCAAACAGGTCAGGTTGTGCGGCCCGGGCATAGGTGATCCACAGGGCGGCGGAACTGATTGATATCCCGCCGAGCGCGAGCAGGCAGAAAAACAGAAATATCCTGAGCCTGAGGCTTAACCCTGTGAGCATGGTCAAACCCCGCAGGTGGCATCGATGATGGGGTCGGCAGGCCCGGCAGATATCCAGTCTGCATTCAGAAGACGTCCGTCATCGGAAAACTCAGCACCGTCCGCAAGGTTGGCGCGACGATTCTCGGCACAGTTTACGGCCACGGGCAGTTTTGAAACCGGGGCCCAGCGTCCGAAGAAGTAAAGATCGACAAGCCGTTGATCTGGCACGTTTTCGTTTGTTCGCACCGACACGGTATCGATGGCGGCAAAGCGGTCGACGAAGGGCATGGCGTAGGTCCACGGGCGGTAGAGGGCGCGGCTTTCAACCTCTTGCACGATTGCCATCTCCTTGGGAAGCTGTTCGCGCGTACGCTCATACCAGGAATACTCGCTGGAGATGGTCACAGCGATCATCCCCAAACCCGCCGCGACCGGAGTAACCCATTTCGGCAACCGCCCTCCGGTCAACTTGTTCAGCACAAGAACGATACCCGCAAAAGCGAAGCCCGCAAAAACAGTGCCGATCAATTCCAGAAACATCGTGTCACTCCGTTCTTCAGATGCATGTCAGCCCAGTAATCCCTTGCCGTGGCCGACCGCCGATTGCATCGTTTTTACCACAACGAAGGCATCACGAAGATGACTTCGCTCAAAGTCCGAAAGATCGGAAGGTGGCAAATAATTGTCTGGTTTCTTGCCCGATTTGACCAGTTGGACCTGATGTTCAAGCCGGGTTTCGGCGATCAGATCATAGGCGTCCAGTAAGTCGTGTGCGCCCGACGCGCTGAGAACGCCATTGGCCTCAGCCGCTTTAAGGCGGGCGCGGGTATTGGCCTCGGGCAGTTCGCCTTGCAAGGCGTAGATCCGCGCCAGATCCACGACCGGAACAACACCATTGTGTTTCAGATCCAGCGTATTGCGATGTTCGCCCGACCGGATGGTCGCAAACCCACGCAGCAGCCCTAGCGGTGGCGTGTGTTTCAACGAGTTCGAGATCATATGTGCGACGAAGATCGAATTGGCCCGAGCTGCGGCCAATGTGTCGGCCTGCAGGTCGGCGAACAGGTCGAACGCGCCGCCAATCGGGCGCAAGTCAAACATGACCGAGGCCAGCATCTGCGCTTCGGGGTTCGGTTTGGCGATCCATCCCTTGAAATAGTCGCGCCAGACACGCACCGGCTGACACCAGCGCGGATTGGTCGCCATCATGTCGCCGGGACAATAGAAATAGCCACAGGTATCCAGCCCGTCCGACACGAACCTGGCCAGCTTTGTAAAGTATTCCATATCCGCATCGGTCACGCTGTCGTCCAGCATCATGCAGTTGTCCTGATCCGACACGCCTGTCTGCTCTTGCCGCCCTTGCGAGCCGCAGGCCAGCCATAGATACGGCACCGGGGGCGGGCCCAGTTTCTGTTCAGCAAGGGCCAGAAGGCGCCGGGTAACCGTGTCGGCAATGTCGGTGATCAGGCGCGTGACGATTTCGTGACGGTTCCCGCCTGCAACCAGTTGCACCAGCAGCTGTGGGATTTCCGCCGTTACCCGCGCCATATTTTCGGCGGTATGTGCCTGTGCGATGCGTCGCACCAGTTCGGCCGAGTTCACGGCCTGATAATATGTCAGATCGGTTTGTGTGACGATACCGACCAGCCGACCGCCCTCGGAAATCGGGACGTGGCCGATGCCGCGTTCCATCATGATGTGCAACACGTCCGAACCAATGTCGCCGGGTGACAGGGTGACGGGGTTCGCGGTCATGATTTCGGAAATCGGCGTGGACGGAGGCAGGCCGTCCGCAACGTACTTGCCCGAGATATCCCGCAGCGTCGCGATGCCCTGCAACGTGTCGCAGTCTGTGATGCACAGCGACGAGATGTGTTTATCGCGCATGATCTGCGCCGCTTTCTGAACTGGCGTATCCGCGGGGCAGGTGGCCGGGTTATGTGCCATCAGAATATCAATGGAACTGGTCGCAAGGCTTTGCGGGCCACTTCTGTCGCCGCGTGTCCGGTCGAAGAACTTGGCGACCACATCGTGACCGTCGATCAACTCGCGCACCAGATCCGGTGGCAAAACAATCAGGACCGACGGAGTATGCGCACGCGCCTTGGTGGCTGCCTTACCGTCTTTCAGCAGTCCGCGCTCTCCAAAAGAATTGCGCAAACCCAGTTGAGAGACAACGGCACCATTCTCATCGGTGATTTCAACCTGTCCTTCATAGATCACGAACACACCAGGAAGCGCATGACCCAGTTCATAGACCGAGGTGTCCTCCTCGACTTCCCAAACCTCGATCTGTTTTACGATCTGATCCAGGGCATCAGCCGGTAACGCGTCATAGGGATGAACGGATTTCAGAAACCGGGCGATTTCATCGTGGGACAGGGGCATCTGATGTCTCCGATGTTTTGGTGGAAAAATCCCGCCCAGTGGTATGCCGGGCGGGAGTAGTGGATCGAAAGACGCGGTCGAAGGCAAGTGCCAACGACCGCATCAAGCTCACTTGTTCTGAGCTGCACCCGCACCACGGGGAATGCGAACGCTTTCGACCAGTTCCTTGATCTCCTGCGGAGTTTCCTTGGTCATGCCAGCCACAACATAGGCGACAGCGAAGTTGACCATGGCACCGACAGCGCCGAACGAGGTCGACTGGATCGGACCCAGCAACGGATCGGCATCGGTGAACGAGTTGGTGTCCGGAATGAACAGCCATCCCTTGTGCAGGAAGATGTAGACCAGTGTAACGACCAGACCTGCCAGCATACCTGCAACAGCACCGGTGTTGTTGATGCGGGTCGAGAAGATCCCCATCATCAGTGCCGGGAAGATCGAGGCTGCCGCCAGACCAAAGGCCAGAGCAACAGTCTGTGCCGCAAAGCCCGGAGGATTCAGACCCAGCCAGGTCGCTACAGCAATCGCCACAGCCATCGCAATCCGTGCCGACAGAAGCTCGCCTTTTTCCGAGATCTGCGGGTTGATTGCGCCCTTGATCAGGTCGTGAGACACGGCCGACGAAATCGCCAGCAGCAAGCCGGCAGCAGTCGACAGAGCAGCCGCAAGACCACCAGCAGCGACCAGACCAATCACCCAACCGGGCAGGTTGGCAATCTCGGGGTTGGCCAGAACCAGGATATCGCGGTTGAACTTGGTCAGCTCGTTACCGACCCAGCCTTTTTGTTCCGCAATTGCCTGCATCGATTCAGACTTGTCATTGTAGTACTGAATCTTGCCGTCGCCGTTCTTGTCTTCCCAATCCAGCAGACCGGTTTTCTGCCATGTGGCCATCCAGTCGTACCGAGCATCATTGTCGATCTGTTCGACTGTAACGGCACCACCTTCGATGCCACCATTGGGCCACATCATGTCGGTGATATTCAGGCGGGCCATTGCGCCAACAGCCGGAGCGGTCAGATACAGCAGCGCGATGAAAACCAACGCCCAGCCAGCCGACCAGCGTGCATCAGCAACTTTGGGAACGGTGAAGAAGCG
This sequence comes from Ruegeria sp. AF5, assembly GCF_056541905.1. Taxonomy (NCBI): domain Bacteria; kingdom Pseudomonadati; phylum Pseudomonadota; class Alphaproteobacteria; order Rhodobacterales; family Roseobacteraceae; genus Ruegeria; species Ruegeria sp. AF5. Next base: position 55,411 of record NZ_JBQFYZ010000003.1, read on the forward strand.
CATGATAACGTGCGGCAGACCGGCGGTACCGATCATCAGCGACAGGGTGAACAGCACCATGTTCAGCGTGTTCGAGTGATGGGCCGTGTATTCGTTGAAGCCCAGCTCTGTCACGATGCCGTCCAGCTTGGTCAGCAGCGGTACACCGCTTGCAGTGTCGCCAAACAGACCCAGTGCCGGAATCGGAGTGCCGGTCAGCTGTAGCGAGATAAAGATGGCAGGGATGGTGTAGGCGGTGATCAGCACGCAGTACTGAGCGACCTGTGTATAGGTCACGCCCTTCATCCCTCCGAACACCGCGTAGGCAAACACAACGCCTGCACCGATCAACAGCCCGGTGGTGTTCGACACTTCCAAGAAGCGGCCAAAGGCAACCCCAACACCGGTCATCTGACCGATAACGTAGGTCACCGATGCAACAATCAGACAGATCACCGCAACGATGCGTGCTGTCTGGCTGTAGAAGCGGTCGCCGATGAACTCCGATACGGTGAACTTGCCGAACTTCCGCAGGTAAGGCGCAAGCAGCAGGGCCAACAGCACGTAGCCACCCGTCCATCCCATCAGGAAGGTCGAGTTGTCATAGCCGGTAAAGGCAATCAGGCCCGCCATCGAGATGAACGAGGCCGCAGACATCCAGTCTGCCGCTGTCGCCATACCGTTGGTGACCGGGTGTACGCCGCGACCGGCGGCGTAGAACTCTGATGTGGAACCCGCGCGGGCCCAGATCGCGATGCCGATGTACAGCGCAAAGGATGCGCCGACAAACAGCAGGTTGATGGTAAACTGATCCATTATCCCCGCTCTCCCTTACTCTTCATCCACGCCGTGTTCGGCGTCCAGCTTGTTCATGCGCCAGGCGTAGTTGAAGATCAGCACCAGAAAGACCAGGATCGATCCTTGCTGAGCGAACCAAAAGCCCAGATCAGTACCACCGACGGCGATGCCCGACAGCAGCGGACGCAGCAGGATGCCGAATCCAAATGACACCAGCGCCCAGATCACGAGGCTGATGTAGATGAGGCGCAGGTTGGCCTGCCAATAGCCCTTATCGGCTTCGGCTGCCTGCGCGGAGTTTGTAGATTGATCCGCCATTGCGGGTTCCTCCTTCGCTTCCTCGTTTGGCGGCCCGGTGCCCAACTCCTCCAGTGCGTCGGTCCGCTTCTCGACAATGCCCAACACCGTGTGGTGTCAGGCAAAACTCCACCAGTCCGCCAAAGCGGTCTTTTGAAGTATTCTTTTTAGGATCAAAGCCTTGCGGCTTATCTCCTCCCCTTAACTCATCACGTCGCTGACGATCCCTTCGAGATCGCCCGCGATATCCTCGATCCTGCCCATGGCATTGATGCGTTTCAGAACACCGTGACCGTCGTAATAGGTGATCAGCGGCGCGGTCTGCGCATGATAAGCTGCCAGACGCGAAGCCACGGTTTCAGCGTTGTCATCCGCGCGGCGCTTGAATTCGGTGCTGCCGCACTTGTCGCACTTACCGTCTTCGGCAGGCTTCTTAAACTGGTCGTGGTACCCTTCACCGCAGCCCGCGCAGGTGTAGCGGCCCGAGATGCGGATCACCATTTCGGCATCTTCCACTTCCAGGCTGATTGCTGCGTTGATCTTTTGGTCATTGGACGCAAGCAAACCATCAAGCGCCTCGGCCTGAACCGTTGTGCGTGGGAACCCATCCAGAATGACACCCTTGGCGCAATCTGGTTGCGCCATACGGTCGCGCAGGATCGCAATGACGATCTCGTCACTGACCAGATCACCGGCTTCCATCACGGCTTTGGCGGCTTTGCCTGCGTCGGTGCCTGCGGCAACGGCTTCGCGCAGCAGGTCACCCGTGCTGAGTTGAACAAGTCCGAATTTCTCTTCCAGCATCCGGGCCTGCGTGCCCTTCCCGGCGCCCGGAGGGCCGAGAAGGATAAGTACTGCGGGTGTGGTGATCGTAGCAGCGTCCATCACATCCTCACTTGCCCGCGCGGTTTTCGATCAGGTCTTCGACCACCGACGGGTCGGCCAGTGTCGAAGTGTCACCCAGCGAACCGAAATCGTTTTCGGCAATCTTGCGCAGGATGCGACGCATGATCTTGCCCGAGCGTGTTTTGGGCAGGCCCGGGGCCCACTGGATCACATCGGGGCTGGCGATCGGTCCGATCTCGGTCCGGACCCAGGTGCGCAACTCCTTGCGGAGCTCTTCGCTTGGTTCACGGTCATTCATCAAAGTGACATAGCAATAGATGCCTTGCCCCTTGATTTCATGAGGATATCCGACAACAGCGGCTTCTGCGACGGCGGCGTGTGCTACCAGTGCGCTTTCCACCTCGGCCGTTCCCATGCGGTGGCCGGACACGTTGATCACATCGTCCACGCGCCCGGTAATCCAGTAGTCGCCATCCTCATCGCGACGGCAACCATCACCAGTGAAGTAGTAGCCTTTGTAATCCGAGAAATAGGTCTTTTCGAACCGCTCATGATCGCCCCAGACGGTGCGCATCTGGCCGGGCCAGCTGTCTTTGATGCAGAGCACACCCTCGACACCATTGCCTTCGATCTCGACGCCGGACTGCGGATCCAACACCACTGGTTCGATGCCAAAGAACGGCTTCATTGCCGATCCGGGCTTCATTGCATGGGCGCCGGGCAGGGGGGTCATCAGGTGACCGCCGGTTTCCGTCTGCCACCATGTATCCACGATGGGACATTTGCCCTTGCCGACCACTTCGTTGTACCAGTTCCAGGCTTCGGGGTTGATCGGTTCACCCACGGTTCCCAGAGTGCGCAGATCGCTGAGGTCGCATTTCTCGACAAACTCTTTGCCCTGACCCATCAGGGCGCGGATCGCTGTGGGCGCGGTGTAGAACTGGTTCACCTTGTGTTTTTCGCAAACCTGCCAGAAGCGCGACGCGTCGGGGAAAGTTGGAACGCCTTCAAACATCAGCGTGGTCGCACCATTGGCCAGGGGGCCATAGACGATATAGCTGTGGCCGGTCACCCAGCCCACATCCGCAGTACACCAATACACGTCGCCTTCGTGATAATCGAAGGTGATCTCGTGCGTCATTGCGGCGTAAACCAGATAACCGCCGGTTGTGTGAACAACGCCTTTTGGCTGACCTGTCGAGCCGGAGGTGTATAGGATGAACAACGGATCTTCGGCGCTCATTTCGGCAGGCGCGCAGTAGTCGTCCGCCTCAAGGGCCATTTCGTTGTAGTCAAAGTCACGACCGTCGATCCAGGTGGTCTGGCCACCGGTCCGTTTGACGACAAGGCACTTGACCGTATCCTTGCAGTGCAGCAGCGCCGCGTCGGCATTGGATTTCAGGGGCGTTTTACGACCACCGCGCGGAGCCTCGTCCGCAGTTATGACGACCTTGGCGTCACAGCCATTGATCCGGGCCGCCAACGCGTCCGGCGAGAAGCCTGCAAAAACGATAGAGTGAATTGCGCCGATCCGCGCACAGGCCAGCATGGCATATGCCGCCTCGGGGATCATCGGTAGATAAATGACAACGCGGTCGCCTTTGCGCACACCCAAAGATTCAAGGACATTTGCCATGCGGCAAGTGCGGCGGTGCAACTCCGCGTAAGAGATATGCTGAGCCGGATCATTTGGATCGTCCGGCTCCCAGATGATTGCCGTTTGATCACCGCGGGTTTTCAGGTGGCGATCCAGACAGTTGGCCGAAACATTCAAGGTGCCATCGGCATACCAGTTTATCTTAACCGAACCGAAATCGTAGTTAACGTCTTTGACCTGGGCGAAGGGTTTGATCCAGTCAACGCGCTTGCCTTGCTCGCCCCAGAATGCGTCGGGGTCGCTGATCGAAGCGGCGTACATGTCGGAATATTTTTCGGCATCAACATGCGCACGTGCGACGGTTTCTGCGGATGGCGGATAGGTCTTGGCATCTGCCTGGGCAGCGGTGGTCATTTTTGAGGCTCCTCCCTCTGGACTGGATTTCGTTGGGATATTTTTTGCCACTTGGTCCGGCAATGTCGATCCCGTTCCTCCCCAAGGTCGAATATTACCGAGTTCTGAAAATAAATAAATAAATTGCCGGAATCCCTGAATTTATTTGTAAAAAAATTTCTAACTGCGGCCACATCTAGTAAAGAAAAAGCGCAAATTTCGTAAAAATCTTTTTAAAGTAAATGGATAGGTGTAACACATGCCCTGCTTGCAGTACTTGACACATGCGGGGGTCAGTTCACGAACACCTGGTTTTCCTGCATGCGCAATCCAATCGGGAACTTCTTCTGATACCAGCGGAAAACCAAGGCAGGGTTGGCACAGTAGAATGTTGGCGCTAGCTTGATCCTCAAGCGCCTCGGGAGGAGGCGCATCAATGGGAGATCAAATGATGAAAAAGATGTTGAGCGGCGCCGCTGTCGCCGCCCTGAGCTTTGCCTTTGTCGGTGAAGCTTTTGCTACTGAGTGGAACGCATCGGTCTGGGGTAAGCGTCGTGCCTTCACTGAACATGTTGAAAAACTGGCCGAACTTGTTAGCGAAAAAACCGGTGGTGAATTCACCATCAATGTCAGCTATGGCGGGTTGTCCAAGCCGCGCGAAAATCTGGACGGCATTGAAATCGGCGCCTTCGAGATGGCTCAGTTCTGTGCAGGTTACCACCGCGACAAAAACCGCGCGATTACTGTTCTGGAGCTGCCCTTCCTTGGCGTGAACAACCTGCAGGAGGAGGTGGCGGTCAGTCATGCGGTTTATGACCACCCCGCAGTCAAGGATGAGATGGCGCAATGGAACGCCCGCATCATCATGACCTCACCGATGCCGCAATATAATCTGGTCGGCACTGGCGAGCCGCGCGATGAACTGGCTGATTTTGACGGAATGCGGGTCCGTGCAACTGGCGGTTTGGGGCAAGCCTTCGAGGCGGTCGGAGGTGTTCCGACATCAGTTCCCGCAACCGAGGCGTTCAATGCCATGGAATCCGGTGTCGTCGACACCGTGGCCTTTGCCCAGCACGCACACCTGTCTTTCGGAACAATCAACGAAGCCGACTGGTGGACGGCAAACCTGAACCCGGGAACGGTAAACTGCCCGGTCGTGGTCAACATTGACGCCTATGAGGCCCTGCCAGCCGCGCATCGCGAGGCGCTGGATAGCTCGATTGATGAAGCGATTGACCACTACCTGACAAATTACGACGGATTGCTCGAGCAATGGGACAGTGTTCTGCAAGAAAAGGGTGTCCAGAAAGTCATGATTGATGATGCCGTGATTGCAGAATTCCGCACTAAAGCAGCCGACCCGATCCGTGAAAAGTGGATCGCGGAAATGACGGAACAGGGGCTGCCAGCGCAGGATCTTTATGATCTCGTGCAGATGACGCTGACGCAACAGCGCGGCGGCAACTGATCCTGAACCCGGGTGCCTGCCAGGCACCCGGTACACTAATATTGGGGAACACTGGAATGGCAGGACAGGCCACGGTGCTGGTGGACGGAAGTCGTCTGAGCCAGCTGGATCAGCAGTTGTTGAAACTGGAGCGTTTTCTAGCGCTCATCAGCGGTTTGGCAGTATTTGGCCTGATGGTCCTGGCCGTTATCTCGGTCAGTGGGCGCAATGCCCTGAATGCCCCATTGCCAGGATATGTTGACTGGATCGAACAGGCGATGCCATTGATTGCATTTCTTGGCATTTCTTATGTTCAACGCGACGGTGGCCACATCCGCATGGACATCGTTCTGTCGCGCCTTCACGGCAGAGGGTTGTGGTTGTTCGAACTGATCTCGGTGGTTTTGATCCTGCTTCTGATGCTTGCACTGGTTTGGGGCAGCTGGTCTCACTTCGACCGCTCCTTTGATTTCGGTGCACCATTGTGGAGCCGCGACAGTTCCATTGATATCGGGATTCCATTGTGGCCCGCCAAACTACTGGCCCCCGTTGCGTTTTCCGTACTGTGCCTGCGGCTTGCCTTGCAGGCTTGGGGCTATGGCCGCGCATTATGGCTGGGATTGGAAACTCCGGTGGCCGTTCCGTTGATACAGAACGCGGCAGCACAAGCAGCGGCTGAGGCCGAACAGTTCGAAGGGCAGGACTGATTTATGGACACGATTGAAATTGGCCTCTGGGTCACGGGCGGGCTTCTGATCTTTGTCGTGGTCGGCATGCGCGTGGCCTTCGCTGCGGGCTTGGCCGGGCTAATTGGGCTTGTTTGGATTTTTTGGGCCAAGTTTGGGTATGATCCGGCGCGGTTCGGTAAAGCGCTGACTGTTGCGGTAAAAACCGCCGGGCAAGTGCCGCATTCCAAAGTTGCCTCTCATACCCTTAGCCTGATCCCGACCTTTATCCTGATCGGGTATCTGGCTTATTACGCAGGTCTCACGCGGGCGTTGTTTGAAGCTGCCAAACGCTGGGTCGCATGGGTTCCCGGAGGGTTGGCGGTTTCAACCGTATTCGCCACTGCTGGTTTCGCCGCGGTGTCGGGTGCCTCGGTTGCCACCTCTGCCGTCTTCGCCCGCATCGCGATCCCGGAAATGCTGAAGGTAGGCTACAACAAACGCTTTGCTGCTGGTGTGGTGGCCGCCGGAGGAACGCTGGCATCACTGATTCCACCATCGGCTATTCTGGTGATCTACGCGATCATCGTCGAGCAGGATGTCGGAAAGCTGCTGTTGGCGGGGTTCATTCCGGGCGCGTTTTCAGCGATCATCTATGCCGTGCTGATTGTCGGGATCGCTGTGATATTTAAATCCGTCGGTCCTCCGGTCACAGGCTTTACATGGAAACAGCGCTTTTCGGCCCTTCCCGGAGCCATTCCTATTGTCGCCGTCATCCTGATCATCATCTGCTTTGTCTATAACCCATTTGGTGAAAAAGCGTGGGGCACGCCGACGGAAGGCGGCGCAATCGGCGCCTTCATTGTCTTCTGCTTCGCGCTGTTTCACGGCATGCGTTGGAGCGAGTTCAAATCCGCGTTGCTAGAGACGGCCAAGCTTACTGCGATGATCTTTTCGATCATCTGGGGCGTTCTGATCTATGTGCGGTTTCTAGGGTTCGCAGATCTTCCGGGCGCCTTTTCTGACTGGATAACCGGGCTCGAGATGTCGCCCATGTTGATCCTGATCTGTATTCTTCTTGCCTACGCCGTGTTGGGCATGTTCATGGATGCGATTGGAATGCTTCTTTTGACCTTGCCTGTTGTTTATCCGGCGGTCATGGCGCTGAACGGTGGTGAAACGGTCAGTGCTGCAGACAGTGCGTTTGGCATGTCCGGGCCGATGTGCGCGATTTGGTTTGGAATTCTGGTCGTCAAAATGGCCGAATTCTGCCTGATCACACCGCCCATCGGACTCAACTGCTTTGTCGTCGCCGGGGTGCGACCGGATTTGAGTGTTCAGGATGTTTTCAGGGGTGTGACACCCTTTTTCGTGGCCGACGCGCTGACCATAGCAATGCTCGTGGCTTTCCCTGGTATTGTACTCTACCTGCCATCGCTTGCGGGGTAGGTAGGATGCGAGGCTCTGCCTCGCGCTCCGGGATATTTAAAGCCAGATGAAGAACGGATCCCCTGCTTCATCTGGCCAATAAATATCCCGGGGGAGGCGTCCGGCACGGGCGGCGGGGGCAGAGCCCCCTTAGGTGCGCCTAACCGGCCCGCATCAGCATTCCGAACAGGTCGCGCGGATCGTCCGGGTCGGCCAACATGTCCAGAGGCTCAAAGAACGCAGTGCCTTCGATCACCTGCTTGACATAGCGCAGGGCTGAGAAATCTTCGATCGCGAAGCCAACACTGTCGAACAGGGTGATTTGGCGGTCGTCTGTGCGCCCTTTGACAGCTCCGGTCATAACCTGCCACATCTCGGTCACGGGATGATCAGCATCCAGCGCTTGAATCTCGCCCTCGATCCGGGTTTGCTCGGGGTATTCGACAAAGATGTCCGAGCGCAGCAGGATATCCCGATGCAATTCAGTCTTGCCGGGACAATCGCCACCGATGGCGTTGATGTGGACGCCGGGGCCGACCATGTTGTCGGTGAGGATGGTGGCGTATTTCTTGTCGGCCGTGCAAGTGGTGATGATCTGAGCACCTTCAATAGCGTCTTCCGGCGTCTTGCATGGGATGACCGTCAGGCCTTTGCCTTGCAGGTTTGCGGTGCATTTCGCTGTTGCACCGGGATCGGTATCGTAAAGCCGGACAGTGTCGATCCCGCACATTGCCTTGAAAGCGAGGCATTGGAATTCGGACTGCGCCCCATTGCCGATCATGGCCATGGTCGTGGCATTCTTTGGGGCAAGATAGCGCCCGACCAGAGCGGACGTCGCCGCCGTGCGCAATGCAGTCAGCATCGTCATTTCGGTCAGCAGAGTGGGATACCCGGTGTAAACATCCGCCAGCAATCCGAATGCGGTCACAGTTTGCAGACCCTCGGAGGTGTTTTTGGGATGTCCGTTCACGTATTTGAACCCATATGCCTCCCCATCCGAGGTGGGCATCAGTTCAATCACTCCGTGGGGTGAATGCGCCGGAATGCGCGGGGTCTTGTCAAAGCTTTCCCACCGTTTGAAATCGGATTCGATCTGATCGGCGATCTGTACGATCATCTGTTCGACACCTATGTGGTGAATCAGCCGCATCATGTTGTCGACGGACACGAAAGGCACGAGCGCCTTTTCAGAAGGTTGGGTCATCAGAAACTCCGGGTGGGGCGGTCAAAGATGCGGCGGCCCATAAGTGAGGCGGCCAGATCGACCATCAGCTTTGCAGTGCGGCCACGTTCATCCAGAAACGGGTTCAGTTCGACAAGATCCAGAGAACTGACCAGTCCGCTTTCATGTAGCAGTTCCATGACCAGATGAGCCTCGCGTTCGGTCGCACCGCCGGGAACAGTGGTGCCGACGGCAGGGGCAATGGCCGGATCCAGGAAATCAACATCCAACGAGACGTGGAGAAGAGCGTTTTCGGCTTTCACGCGATCCAGGAACGCCAGCAACGGCGCCTTGATCCCATGTTCGTCAATGCTGCGCATGTCGGCCAGCATGGCGCGGTCCTGTTCCAGCGCCAAACGTTCCGCCGGGTCGACAGAGCGCAGGCCAATCATGCCGACTCGGTCCGTTGGCACGACAGCGGGTAAGGGCGGAAGCGCCTCGAATCCCGACCTTCCTGTGAAATAGGCGACAGGTGTGCCATGCAGGTTGCCGCTGTCTGTACTGTCGGGGGTGTGAAAATCACTATGCGCATCCAGCCACAGAACGAATAGCGGGCGGTCGACCTTAGCAGCATAGGCGGCCATCCCGGTCACGGTTCCCATGGACAATGCGTGATCGCCGCCCATGAAGATTGGAATGCCCTGTTTAGCTGCTGTCAGTGCGGTCTTGCTCAGCGCTTGCGTCCATCCGACGCATTCGGGCAGCGCGAACAGGTGCGGATGCTCGGGCAGGTCCGTTTTTTCAGGTTGCACGTCGCCCCAATCGCAAACGGAGTGACCAAGATCGGCCAAGGCCTGATCCAGCCCGGCCACGCGATATGCGTCAGGACCCATTCGGCAACCCTGACGCCGTTTCCCGGCGTCCATCGGCGCGCCGACTAAAATGATGTTTTTGCGTTCCATGTGGTCCATTTAGGCCGTCACTGTGTCTTGCGTGAAGAGCACAAAATGCTCAAAATGGATCAGGAAGCTCCTTAATGAGAAGGTAATATGGACGAATTGGATAGTCGTCTGCTGGGCGCCTTGCAACGTGACGCGCGCGCCAGCCTGTCAGAGCTGTCAGAAACACTTGGTGTGACCCGCACTACGGTGCGCAGCCGTTTGCAACGGCTCAAGCAATCCGGAGAGATCGTTGGTTTTACCGTGTTGACGCGTCGGGATCTGGCGCAAAGCCCGGTACGTGGGCTGATGATGCTGGAAATCGAGGGGCGTGGCACCGAGCGCGTGATGTCCCGGATCGGAGCCATGCGGCAGGTCACGGCGGTCCATTCGACCAACGGCAGTTGGGATTTGATTGCCGAAATCAGTACTGAAACTCTGGCCGAACTGGACGAGGTTCTGTTTCATATTCGCAGGATCGACGGCGTTACACGTTCGGAAACGAACCTGCTGCTGTCAACACGCAAGGGGCGGCTCTAGTGCTTTGAGATGAATGCGACTTGTGCCAGAGTTTGTGAGTAGACAGGGTGCGACTTACCCTTAGGTAGGCCGCTTGCTGACTAAGGGTTCAGTATTTCCGGAAGGCTTGCGGCATGACCACATCTGAAAATGGTGACGAACCTTTGGCCGGACAGTGGGCCGAACGACTTGCTGGTCTGCTGGAAAAACCCTGGCTGCGCATCGCGATACCGGTCGTTATTACCGGGATTGCCCTTTCGGTTTTGCACGATCTGTCGGCCCATGTGAAATGGTCGGATGTCCAGACCGATATTTCGGCGACATCATGGAAATTGATGGTTTTTGCGATGTGCTGGACAGCGTTCAGCTTTTTGTCGCTGTCGCTCTATGATGTGTTCGCGGTACAGAGCGTGGCAGATGGCAAGGTGCCGTTACCTGTGGCGGGGATGGCCGGAGCCAGCGGATACGCGGTGTCGAACTGCCTTGGGTTTTCCTACATCACGGGAACCGCGATCCGGTATCGGATATACGCGTCGCTTGGCTTGGACCTTGGCCGGGTGGCTGGCGTAATCGCGACCTCGTGGGTGGCGTTCTGGATGGGTCTGATCCTGATTTTGGGCTTATTGCTGACCCTGCACCCGGATGGAATATCCAAGGTGATGCCCGTCAGCGAAACGGTCGAAACCACCATAGGGTTGTGCTTGCTGGCTGCATTTGTTGCGATGTTCATTTGGCTGTCCAGCGGTGGCCGGCGGTTGGCTGTTGCGGGCGTCGGTTTCGATTTGCCCGGAGGTAAACTGGCGGGCCTGCTGACGTTGGCTGCCATTGGGGACCTGTTTGGCGCATCCATGGTGCTTTACGTACTGATGCCGGATGATCTGGGTGTCGGGTACCCGTATTTCTTCACGATCTATATCGCCGCCATTGCCGTTGGAATCCTGAGCCATGCGCCGGGTGGGATTGGCGTGTTTGAGGCGACATTGATTGCCGGTCTGGGGGCGTCAGGCCGTTCGGATGTGATTGCTGCGTTGCTGCTGTACCGGGTGGTTTACACTTTTCTACCATTTGTAGTCGCCAGCCTTTCCATTGCCGTTGCATCTGCCTTGACCCAAAGACACATGATCGGCGGTGCCGCCATCTGGGTCTATCGCGTGATCCGTCCCATGGTTCCGATGGTCGCGGCCGGGGTTGCCGCGGTGGCCGGGGTAATCTTGCTGGTGTCGGGCGCGCTACCAGCGGGGGCGCAAAAGCTCAGCACGCTGAAAGATATGCTGCCGCTTTCGTTTGTCGAGGCTTCGCATCTTGCAGGCAGTGTCGTTGGGGTGTTGCTATTGCTGGTGTCGCGCGGGTTGTTCCGCAAGCTCTACCGGGCATGGGTCGTTGCGATGGTGTTGATGGGTGTGGGGTTCTTTGCGTCGCTTGCAAAGGGGCTCGACATCCACGAGGCGTTTTCGATGCTGGGAACGATTGGGCTGCTGGCTATGTTTCGTGGCGCGTTCTACCGGGTCAGTGGTGCGTCGATATTTCGGCTGAACATCCCATGGCTGATCAGTGTCGTGGTTCTGCTGGCAGTGATTTTCTGGATCGGGCTGTTTGCATATTCACATGTCGAATACCAAAACGATCTGTGGTGGCAGTTTGCCTGGAACGGTGACGCCTCGCGCTTTCTGCGGTCCAGCCTTGTTGTGGCCGTGATCGTGGGCATTGTTGCCGTGAACTCTCTGTTCGGGCGTGAGGTTCCGACACCACAGCGGGTTGAAATCCCAGAGGTTGTCGAGCGGCTGGTGATGGAGAGTGAGGATACGGAGTCGCAAATCTCGCTCACCGGTGACAAGCAATTCCTGATCTCACCGGATGAGACCGCATTCTTAGCGTATGCAGACACGGGCAATGCGCTGATTTCAAAAGGAGAACCGGTTGGTGACGAGAGGGCCGGGCAGCAACTGATTTGGCAGCTCCGGGAAATGGCGGATCGCGAAGGTAAACTTTGCGCGTTCTACAGTGTCTCGACCAAATATCTGCCGACTTTTCTGGATCTTGGACTGTCGATCCTGAAGATTGGCGAGGTTGCGCGGGTGTCATTGCACGATTTCTCGCTGGACGGAAAGTCGCGCAAGCGGTTCCGGCAGGCCAAGAACCGTGCTCAACGCGAAGGATATGTGTTCGAGATCATTCCGAAAGAAGAACTGGCGCCTCTGTTGTCAGATTTGCGTGGGATTTCAGACCGCTGGCTTGCGCAAAAGGCCGGTGCAGAAAAGGGCTTTGCACTGGGGGGGTTTGATGATCAATACCTGTCCTATTTCGATCATGCGATCCTGCGTGATGGCAACACCGGCAAGGTCATGGCCTTTGCCAATCTGTTCCAAGGAGGGAACAAGTCCGAGCTGTCACTGGATCTCATGCGCTATGAACCCGATAGCCCAAGTTTCGTCATGGACGCTCTTTTCGCCGACATGATGGATTGGGGTGCGCAGCAGGGGTTTCACTGGTTTTCACTGGGTGCCGCACCGTTCTCAGGGATCGAAAACCGTCAGCTTGCTTCGCTTTGGAACCGCATCGGTGGGTTCGTTTACGAACATGGCGAACAGTTCTACCATTTTGAGGGCCTTCGTGCGTTCAAGCAGAAGTTCGATCCGGAATGGAGCCCGAATTATCTGGCCAGCCCCGGCGGGCTGGCCGCGCCCCGCATCCTCTATGAGGTTAATATCCTGATCTCGGGCGGGTTGCGCGGGTTAACCAAGTAGCACCTAATTCAGGCTTGCGCGGGTTGGGGTTTTCTGCAGCAGATCGCCCCAATCCGTGCGATAGGCCATCTCGGCCAGAACGGTTTCGGGCAGGAATTCCTGATTTTGCCGGATTTGCCATCCGCCGCCCAGACCCTTGTAAACCGCCACCAGATTGCTGGATACCTGCTGCCGTGCCTCGATCAGATTGGCCTGCGACCGCAATAGTGCGGTCTGGGTGTTCAGCACGCGCGAATAATCGGCAATGCCATCTGTATATTGGCTGACGGCGATTTCGGCAGCTTTGCGTGAGGCTTCGACACTTTGCTGATAGAACCCGACCTGCTTACGTGCCTGCGCATAAGCGACCATGGCACTTTCAACCTCGGAATAAGCGGTCAGCACAGTGTTCTGATAATTCGCAATCAGCGCCTGGTAAGCGGCGTCCTGCGCGCGAACATTGTTCTTGATGCGGCCATAGTTCAGCACATTCCAGACCACACCGGCACTGGCCAGACCGGTGGTGCTGCCACCGCTGAACAGATCGCGCCCGCCGGATGCCTGCAGACCGATTGCGCCTGACAGGATGAATTGGGGATACAGGTCCGCCATCGCGATGCCCACTTGTGCCGATTGCGTGGCTGCCGCCAGTTCAGCCGCGCGTACATCCGGGCGGCGGCGCAGCAATTCAGCGGGAACGCCCACTGCCACATTTGCCCGGGCCGATGGAATGCGGCCGGTATTGCCCAGCAGACCGGTCATGCGTGAAGGTGTCGTGCCCAACAACACCGCAAGCGCGTTCTTGGTCTGTTGCAGGTCGCTTTCCAGTTCGGGTACCAGCGCCTTGGTGTTGTTCAGCAGGGCGGCGGATTCCTGTACGTCCAGTTCCGTGGTGACGCCATTGTTAAACCGCAGCTGAGTCAGGTCTGCCGAGTCCTGCTGCAATTTGATGTTCTCGCGCGCAATTGCCAGCGTCTCTTGCAGCGCCCGGATATTGACGTAAAGCGCGGCGACATCCCCGGTCAGCGTCACCAGCGCGTCGTCGTAGTTTGCTACTTGCAGGGCCAGATTGGATCGCGCGGCCTGAACGCCGCGCCGCTGCGCGCCCCAGACGTCCAACTCCCACTGGGCATCGAAGCCGACTTGCGAGGTCGAGAACTCGGTATCCAGCGGGATGACGCGATTGACATCCGAAATTGGCCCCAGATTGTCGCTGATCTGGCGCCGTTCAAGCGAGCCGCCAGTGGCCTGCGACTGCGGGTAAAGCTCGCCAAAGGCGATACCCAGTTGCGCGCGCGCCTGCAAAACCCGCGCACCAGCGACCTGAAGTGTCAGGTTCTGGGCGTAGGCCTCGGCAATCAGTTTGTTAAGGGTCGGATCATTGAATGTCTGCCACCATTTCACGACAGGCGCACTGCGCGACGTCAGCCCGCTTTGACTGGCGCTGGGGTTGTTGACCTCAATCCATTGTTTTACGACAGGTGAATTGGGGCGCACAAAATCCGGTCCAACGGGTGTGCAAGCCGCGAGAGTGGCGGCGCAAATGGCGGTTCCCAACAACCTGCGGAGTGTCATGGCGCGCATCCTCAGATATCCAGGGGTCGGATGAAGTTGGCGAAGGAATAAAGGCGGATGTTGATGCGCCTCAGAAACTCAAAACTTTTGCCCTGGCCTGTATAGATTGCCACAGCGGCATGGCCGCCCGCTGGGAAGATGTGGTCTTCCGGCACATCGACGGTGATCTGAACCGCAATCCGACCGGGCAGTTTGGGCAGCTCGAAACCGGGCAGGCGGCCCGACGGGATGAGTTGCCCTTGACGGGTGGCCCACCAGATCGCTTCGACCTTGCCCGTCAGGATTTCACCGGGATAAAGATCAAGCGCGACTTCGACCTCTTGTCCCGGTTCGACAAATTTCAGGTTCTGCTGGCGGAATGTGGCAAGGATATAAGGGCTTTCATCAGTCACGAAGCTGGCAATCGCACCCAACCGGACGTCACCGACTACCAATCCGGGGCGGGCCTGCTGTGAGACGATCATGCCATTTTCAGGCGCATAGATTGTTGTGTTTTCCAGAAAATACTCGGCTTCGGCCAATTGCGCCTGCGCCTGAAGGATGCCCGTGTTCACGCCGTCAATCTGCGATTCCAGCGCCAGTTGAGCCTTGGTCAGGTTGGCCCCAGCCTGTTTGACGGCGGCCTGATCTTCCGTCACCTGTTCGTTCCATCGATCCAGATCGTCCTGACGGGCGCCTCCGGCCGGAACAAGATTCTCATACCGCGCCTGTTGGGTTTGCGCATAGGCCAATTGCGCATTGGCCCGTTCGACAGCTTCGGTCGACGCAATGACATCCTGTTCAAGGATTTTGGCGTTCTGCTGTGCCGCCACCAACTGGGCCTGCGCATTATCGACCGCCAGCGAAAACACCGTATCATCGAACCGATACAGCGGATCGCCCTTTGCGACCGGTGTATTCGGTTCAACAAGAACCTCGGACAGAATCGTCGGCTGTGTCAGCTTGGGGATGATCTGTATGGTCGAACGTACCACGTGGCTGTCTGCTGAAAACGGCTGAAAGAAGCGCAATGCCACAAGGAAGATCAACAGCAGGTGTGCACCCACCCAGAACGAAACAATGCCCCAGGCAATGTTGAACTTCAGCCATTCCAGCTTGAAAAAAATGAGCCAGACGAAAATGATGTAGAACAGCGTGATGCCGAGGGCGACGAACATAGGAAATAGGGTCCTTCGGTCTTAACTGGGTTGTGTGTCATCTGTGTCCAGACGATCCTGGTATTCGGGTTTGACCTTGCCGCCAAGGCGTTTGATTTCATCGCGAATGGCATCTTTTTCCTCGTCCGGGCCCCGGCGAATATCGACCGTGACGCCATCGTGGAAAGCCCACATGAAGGCGTGAACCCAAGGCACGACAGCCAAAAACCCCATCCATCCCATGATCTTTACGGCTTCGGCATGGGGATGATTACGTTTGATCGCGATCCGCCCCGGAAGGCCCATAATGAACAGGAACAGCGCCATAACTGCTGCAAGCAGCAGGATCAGCGCGACCAATGTCAGATAGTCATAATAGCCCAGCGGCTGGCCCAATAGTCCCATGTGTGTGCCTCCATCAGGGGAAGGTTAGGGTATCCTCAGTCATTCGTTTTCAGTTCGTCAATCAACTTGTAGTCCGTTGGCGGGTCATCACAAATGCCCGGTCCGCATTCCAGCAGAGTTGAACCGGCGTTCAGTACGGCAAGTGCCAGCATGACAAAGAAGGCGGTTTTGGCCAGCTTGTTTCCCCCAAAATGTACCTCGCTGGCCGCGCCCGAGTCATATTGGCGATCAAACAGCAGCATGAACGACGTACCCAGCAGGACAAGGAAAAAGGCGATGCCCGCCCAAGTGTAATAATGCAGCCCCAGAACGGGCGATCCGTAATGGCCGGTTCCAGGCACAATGTGCAACAGGATTTGCCGGATCGAAACACTGCCGCCATACAAAGCGGCAATGAGCATGATGGCATAGTGCTGCGGTCGCGCGCCATAAAGCAGGTTCAGGCCCAGCCCGACGCCGACGGCTACAAAGCCGACACGCTGCAACAGGCAAAGCGGACAGGGCAGTTCGTAAAGGACAAGTTGATAGAAGAACGCCAGCGCCAGAACGAGACTGACGGCCAGCATTCCGATCGCGTTTAGTGTACGTGACAGTTCGGGTGTCATGATGAGGCCCTCAAAGCTGAATTGTCAGCTGACTGGTGGCGTGGAATTTCAACCAGTAGATACTCAGGGCAATCGTAAGGAAGAACAGCGCATTGCCTGCCTTTGTCATGTTGAAATAGTTGAGCCCCATCGTGGCAGTAAGTAATGCAAATAAAAGCGCAATCATGGCCCGGTGCTCCCCTCCCGTGCACATATCTTTATGCAAACGATAGTGTCAGGCCGGGTGGCATCTGGCAAGCGGCGCGGTAAATTGGAGACTATTCTTAATGTCCGCTAGTTACACAGGACGATGTCCGTTTGCCATTCCTGACCGCGCAGGTGCAGATCGCCAGGTAACGGCGCATCCGTGTAAATCGCATCGATTTCAGCCAAAGAAGCGATGCGCGCCGGGGCCGAGCGGTGAAACTTGGAATAGTCGGCAACCAGAAATGTGCGGCGTGCCTGCGCAATGATGGTCTGGCTGACTTGTACCTCCTGAAAGTCGAAGTCCAGAAGATCTCCGTCAGTGTCCAAAGCTGAACAGCCGATTACGGCAAGGTCAAATTTGAATTGCCGAATGGTCGAAACAGTCAGGTTCCCGATCAACCCGCCGTCGGTGCGCCGCAGGACGCCACCGGCCATGACGACCTCACAATCCGGGTTCTCAATCAGAATGTTTGCGACATTGATGTTGTTGGTCACAACCATCAGATTCTTGTGGTTCAGCAATTGCCGCGCCACGGCCTCGGTCGAGGTTCCGATGTTCATGAAGATCGATGCGCCGTCGGGGATATCGGTGGCGCAAGCCTGTGCAATACGGGTCTTGGCGTCGGCGTTCAGGGCACGGCGGTCTTCATATCCGATGTTTGACACGCCCGAGCGCAGCACCGCGCCGCCATGCACCCGATCCAGTTTACCTGCCTCGGCCAACTCGGTCAGGTCGCGCCGGATCGTCTGGACCGTGACACCAAATCTTTCGGCCAACCCGTCAACGGTGACGCGGCCTTCGGCCCCGGCAATGTCCAGAATGTCAGATTGGCGAAAAGACAGGGACATGGTGTTTCCAAACTTGAAGTGTTTCTTTCGTTTTTGTTCTTTTTGGCCGATTTTGCAAGAACGGTATTAGGAGATTTCAGGTTAGTGTTGCAAAGCGAAAAAAATCGAACATAAACATTGACCATACGAAGGATGTTCTGGCAAATGCCTGTCATCCATCCTGACAAGGAATCATTGGCATGCAGTCAGCGGACGTTCAGACAACGGACCTTTTTATCATCGGGGGCGGGATCAATGGTTGCGGCATCGCTCGGGATGCTGCTGGTCGCGGGCTGTCAGTTACATTGGCAGAGATGAATGATCTGGCCTCGGCCACATCATCAGCCTCGACGAAATTGTTTCATGGCGGGTTACGCTACCTGGAGTATTTCGAAATCCGTCTGGTCCGTGAGGCTCTGATCGAGCGTGAAACCCTGTTGCGCGCGATGCCGCATATCAGCTGGCCGATGCGCTTTGTGCTGCCCTACCACAAGGACATGCGGTTTGACTCGGAAACGCCGACCTCCCGGCTGCTCAGTACGGTCATGCCGTGGATGCGGGGGCGGCGTCCGGCTTGGCTGATCCGGTTGGGTTTGTTCATGTATGACAATCTGGGTGGCCGCAAAATTCTGCCGGGCACCACATCACTGAACCTGCGATCGGCTCCGGAAGGCGTCCCGTTACAGGACAAGTTCGAAACGGCTTATGAATACTCTGATTGCTGGATCGAAGATTCACGGTTGGTGGTCCTGAATGCCCGCGACGCCGAGGCGCGCGGTGCGCAGATCATGGTGCGAACCGAGGTGATTTCGGCCGAGCGGGTGGACGACCTTTGGCAGATATCCATTCGTAATCGCAACAGCGGCGAAACCCGTCTTGTCCGGGCCAGAATGCTGATCAACGCGGGTGGCCCTTGGGTCGGTGACATCATCCAGACCAAGATCCGTGTCAACTCACGCGAGGGTGTTCGGCTTGTTCGGGGCAGCCATATTGTGACGCCCCGGCTGTATGACCACGACAAGTGCTATTTTTTTCAAGGCGAAGACGGCCGCATCATTTTCGCCATACCATACGAGCAGGATTTTACCCTGATCGGCACAACGGATCAGGATCACCCAGACCCTGACACGAAACCCGTCTGTACCGAGGCCGAGCAGGAGTATCTGTGCGCTTTCGCATCGAAGTATTTCAAGCGCGCTGTGACCCGCGAAGATGTTGTGTGGACCTATTCCGGTGTGCGGCCGCTTTATGATGACGGCGCCAGCAGTGCCACCGCCGCAACGCGGGATTACACGCTGAAGGTCGATGCGCAGGGTGGGGCGCCTGTATTGAACGTGTTTGGCGGCAAGATCACCACCTATCGACGGCTTGCGGAAAGTGCTCTGGAGAAGGTTGGTGAATTTTTTCCGAATATGCCGGGCCCCTGGACCGCCGGTGTGACGCTGCCGGGCGGTGACTTTCCGGTTGACGCTGTTGAAGCCCTGACTGATCAGCTTTTGGCCAGGTATCCGTTTCTGGGTGCCGCCTGGGCTGCACGCCTGATCAGGGCCTATGGAACCGAAGCAACAGATGTCCTTGGGGATGCGCAGCAGCTGTCTGATCTGGGTGAGGATTTTGGCGCAACCCTGACCGAGCGGGAGGTCGCGTGGCTGATCGACAAGGAATATGCACGGACCGCCGAAGATGTCGTCTGGAGGCGCAACAAGCTGGGCCTGCGACTGAGTGCGGAGCAGATCGCGCGGATCGACGGTTGGATGGCTGAACGGCTGGCCCCCGGCAAGGCCTGATCCATCTTTCTATCCTCTTGGCGGGTGATGCGTGTTGTGCTAGCCGTTGGTCACGGTCGGCAGACACCGAGGCGTCGCTGCTCTTAACCAGAGTGCTAAACCTGCCAGTGTAATTGAAACTATCGCAACCATCAGGGCGTTGTTTCGTCAAGTCAGCGACCAACGATCGCGCAAACGCCCGATATGGATTTGTGATGAGCAAAACTCCTGTACCCTTGCACGCCGATGATTTGACCGGATTCGTGCGCACCCTGTCCCAACAGCTTGGCGGCTCCAGCCCGTCGCACCTGACACTGATGAATATGGTCGCTCGTGCCGCCGGGTTTCAGAACGTGCAACATATGCGCGCCACCAGTGCTGCTGCCAGGCGAATCAAGGCCCGTCCGAAACAACCGGCTGCTGACATGCGCACGGTTGAGCGTACATTGCACCTGTTCGACGCACAAGGCAGGCTTCGACAATGGCCGTCAAAACGATCGGTGCAGACTTTGTCTTTGTGGGGGCTCTGGTCTGCGATACCGGCAGCCGCGGTGCTGCAAGAGGGTGAGGTCAACGTGTGCCTCAATGCCGAACATTGTTTTGATGACCCTGCAACCCTGCGCCGGACCATGATTTCCTGTGGGCTGCTGACACGGAACCGGGATGGATCGGATTATCGCCGGGTCGAGCAGGCACCGACACCAGAAGCAAAGGTGGTGATCCGGGAACTCTCTGAACGTCGGCGGGGAAGACCAGACTGACGCCAGAAAAAAGCCCCGCTGATGGGCGGGGCTTTGATCGGATCAGGCCGCTTCTTCTGAAGGGCCGGGATCGTTTTTGCTGCCTTTCAGCCACTCACGCATGCTTTGCATCAGGGCGTAGAGGACAGGCACCACGATCACGCCAACCAGCGTCGCGGCCAACATGCCACCGAACACGGCGACACCGATGGCTTTCTGGCTGGCCGCACCCGCACCATTGGCAGCCAGCAGCGGTACGACCCCCAACAGGAAAGACAGGGCAGTCATCATAACAGCGCGGAACCGCTGATGAGCGGCCTCGACGGCAGCGTCCTTGATCGAAAGACCCTTGGCGCGCTGTTCCATTGCAAACTCGACGATCAGAATGCCGTTCTTCGAAGCAAGGCCCACCAGCATGATCATACCGATCTGCGTATAGAGGTTTATGTCACTGCCAACGATGGCAACCGCGGCCACCGCCCCGAACAGGGCCACGACCACTGACAGCAGGATCGAGACCGGCATAGTCCAGCTTTCATACTGTCCCACAAGAAACAGGTAACCGAATAGGATGGCCAGCCCCAGAATAATGATCACCAGGCTGCCGGACGCCAACTGTTGTTGTGCCGTCCCCGTCCATTCGAACGAGTATCCCGGCGGCAGGGCCGAAGCAGAGACCTCTGTCATCGCTGTGATCGCATCGCCGCTGGACAGGCCCGGCGCTGGCACCGCTGTCACCGTTGCCGACCGGAACAGGTTATGCCGTTTCAGCAGAACCGGCCCCAAGACGTTTTCCACGTCAATCAGGGTACCCAGTGGCACCATGTCGCCCTTCTGTGAACGCACATAGAGGCTGGCAATGTCATCGACATTGTCGCGATAGCTGCCTTCCGCCTGGATCATTACGCGATAGACGCGACCAAACAGGTTGAAGTCGTTGACATAATACGACCCCAGCTGGGCTTGCATGGTCTGGAAGATTTCAGCCACCGAGACGTCCAGTGTTTTGGCTTTCTCGCGGTCCAGATCCACGAACAGCTGCGGAACGTTGGCACGGAATGTCGTATAGGCCTGCCCGATCTCGGGGCGCTGGTTGGCCGAATAGACAAACGACCCCACAGCCGAAGCCAGATCCTGCGGCGAGCCGCCTCCGGTTTGCTGCACCTCCATCTCAACCCCGGCAGACATGCCAAGACCCTGAATTGGTGGCGGGTTGAAGGCAACGGTCGAGGCTGCGGTTTCGTTATTCGCGATGGCCAGCACCTTGCCCAGAATGGCCTTGGCGCTCAGGTCCTCCTCCTGCCGTTCGGCCCAGTTGTCGAGGTTCACGAAGATGGCAGCGCCGTTGGTAATTGTGCCGTTCAGCAATGAAAAGCCATTGATCAGAACGGTGCTGGACACACCCGGGATCTCGCGTATCTGGTCATCGAGGCGCTTTGTCACGGCCTCGGTCCGTTCCAGTGTCGCGGCGTCAGGCAGTTGCACGTCGACAAAGAGATAGCCATTGTCTTCCAGTGGGATGAACCCGGCGGACGTGTTCGACATGATTGCCCCTGTTCCCATGCCGAGCCCAACCACGATGGCCAGCGCGATAGCCGGAAAGACAAGCAGTTTGCGAACAATGGCGACATAGCCGTTGCGAACGCCACCAATGAAGTTTTCGAACAGTGCAAGCAGCCCTTTGGGCGGCCCTGAGCGGGCCTTAAGGACCAGCCCACACAGCGCGGGCGACAGTGTCAGCGCGTTGATGGACGAGATCACAACAGCGGTCGAGATCGTGACAGCGAACTGAGAGTACAGCCGCCCTGAGATGCCCGGCATGAAGGTCACGGGCACGAATACCGCCAGCAATACCAGCGTGGTCGCGATGACCGGGCCTGTGATCTGCCCCATCGCCTTACGGGTGGCTTCTGCCGGGGGCAGCCCCTCATCAGCGATGATGCGCTCGACGTTTTCGACCACGACGATGGCGTCATCAACCACGATCCCAATGGCCAATACCAGCGCGAACAGCGAGATCGTGTTCAACGACATGCCGAAGGCCAGCAAGAAAGCAAACGTGCCGATCAGTGAGACCGGGATGGCAACCGCGGGGATGATCGTCGCGCGCCAACTTCCCAGGAACACAAAAACGACCGAGATCACGAGGGTGAAGGTCAGGATCAGTGTCGATACGACGTCATTCAAAGAAGCTTCGACAAAGTCTGTCGTGTTGAAGGGTACTTCATATTCGACATCCGTCGGGAATGCGCGGGACAGCCGCTCCAGTTCCGTCTGCACGCGCTCTGAAACGGCGAGGGCGTTTGCGCCGGGGGCTTGATAGATACCGATCACGGTGGCCGGCACGGACTGAAAATAACCGGACGCCGAGTAGAACTGTGCGCCAAGCTCAACCCGGGCGATGTCCCTTACGCGGACAATTGCGCCAGCATCTCCGGTACGGATCACGATATCGCCAAATTCTTCGGCTGACGTCAGTCGACCTTTGGATTTGATCGTGTATTGAAAGGTCTGCCCTTCGGGCACAGGCGGTGCACCGATCGACCCGGCAGACACTTCGATATTCTGTTCGCGGATCGCGTTGATTACATCGCCTGGTGTGATGGACAGGGCTGCCATCTTGTCAGGGTCCATCCAGACCCGCATGGCGTATTCAAGGTTGG
The DNA here is from genome assembly GCF_056541905.1 of Ruegeria sp. AF5. NCBI lineage: Bacteria > Pseudomonadati > Pseudomonadota > Alphaproteobacteria > Rhodobacterales > Roseobacteraceae > Ruegeria > Ruegeria sp. AF5. The sequence goes on from NZ_JBQFYZ010000003.1 coordinate 78,107, forward strand.
TCAGAACATCAGCCTTACCCACGCCTTGCACACGCGCCAGCGCATCGCGCAGGTTGATTGAGGCATAGTTGGAAAGAAACACGCTGTCATAGGTGCCATTGGGCGAGGTCAGCGTGACCAGCATCAGCATATTGGTCGACGATTTTTGTGTGACAACGCCCGAAGATGTCACTTCGGCGGGCAACGACGACATTGCCTGCGCCACCCGGTTCTGCACGTTGACCGAGGCGATATCGGGGTCGGTGCCAACTTCGAAGGTTACGTCCAACGAATACGAGCCGTTGTCAGACGATCTGGACGTCATGTAGATCATGTCGTCCACACCGTTGACCTGCGCCTCGATCGGTGCGGCAACGGTGTTTTCCACTGTCTCCGCATTTGCGCCGGTGTATTTGGTGGAGACGTTGACCACGGGCGGGGTAATGTCCGGGAACTGCGCGACCGGCAGCACCAGATAACCGATGCCACCCATGATGGTCAGCACCAGCGAGATGACAAACGCCAGCTTTGGCCGGCTGATGAACAGGGCTGAGAACATCGATTACTCTCCCGGCTGTTCAGAGGCGACGACCGCGTCAACAGCCACGCCGGGGCGGACCCGTTGCAGGCCCTCGACAATCACGCTTTCGCCTTCACGCAAACCTTCGGTAACGATGATGGCGGTACCTTCCGTGTTGCCTGTGGTGATGTATCGCTGCTCCACCATCTGTTTGTCGTTTACTACAAGCACAAAGTCACCGCGCTGGTCGCGTTGCAGCGCAGCTTGCGGCACCAGAACTTGCAAGGTCGGTTGCAACGCTTCGATCTGCACATTCACGAATGCACCGTCCAGGATCAAACGGTCGGCATTTTCGAACTGGGCGCGCATTGTGATCGCGCCGGTCAACGGGTCGATACGATTGTCAACAAATACGATCCTGCCCGTTTCATCCAGCTTTGTTCCATTTGGCAGCGTGATATGCACATTGGGGCTTTGCGGGCTGTCCGCAAGAGAAGCGGAATTTGCGCCAACGGTCTGAAGAACCGAAGTAAAGAGTTTTTCGTTGAGCGAGAAATTCACATAGATCGGCGTCTCGCTTACAATGTTCACCAGCGGCGGGTTGGTCGGGCCGACCACATCACCGACACTGGTGGTGATGCTGCCTATACGTCCATCAAAAGGCGCGTGGATCTGTGTATAGCTGAGGTCCAGTTCGGCCTGCTGGATCGCTGCATTTGCGGCCTTGACCTGAGCCTCGGCGACCAGTTCGTTGGCCCGCGCGATGTCGCGTTCGGATTCAGGTGTCGCGTCGCGCTTGTAAAGCTCTTCCTTACGCGCCAGGTCCACCTTGGCCAACTCAAGATTTGCCTCGGCCCGGTTCAGATCGGCTTTTCGGGCCTCCAATGTCGCCTCGTAAAGGTCAGGTTCGATGGTGAACAACAGGTCGCCTTCCTTGACCGTAGCCCCATCCTCGACATTCCGGCTGTTGAGAAAACCGTTCACGCGGGCCACGATATCGACCTTATTGATCGCCTGAGCGCGCCCTATGAAGGAAGCCTCGTCGGTGATTTCCTCGGTGTAGGCGGCCGCAATCGTAACTTTCGGTGCCGCCCCTTCGTCCTGTGCAGTTGCAGGTTGGGCCAGTCCCAGGGATATCAGCAATAATGCGGTGGCGATTGGATTGCGGACCTGAGTTAGAAAAGGGAAAACTTGGGACATGGCGAAAGCCTCGTGCATTTCAGAAACAATTGGTGTCCATCCCGGCGGTCACAAACGCGCGAGTCGACAAAACTTGTTTGCAGGATGGCTTGTTTGCCACGAATTCTCAAGCGCGATGAATCCCGAGGTGGTTTGCGATGACGCCAAAAATTACAGCAACTAAGCTGGTTTAGGTGTCGGCCCGTTCCGAGGTGCCGAACGAAAACAGGGGCCAACGGCCCCCGTTCGAGCTTTCGAATATCAGGGCGGTCAGCCGCGTTTACCGGCGAATTTTGCCTGCCATTCTTCGCGCTGTTCGTCTGTGATCTTGGCGAACAGAACGTCTGGCACGGTAAAGTCGTGACCCGCGGGTAGCGCGTTCAACGCTGCGGCCACGTCTTCCGGCCAGCTGGTGTCGAGCGTGTTCATGGCGCTTAGCATCTTGGCCGAGGTATCAGGGATGAACGGCGCGCTGAGCACGGCATAGAACCGGATCAGGTTCAGGCCCAGGCGTACTTGTGCAGCGGCCTGTTTGGGGTCTTCCTTGAAGGTTGACCACGGTGCCGCTGCTTGCAGGTATTCGTTGCCAGCCACCCAGATGGCACGCAGTTCCTGAGCCGACTTGCGGACATCCATTGCTTCCATATGCGCCTCGTAAGCGCGGACGCGTTTGGTGAGTTCGTCGATCAGAGCGTTCTCACGCTCGCCAAAGTCACCGCCTTCGGGCACCACCTCACCGAATTTCGAGCGGCAGAACTTGGTGATGCGGCTGACGAAGTTGCCTAGAACATCGGCCAGATCCTTGTTCACCGATTGCTGGAAGTTTTCCCACGTGAACTCGCTGTCGCTGCTTTCCGGCGCATGGCTCAGCAGCCACCACCGCCAGTAGTCGGCTGGAAGAATCTCGAGCGCCTGATCCATAAAAACGCCACGCCCCTGCGAGGTCGAGAACTGGCCGCCGTCGTAATTCAGGTAGTTGAAGGATTTCAGGTGGTCGACCATTTTCCACAGCTCGCCCGATCCCAGAATAGTGGCGGGGAAAGAAAGCGTGTGAAACGGCACATTGTCCTTGCCCATGAACTGGACATAGCGCACATCGTCCGCGCCCTTATCGGTGCGCCACCAGCGTTCCCACTCGGAATCGGGTTTCCCCGTGGAATCCGCCCATTCCTTGGCACAGGCGATGTATTCAATCGGCGCGTCGAACCAGACATAGAAGACCTTGCCTTCCATACCGGGCCAGTCCTGATCGCCTTTCTTGACCGGAACACCCCAGTCCAGATCGCGGGTGATCCCCCGGTCTTGCAACCCGTCGCCATCATGCAGCCATTTCTTGGCAATGGATGTGGTTAGGATCGGCCAGTCGGTTTTGCTGTCAATCCAGGCATCCAGCTGATCCTTCATTGCCGATTGGCGCAGATAGAGGTGCTTGGTCTCGCGCACTTCCAGATCCGTCGAGCCCGAAATGGCCGAGCGCGGCTCGATCAGGTCCGTCGGATCCAACTGCTTGGTGCAGTTTTCACACTGGTCGCCACGTGCGTTCTCGTATCCGCAATTGGGGCAGGTGCCTTCGATATAGCGGTCGGGAAGAAAGCGACCATCCGCGTTGGAGTAAATTTGCTTTTCCGTGACCTCACGGATCAACCCGGCCTCATCCAGCTTTCCGGCAAAATGTTGGGTCAGCTTTTTATTCTGCTCGCTGGATGAGCGGCCAAAGTGATCAAAGCTCATCCCAAAACGCTTGGCGATGTCGGCCTGAATTTCGTACATGTCCGCGCAATACTCGGCCACCGGCTTTCCAGCTTTGGCAGCGGCCAGTTCGGCCGGGGTGCCGTGTTCGTCTGTGGCGCACAGGAACATGACCTCGTTCCCCCGGCCACGCTGGTAGCGTGCATACAAGTCGGCAGGCAGTTGCGAGCCGATCAGATTGCCGAGATGCTTGATCCCATTGATGTAAGGGATCGCCGAAGTGATGAGAATCCGAGCCATATTCCGTTTCCGCATATCTAACTGCGCGTTCGTCTAACCTAAGTCACCGCTCAGCAAAAGCCCGGTTTCGTAGATGACTGGAATAACTCTGATTTGTAACGCGCGCCTGATGGGACGACCAAGCCGCCGATGGCCGTTGTAATACTGTCAGATTGTGGTCAGCCAATACGCAGACTCTGCGCAATGCAGGGCTGCGGGTCCGCTTTTCATTCCTCGCGGGCGCGTTTCAGCAACCTTCCGACCGTAAAGGATGTACGTGGTGCGTAGACGTAATTGGTTCTTTCCGCGGGTGTTGGACGCGACCGCATCCGGGCCAGGCCGAAACCGATCAGGAATACGTGGCCGACCGCAACAAATGCAAACAGCGCGCTGGGGCCGAAATCCTGGATCAGTGTTGACGTGATATAGGGTGACGCAATAGCCCCCAGCGCGTACCAGAACATCAAGGCGGCAGACAACTCGACCCTTTGTTCGGTTGTCGCAAAATCGTTGGCATGTGCGGATGACACCGAAAAGATTGGGAATGTCGTGAACCCAAAAAGCGCCGCTGCAAGCATGACACCGACGGTTCCCGTGTCGCTTGCCGCCATTGTGACCCCGCAGCTTAGCACCGCCGCGACCGAAAGCCAGATCAAGACCCAGCGCCGGTCGTATTTGTCCGCGAGCCATCCCATCGGATACTGCGCCAGCGCCCCGCCCAGAACGAAAGAGGCGAGGAAGAAGGCGATTTGATCCACTCCCAACCCGACTTCCTGACCGTAGACGGGCCCGACCATTCGGAAAGATGCTGAACTGAGTGCCGAAACAATGACGCCCGCGACGGCCAACGGCGAACTGTGCCATGCCAGTTTCGGGCGCAGGCGGGGGGCGTCGGGCGTCTTCGGCTGACTTGCGCGTGTCAGTGTCAGCGGCAGCAATGAGGCGCAGCAAAGGATCGCCAAGAGGTTATAGGAAACATACGAGGCGGGTGGCAGGACGGCGATGATCAACTGAGCACTCAGCGAGGCACCCATATCGACGATGCGATAGGTGCCCATGGCTCGTCCACGTGTCTCATTGGTCACTTTTGCATTCAGCCACGCTTCGATGACAGTGTAACTACCTGCCACACATGTGCCCGAGGCGATGCGCAACGCCGCCCATACATAAGGATTGTCTGTCAGGGTGTGCCCGATCAACCCCATCGCGCCCAGCGCTGTGCATACGGCAAATGCGCGGGAATGCCCGACACTGCCCATCAGTCGCGGCGCCCACCAGCAACCTATGAAAAAGCCAAGGAAATGCGCTGAACCCAGCATACCGATCTGTTCGGTCGAAAAGCTTAAGGTGATCCCGGAAATGGCATCAAGTGGCCCGACGCCGCCCGTTGAAAGCTGAAGCAGAATGACCGAAAGAAACAGGGCGGCAAATGAAATGATCGTGCGCATGGTTTTCTCAGATAGGCGGCGTCACCGGACAATGCGCGCAACTATTCGACTTTATCCAGTCGTTTTTTGCTTTTTGTCGATTAGGTTGCACGAATGATCTCGGCACGTATGTCCAGTCCGACGTTTTGTCCTACCAGATCGGGATAACCCGAGGCACCGAAATCGTGCCGGTTCAATGTCCCGGTCAAACCTATGGACAGGCGGTTGAGGTCGTTCGCGGCTGTTCCGGGCTGGCGGTATAGGTTGGCATCCAAAGTTATGGGGTGCGTCACATCTCGGATACTCAGTTCCCCCGTGACACGAGCACCATTCGATATGCGCCCATCGGCCCCCAATTGAATGTCAGTCGATACGAATTGAATTGTCGGGTAGGTTTCGGCGCCCAAAACACCGGGGCCGAGCATCGGCATGCGGGCAAAGGGCAAGCGTGTTCTGGCCTTGTTGACATCCAGCACCACCGTGACCCGGCTGTTTTGCAGGCGGTGCATGTCAATCTGTACGTCCGCCTGCCGGATCGGCATTGATCCGGTCTGAGGGATACCTGACAGATCAAAGGTAAAACCAACCACGGTGGCTTTCGTTGACAAAATGTATGGCTGCAACGCGGCTTGCACCGTACGGGCCAAAGGCAGAGCCACCATCCCTGCAAGCACCAAGCGGCGGGTCAGGTGTGTCACGCCATGACCGTGTCCCGTCTGGGGCGGGATCTTTTGATCAACATCAGAACGATGGCAATGTTCAAACCGTTCCAAAGAATTCCGTTGACGAAGGCCAGGTGGTAACTTCCGGTGACATCGTAAATCCAGCCTGACATCCAGCCGCCAAGCGCCATGCCAAGGATGGTCATCATCAAGACGAATCCGACCCGCGCCCCGGCGTCCTGCGGCGGCATGTATTCACGGACAACCAAAGCGTAGCTGGGCACGATGCCACCCTGCGCCAGACCGAACAGCAAGCTGATCACATAAAGTGAGACCATCCCGTCATATGGCAGGAACAGGAACAGGGCGATGCACTGCAAGACTGAGCCGATCAAGAGCGTCATGACGCCGCCCAGACGGTCGGCCAACAGGCCCGAGAGAATACGGCTGGCGACGCCACCTAGCAGCATCAGCGATAGCATTTCGGCCCCCACTGCGGGGCCGTATCCCAGCCCGACGCAATACGACACGATATGGACCTGTGGCATGGACATCGCTACGCAGCATCCAATACCAGCCAGGCCAAGGATGTACTGTAACACGCGTGGTGAAACGCCGACAGTGCGCGCGTTGATCCGGGCTGTGGCCGCGGCTGTGCTGTGTGCTTCGACCGGGACCTGACGACGCAACAGCAAGGACAGGGGGATGACAATCAGCAGCGTCAATAGCGCCAATGTCAGGTAGACCTGTTGCCAGCCATCCCGTAACAGAATGCCGGACAGCAGGGTGGGCCAGATTGCGCCAGAGATATAGTTTCCGCTGGCCACCAATGCGACGGCGAACCCACGCCGCTTCATGAACCAGTGCGAGATATCGGCGATCAAGGGGCCAAACCCGATCGATGTTCCCAGCCCGACCAGCAGATGCGCCGCAGATAGTAGTGTTATATTCGGGGCCAGCGTTGCCAATAGATAGCTGAAGGCGCTTAATACAGCGGCGCCGATCAGGGCGCGTGTCACGCCCAGCCGGTCCACCAGTTGTCCTAGCCACATATTGCCCAGCGCAAATCCGATCATCGTAAGCGTATATGGCATCGAGGCTTCGGCGCGACTGGCGCCGAATTCTGCTTCGACAGTAGGCATGACCACGATGACCGCCCACATCCCTACATTCGCCACAGTTGCGATGGCGAGCGTGATCAGAAGGCGAATCCAGGAATAGCGGCTGTCATGGATCGGATGGCTCATGCGGCGACGCTAGGGTGCGATCCGGAGTTTGGCGAGTCACATCTTGCGTGATCCTTGCGGCTTCACGTCAGAATGTCCTCTGTTTCAATGCGTTTCAGGTGCAGACCGGTGCGGGCAGCAGTCTGAGTGGCCTGCCAGCTGACCGGGGGCAGGGCGCGGGCGCGGCGGCGGGTCAGGGTCCAGTGTCTGGTATCTCCCTGATGGGCGGCGGCCATGTGCCAGCGTGTCTCAACCCCTTGTGCGCCGCCATCACCGGGCGTCAGCAGCAAGCCAAGCGGGGCTTGGCCCATCGTACCGCCTTGTTCTGCGGCCAGATGCATCCGCCGCACCGGCGTCAGCCCCGGCGCGCCGGGCAGGTCGCCTATGATCAGCGGGATGGCCCCGCTGCGCAGCGCCTCTTCAATACACCATAACAGATCTTCGGCGCGGGTGGGGTGGACGAACAGAAAACGCGCCGGATCAGCAAAAGCCATAATTCCGTCGGGGTTCAGTTGGGCGGGCTCCCACGCGGGGGAAATCCACAGCACGGGACCCTGTGTCTGACCGGCCAGCCAGATGGCAAAGCTGCGTCGGGCGGGGCCGCAAGCCTCGTGCACGCGACCCGGTTGCAGGGTGATCTGCGAATGGAGATTTATCCCCGGGATCTGACGTGCAGGTTTGGGACCAAGAAGCTGAGCAGACATGCCCGCAAGCTATCATGTTCCACTTTTGTTCTCAAGAGGTGAGGAGCATCAACGGGACAGGATCAGCTTGCCATCCGCAAACTGAATGCTTGAAAAACGGTGCAGATATTCCATCCCCAAAAGAGACTTATCCAGTTCGCCCTCGTTGACCCAGGCCGAAACGTTCTGATCCGTAATGGGTCCTATCGTCAGGGTCTCAAGCCGCACCGGCGCGGTACGCACCTCACCGTTTGCAGTCAAGGCGCGCCCGAAATAGTTCAGCTGATCGGGATCAATGCCTGCCCGTTTGGCATCCCGCGCGTTCAACACGATCTGGCTGGCACCGGTGTCGACAAGAAAGGTGATCAGCTCACCATTCACCAGAACCGGAAGGTAATAATGGCCATCATAAGCGCGGGGAACCTCAACCGAGTTACCGGTGACACTCATCTGCGGCGCGGGAGCGACCGAGGAACGAATATCCTCCCACAGACCGACCAGTGCAATGACCCCGACAAAAATGAACACCCATGCCATGACCTGCTGAAACGTCTTGCCAAGCGACTGCCGATTATGCGTGACAAACCACATCAGCAGCGCCGCCCCCAGCAGGGCCAGATAGATCAGGCGTCCAATATCGAAACTGTCCATGCGGTTCCCGGAAATCCCCTTAACCTTGTTAATATGGGGGCTTAAGATGCGAATCCAAAGGCCTTGAGGCCATCAAGAATAAACTGAACAGATAATGCAGCCAGCAGCATCCCAAGAAGCCGGGTCAACACGTTCAGCCCGGTTTTCCCCAAAAGCCGTGCCACGGCCCCGGATGTAAGATACATCACAAAAACCATTGCCAGAACGACCAGCATAACGCCGATGACAACCGCCAGACCCTGAATGCCGGGATGTTGACCGGCCAGCAGGATCATGGTGGCAATCGCACCGGGTCCTGCAATCAGTGGGATGCCCAGCGGAAACACCGACGGGTCCGGATGTTCTTCTTCTTCGGCACTGTTTTCACGACGTTTGGTCCGGCGTTCAAACAGCATGTCGAGCGCGGTCAGAAACAGAAGAACACCTCCCGCAACGCGAAACGCCTCCATCGAGATGCCGACAAAACCCAGCAACGCTTCGCCAAAGGCCGCGAACATGGCCAGAATGCCGCCTGCTGTCAGGCACGCGCGTATCGCGACAGAGCGGCGCGTGTGCCAATCCATGTTCTGGGTCAGGGCCACAAAAATCGGGGTTTGCGCCGGTGGATCAAGAACCACGAAAAGCGTTGTGAACGCAGTGATCAGAAATGCGGTGTCAATCACTCTTTGCTACTCTGTTGCAGATGTTTCAAAATTTTTAGGGCGTCTTCGGCCCGTCCGGAGGGAACATAAACATGATCGTGGTGATAGCCCGCAACCATGTTCGCCGGAATTCCGGCCTGTGCCAACACCCCGGAGACCGCAGCGGTCAGACCCACGCCTTCGAGCGAGGAGTGCACTTGAAGCGTGATACAACGCATAGCAAACGCCTCTTTTGGTGCGCAATGGATCGGAACGATTAAAGACAGTCCTTCGGCCTCGACGTAACTGGCGCGTGTCCCGTCGGGCCAGTCCATATCTTCAGGCCAGACCACAAATGCGAATTCGTCGGGTTGAATTTCGGGGTGCATTCCCGCGATCATCGCTTTGGTTTCAACAACGGGATCGCTCATACCGTTTCTGCCTGTTCCAGTCGCTCGGCAGCGGCGATCCAAAGCGCTTCTGCTTTTTGCATGGCCTCGATCACCTCGGCGAATTTGCGGTTCCAGGTTTCCAGATCGTTGATCTTGTCGTCTTCGTAAAGCGCCGGGTCGGCCAGTTTTGCCGCGAGCTTGTCGTGCATCTCTGTCAGTTTCTCGACCCGGTCCTCGCATTTGCGCAGGTCCGCCCGCAGTGCCAGCATGGTATCGCGCGAGGTACGTTTGGGCTTCTCTGTTTGCGGCTTTTCTTTCACCGGCTTGTCACGCGCCAGCAAAAGGGCCCGGTAGGATTCAAGGTCACCGTCATAAGATTTGACCGTACCGTCCGAGACCAGCCACAACCGATCGGCAACAAGCGACAGAAGGTGCATGTCGTGGCTGACCAGCACGACAGCGCCGGAATAGGCGGTCAGTGCTTCGACCAGCGCCTCACGGCTTTCGATATCCAGATGGTTCGTCGGTTCATCGAGGATCAGCATATGCGGTGCGTCGATGGTGGCCAGCAGCAGCGACAGGCGTGCTTTTTGCCCACCCGACAGGCGGCCAACCTCGGTTTCCGCCTGTGCTGCGTTCAGGCCGAACCCCGCCAAACGCGAGCGCCACTTGCCAGGCGCCTCGTCCGGGCGCAGGCGGCGCAGGTGGTCCAGTGGCGTTTCGTTCACATAAAGCTCGTCCACCTGATGCTGAGCGAAATACCCGATGCGCAGCTTGTTGCTGCGGGCCATCTTACCCGCCATGAGGGGCAGGCGGTCTGACAACAGTTTGGACAGGGTAGATTTGCCCTGACCGTTCTTGCCCAACAGCGCGATACGGTCATCCTGATCGATGCGCAGGTTCAAGCGGCGCAGTACTTCGATCTCGCCATAGCCGGTGACACCACCTTCGATCTGGATGATCGGCGGCGACAGTTCCTCGGGTTCGGGGAAGGAAAACGCGCGCAGCGCGGCCTCTTGCGGGGTTGAGACCAACTGGATGCGTTCGATCATTTTCAGGCGCGATTGGGCCTGAACGGCCTTGGATGCCTTATATCGAAACCGATCCACGAAGCTCTGCAAATGAGCGATGCGGGCCTTTGCCTTTGCATTCTCTGATTCCGCCTGCGCTAGACGTTCCGCCCGCCGTTCGGCGAACTTGTCATAAGGCACGGCGTAATAGGTGAGTTTGCGATCCTCCAGATGCAGGATCGACCCTACGGCGCGGTTCAGCAAGCCCCGGTCATGGCTGATGATTATGACCGTGTGCGGATATTTCGCCAGATAGCTTTCCAGCCACAGCGCGCCTTCGAGGTCCAGATAGTTGGTCGGTTCGTCCAACAGCAACAAATCCGGCTGCGAGAACAAAACCGCCGCCAAGGCCACTCGCATCCGCCAACCGCCCGAGAAATCCGAGCAGGGGCGCAACTGGTCTGCGTCGTCAAACCCCAACCCCTTGAGGATCGAGGCCGCGCGGGCCTCGGCCGACCAGGCGTCGATATCGGCCAGCCGGGTCTGGATTTCGGCAATTCGCGTGGGATCCATTGCGTCGCCAGCCTCGGCCATCAGGGCGCTGCGTTCGGTATCAGCGGCCAGAACAGTGTCGATCAGCGAAACGTTGGATGATGGGACCTCCTGCGCGACCCCGCCAATGCGGGCGCGCTTGGGGACCGCAATATTCCCCGATTCCAGCGCCAGTTCCCCGCGGATCAGGCGAAAAAGCGTGGTCTTTCCCGTGCCATTCCGGCCCACAAGGCCAACCTTGTGACCGTCTGGTATGGTTGCGCTGGCGCCATCAAACAATGGGCGGCCTTCAACGGCATAGGTGATGTCTTCGATCCGTAACATGAGGCGCTCTTAGCAGAGGTGTGATGCCGCCGCCAGCGGCTTGGCATTTTCAAGCATCAAGCAATGTGTTAGCGCTGTCTCGTTTGCTTTTTGAAGCGGTTTTTCACATGCGCGCGGCCCGGACGCCTCCATCCCTGATCACATTGATCTTTGCTACGGCGCTGTCTGTGCTGACGCTCAACATGTTCCTGCCGTCGCTGGCGCATATGAGTGAAGACTTCACGGTGGATTACGGCCTGATGAACCTGTCGGTCGCGGGGTATCTGGCGGTTTCGGCAGTGTTGCAACTGATCATGGGCCCGTTATCGGATCGCTTTGGGCGCAGACCTATCCTTTTGATTTGTATATCAATATTTGTCCTTGCGTCGATCGGATGCACACTGGCCGGATCGATCTGGGTTTTTCTTGGCTTCCGCCTGCTTCAGGCTGCTGTTGTCGCCGGCTCGGTCCTGTCCAGCGCGTCGATCAGAGACCGTTACGCACCGAATGAGGCGGCAAGCAAACTCGGTTACGTCGCGATGGCCATGGCCTTAGCCCCGATGCTTGGGCCGATGTTGGGTGGGGCGCTGGATATGCTTTTCGGTTGGCGCTCGGGGTTTGTCCTGTACTCGTTGCTTGGGGCAGGGTTGCTGGTGCTGCTTTGGTTCGACATGGGCGAGACCAACACCAACCGCTCGTCCACATTTGGTGCCCAACTGCGCGAGTATCCCCATCTGTTCCGTGCCCGCAGGTTCTGGGGCTATGCCTTATGCGCAGCGTTTTCGATTGGGGGGTTCTACAGCTTTATCACCGGTGCGCCGCTGGTTGCCGCAGCGTGGTTCGACCTGAGCCCAGCAACGCTGGGGCTGGGGATTGGCATCATCACCGGCGGGTTCATGGTTGGCAATTTTGTCACCGGTCGGATTGCGGCCCGGACGCGCCTGACGACAATGATATTGTCGGGGCGGATCGTGGCCTCAACTGGCCCGTTCTGCGGATTGATGCTGTTTCTCGCTGATCTGGGATCGGTCTGGGTCTTCTTCGGCTCGGCAATCTGTGTCGGCTTTGGTAACGGTTTGACCAATGCCAATGCCGCGGCTGGCGTCATGTCAGTACGCCCCGGACTGGCAGGAAGCGCGGCAGGGCTGTCGGGGGCATTGATCGTGGCTTTGGGCGCTGTTCTGACCTCAATGACCGGCGCGTTCGTTAGCCCCGAAAATGGGCCGTATCTGGTACTGGGCATGATGTGGGCCTGTAGCTTTGCTGGCTTGCTGGCGGTGCTTTACGTCCGTCGACTGGACCGCGTCGACCCTTTGCCAGACACAATCTGAACTGCAAAGCCACGGGCATGGCATCATTACACTTTTCATGGGTCAAAGTCCGTGATACCCGGCGCGCGATGGATTTCGGCGCGGGTCCCGCGTCACATTATAAGGAGAGGCCGACATGGCACTGGAACGCACATTCTCGATCATCAAACCCGATGCAACCCGCCGCAACCTGACCGGCAAGATCAACGCCAAGTTCGAAGAAGCAGGCCTGCGCATCGTGGCGCAAAAGCGCATTCACATGACCAAAGCTCAGGCTGGCAAGTTCTATGACGTTCATGCCGAACGTCCGTTCTATGACGAACTGTGCGAATTCATGTCGTCGGCTCCGGTTGTTGTTCAGGTTCTGGAAGGCGAAGGCGCCATTGCAAAGAACCGTGAAGTTATGGGCGCAACGAACCCTGCGGACGCAGCCCCCGGCACCATCCGCGCTGAATTCGCGGAATCGGTCGGTGAAAACTCGGTCCACGGTTCGGACGCACCGGAAACCGCAGCGGTTGAAATCGCATACTTCTTCTCGGGCATTGAACTGGTCGGTTAAGCCACAGCCATTGGTGACAAACAGGGGCCGCATCCTTGGTTGGGTGCGGCCTTATTCGTTCAGAGCTGCTTTAAGTCCTTTGGTGCAACACGAACTCCGATGGCGTCCAGATCTGCAATCATCTGGTTTTCCGGAGCAGCACCGTTACCAGCTTTGATTGCGTCGAACCTTTCGCGCAGGGCTTTCTTCTCGTCGCCCTTGCAATCGTTCCACGGGCGGCCCTGCAATCCCATCACCAGAACATAATATCCGATGAAATGCGCCCTGGTGCCGGCGCGCAACAGGCGGGCATAGGCTTCGTCCGGCCCCAGTTCTCGCAGTGCCTCAGCCGAATGAATACCAGCACGTGCGCAGGCCTGTTCAAAGGCGGGGCCAAGGTTTCGGATCGAAGATACTGGTTCGCTCATAGCGGTGTCTTACTTCGGCACCCGAGGCCTGTCACCCCGTGATTACACTCGGTCGCAGGCATAATGCCTTGATGTCCTTTCGGGTTCAGCCGAGACTGAAAAGGAGAACCTTGGATGGCGTTGGAGCAACCAAACCAAACAAGGGGCGCGCGCATATGATCGTTGAGAAACCTGTAAAGGGGTTTCTGAAGTTGAACTGGAAAGGCGTATCATGACCAGATCGTCAAGCGATCAGTTCATTTTCCCAGCGAGGATTGACGAAACGGCTCTGGCAAATGCCATTGCCGGGTTTTCCCAAAAAGTTTCACCCGATAGCCCCGTCGCAGCTTTCGCATTGCTGGATTGTCACGATCAGTCACTGCGCGCCTCGGGTCGTGCTTTGATCGATACTGGCGGGGTGTTGCACCTGCTGCGGAAGGACCACGGCCCTTTGTCTCAGCAGCACTCGGGGCATCTGCGGTTTGCACGGGACTTGCCAGAAGGGCCGGTTCAGAAGGCGCTGAGCGACTTTCCTGAACTACGGGCGCTGACGCAGATTGGTGTTGGAGAGATCGAGGCAAAGACCTTCGCCGTGCTTGATGATCTGCAAAAGACAAAAGTCAGGGGAACTTTAACGTACATGTCGACGCCATCAGGGCAGGCAACCATTGTACGAATTCAGCAGTTGCGCGGGTATAAGAAGGCCTATCAGTTGGTCCGTTCCGCTCTCGATCGCGTTTCGGGCGGTGTTCGTGACGTTGAAACGGTCTATCCCAGTCTGTTTCCAGACATGGTTCCCTATCAGGCCAAGCCTGAAATAAAGTTCGGTCAAGCAGATCCTTGCAGCGAAGTCGCTGCGAAAATCGTTCAAATATATCTGAGGGTTGCACGGCAAAACGAGGAGGGCATGATCGCTGATATCGACACCGAGTTTTTGCACGATTACCGGGTATCGTTGCGCAAGATCAGGTCAGTGATCAGCCTGTTCAAGGGTGTGTTGTCCGAGGCCCAGACGGCCGAACTGAAGCGGCTCTTTTCCGATCTTATGGCCCCCACGGGACCTCTGCGTGATTTGGATGTCTACCTTCTGAAAAAAGACAAGTATTTCAATCTTATCCCGCCGAGCCTTCACGCAGGACTGTCCGAGATGTTTGATCAGTTTCAAACGGAACGTACACAAGAGCAACTGCGCCTATCTCGCTGGTTGCGCAGCGCCGACTACACGACGTCCATGACCGACCTGACCGCAATGTTCACCAGTACTGATCACTTGGACCTCGGACCAAACGCGCATCGCGGAACGTATGACTATGCCTGCGCGCTGATCTGGAAGCATTATCGCAAGATGTGCAAACTGGCGCGCGGCATAAGCGACGATAAACCAGACAGGACGGTGCATGACCTTCGTATCGAATGCAAAAAACTAAGATATCTGATGGAATTGTTTGCCCCATTATTCGATTGGAATGGTTTGAAAATGATCCTTAAGCCATTGAAAAAACTTCAGGATAGTCTTGGTTTGTTCAACGACTATTCTGTTCAGCAAGATGCGTTGATGACCTTTGTTGCGTCTCGCGCCGATACGCAAGGCCGCGTGGACGCGCAGATCGGTTTGTCCGTGGGCGGCCTAATCGCTGTGCTTGATCAACACCAAAAGACGGAAAGAAAGCGCGTTGTCGCAAGTTTCCATCAGTTTGACGGGCAAGAAATCCGGCACATGTTCCGCAGTCTGTTTCACCACAAAAAGGAGTAAGGAATGAAAATCATTGCCTTTTACTGCAATAAGGGCGGTGTTGGACAAACCGAGACTTCCGTGAACCTTGCCTATGTCTGTGTGCAAACCGGTCGGCAGGTTTTGCTGTGCAATCGCGATTCTGGGGGTGCGTCTGGGGTCTGTTTTCGAGCCGCCGATGAGATCGTTGTTCCCGTCAGTCGCACAACCTTGACCGAGCGGTTATTTGGTCAACCGGTTAGCATTTTCGACAAACACAATATGCATCAGATAAGCTGCGGGCGTTCTTTTCAATGGCGCAGCATCGGGCCTTTGCCAATACTTACGCAGATCGCGGCGCGGCTGGTACGGCATATCGGGTGCTGTTTGATAAGCTGGAAGATTGAGTGGGGGCGCTCCGATGAGCACAGAAATAGAGCGCAAGTTTCTGGTGGCAAATTTACCGGACTTGAGCCGCGCAGAAAAAGCAGTGGTGCGTCAGGGGTACCTCACCGCGCCGGAGGACTCGACCGAATTGCGTCTGCGGCAAAAGAACGATGTGTTTTTCCTGACCTTAAAAGGAGGCGGTGATCTTGTACGTGTTGAGCGTGAGACAGAGATAACCCGGGACCAGTTTGAAACCTTCTGGCCGGAAACTCGAGGACGCCGGGTCGAGAAGGTACGTTACACGGATCAAATGCCGGACGGCCACCAGTTCGAGCTGGATGTTTTCTCAGGCGGCCTGGAACCCCTGTGTTTGGTTGAAGTTGAATTCCATACCAGTGAAGCCGCAAATGCCTATGTCCCACCGGATTGGTTCGGTGCGGATGTCACCGAGGATAAACGTTATAAAAACATGATATTGGCGGTAAACGGACTGCCGGGTTAACTCTGAATTGCCAGATTGATCGTGGTTTCCAAACCTGGGTTGCAGTTTCGGGCTGCGAATGTCCCGCCATGCATGTGAGAAATCGCGGCAACCAGCGCGAGCCCCAATCCCGCATTGCGTTCCGTGCGCGCCGGATCAAGCGTGACGAACGGAAGCTGAAGGCGATCCAACTCTCCGGGCGGAACACCCGGACCACGGTCCCGAACCTGCAATTGGGCAAATCCGTCCTCGGTACCGATTGAGATCGTGATTGTGGTATTTGCCGGTGCGTAGCGCATAGCGTTTTCCAGCAGATTGGAAAGAGCCTGCGAGAGGAGGGGCCGGTGCCCCTGAATTGCGGGGGCAGAGCCTATAACCTCAAGACGGACGTCCTGATCCGCGGCCACCGGATCATAAAGCTCCACGACATCGCCAACCAGTTGCTGCAAGTCAATGTCTTCGAATTGCTCGCGCCCCAGACCGGCCTCGGCCCGCGATATCTCGGTAAGCTGTCCCAAGACCCGCAAAACATGGTCGATTTCTCCCGTTGCCCGCGCAATGTCGATCTCGCGATCCAGATCGCTTTTGCCGGGCTCGGAAAGGGATTCGACCCGTTGGCGAAGGCGGGACAGAGGAGAGCGCAAATCATGTGCGATAGAGTTCGAGGTGGTGCGCAGATTACTGACCA
The DNA here is from genome assembly GCF_056541905.1 of Ruegeria sp. AF5. Lineage (NCBI taxonomy): Bacteria > Pseudomonadati > Pseudomonadota > Alphaproteobacteria > Rhodobacterales > Roseobacteraceae > Ruegeria > Ruegeria sp. AF5. The sequence continues at coordinate 94,801 of NZ_JBQFYZ010000003.1, forward strand.
GCTCTTCGATCCTGTCGAGCATGTTGTTCAACGTGCCAGAGACCTGATCGAACTCGTCCCCGGTTCCGCGTAGGGGCATCCTTTTGGAAAGATCGCCAGAAACGATGTTTTCGGCTGTGCTTGCGATGTCTGACAGGCGTGAAAATACCAGGCGTGTGAACAGCCAGCCGGTGATCACGCTCAGAACAAATGCTATCCCTAGCGCCAGTGCCAGAGATCGGAACAATACACGGTCGAATTGTTGACGGGCCGCCGCATCCCGTCCCACAAGAAGGCGTTCGCCACCGGGCAGGCGGATCGATGCCGCCGAGATAGGCACCAGTTGGTCATTGTCAGCCCTGCGCAACTCAAGGTCGACCCAACCGCTTCCGGCGGTCACATTGACCGGCCAGGTTTTCAGGTTACCCACAAGCTTGACGCCTTGCCGATCCGCCAGAAGATACAGCGCGTCTCGGTCGGGCGCGCTTGGAAGACGGCGTTCGATCGCTGTGATCAGCCCGATCAGCCCGCGCCGTTCATATTCATCTGCAAGCCCGGTCAGTTCGGCGGACACGACTGATCGGGTCTCGGATTCGATGCTTCTGTTGGCCGTCACATAGACCAATGCCAGCACGGACGCGGTAAGGAACGTGCTTAGCACCATGCTGGTGGCGACAAGTCTTGTTCGTGAATTATTAAGGGAAAGCCGAAGGTTATCCATCGGACATCATGTAACCTGCTCCGCGAACAGTTTCAATCAAAGGTGTGTCTCCGCCTTCATCCAACTGGCGGCGCAGCTTTGAGATGTGAACATCCACAACGTTGGTGTTCGGGTCGAAATGATAATCCCAGACGCCCTCAAGCAGCATGGTACGCGACACGACACGGTTCTTGCGGCGCAGGAAGAATTCAAGAATCTGGAATTCACGGGGCGTCAGCGTGATCTCATGGCCGTCCCGCGTAACCTTGCGGGTCAGAAGATCCATTTCAAGATCCTTGCAGGTCAGAGTCGGCGTTTCCTCGGATTCTTGCGGACGTCGTAACAGGGCTTCGATCCGTGCATGAAGTTCCTGAAACGAGAAGGGCTTGACCAGATAATCGTCGGCGCCTGATCGCAATCCTTTGACGCGCTCGTCCACTGCGCTCATGGCCGTCAACATCAAGACCGGTGTTTTCAGCCCTGCTGCACGCAGGGATTTGATCAGGGACAGCCCGTCCAGACCGGGAAGCATCCTGTCCAGCACAATGGCGTCAAACCCGCCATCCGTTGCGTGGTACAATCCCTCGCGGCCATCAGCAGCCGTTTCGACCACATAGCCTTCTTCGCCAAACCCTTTGGCAATGAAATCCCTGGTGTCAGTGTCATCTTCGACGATCAACAGACGGCGGCTCATGATCTGGCTCCTTTTCCCTTGGGATTTAAACACATTATCCAAACAAAGCCCATGGAATGCAGAATATCTTGCCGGGTGCTGGGCACGCACCCGGCAAGCCCGACGGACAGCGGACAACTCAGGTCCGCCGGGTGAGGCGCGCGCCGGATCTCCCCATCAAGCGGCGCGCGCATAGTGTTGGTCAGACCAGTTCGACGGCAACGAAGATCTGGCTGCCGGCCCGATTGATCAATACCAGTGCCGGGTCCGTCTTTTCGCTGTCCAGTGCCGCCTTCAGCGCTTCGGGTGTGAACGTGTCTTGGTTGCCCAGTTTCACGATCACGTCACCACGTTGCAGACCCGCCCGAGCCGCAGGGCTGTCCGGTTGCAGGTCTGTGACGACCACACCTTCGACGGCTTTAGCGATACCTGCCTCGGCCCGCACCGTTTCGGTCAGGGGGGCCACGGTGACACCAAGCGACGAGCCTGCCGCCTCGGATTCGACAGGGGTGTCGGACTGAGCCGCCGCTGCCTGATGCTGGCCAACGGTCAAAGTGACCGTTTCCTGTTTGCCATCGCGCAGAATGGTCAAATTACTGGCGGTGCCGACCTTGGTTGTGCCCACCAGAATGGGCAGGTCACCACTGGAGTCTACGGCTTCGCCGTTGAAGGACAGGATAACATCGCCTTGCTCCAGAACGCCATCTGCAGGGCTGTCGGCGACAACATCTGCCACCAGTGCGCCCGAGGAGGCATCAATTCCCAGTGCCGCCGCAAGCTGCGGGCTGATATTCTGGATAGATACACCCAGCCACCCACGGCTGACCTGCCCGTCATCCTGCAGATCGGCCGCAATATGCTCAACGATGTTCGAGGTTACGGCAAATCCCAGCCCGACAGATCCGCCACTGGGGGAATATATGGCCGAGTTTACACCAATCACGTCGCCGTCCATGTTGAAAAGCGGGCCACCAGAGTTGCCCTTGTTGATGGCGGCGTCCGTTTGAATGAACTCGGCATAAGGCCCGTCCGAGATATTGCGACCTTTAGCCGACACAATGCCGGTAGTGACCGTCGAGCTCAAACCAAACGGGTTGCCGATCGCTACGACATCTTCGCCTACGCGGATTGCATCGCTGTCACCCAGTTCGACAGCTTGCAGACCCGGGCCTGCATCGATCTTCAAGACTGCGATGTCTGTCAGCGGGTCGGTGCCAACTACCTCGGCCTCAAATGTCCGGTCATCACTTAGGCGAACGATTACAGTCGCGGCATTGTCCACCACATGGTGATTGGTGACGATATAACCGGCTTCATTCAGTACAAACCCTGACCCGAGCCCTTGTGCCGGCCCGCGTTGAGGCATGTTGAACCCTTCAGGCCCACCAAAGCGCTTGAAGAATTCCCCAAACGGATGACCGTCGAAATCAAAATTCTGCCCCTGTGCGGGGCTTGGGGCGGCCTTTTGTTCGGCAATGATGGTTACAACCGAAGGGGAAACGGATTCGACAAGATCGGCAAGCGCCTCATCCGCCATCGAAGGTAAAGCGGTTGTGGCCAGCATGGCTGCGCCCAATGCGCTGACCCCCATCCAGTTGGATGTGCGGGGAAGTAAAAGCGAAGATTTTCGGATGCTCATTTCTGTCTCCTGGTTTGATCACGCAATTTCCGTTGCGCGTTGAGACATGAGATGCACTGGCAGGATTGGGGTTTCCTGACTGATCAATTAATAAATCTTAATTTTGCCACAAAGCGGGTGTTTTGTGGCGAAGGACGTTGATCAGGATTCGCTTATTTAACCGGGTAGGTCGAAGGCGAATCGGAGGATTGTTGCCAAAACAGACGTCAAACTTTCAAAAAAGTTGAATTTTCATTGTTTTGTTGACAATGCTTTCACTGAACAGTGGGGAAAAATGCTGCTCTTCCAATGGTTGTGGGCGAGTCCGGGAGTCATCGGACTTGACGCTGTAACTTTGCTGACAGGCAGCTGAATGGGTGCATAAGTTTGCGCTTAATCCCGAATCGTTGATATGCGCACCGGACTTGGATCGCCTATAGGTTGAACAAGCCCTGGGGCTATGTTGCCTAAAAGCCAAATCGAGGTGCGCGAAATTAACCTATTCTTCCAATTTTACGTTGTTTCTAAGGATCGGATAAGTGAGGATGAAATTGCCCAAGTGAGGGGAAGCCAAAAGCGCTAGGGGGCGCTGGCGGCTAACTCAGTTACCGGAAGTTTTAGCGGCGTGTTAACGAGGGGGTCTTGTTTAGGTTTAGCTGCTAGGGAACCAGAGTGTCTTTAAGACCTATTGGTCAAACTTTTGGAATTGTGGAAAGTGGTAGTCCTGTATTGGGCACCGGCCCGGTCGATGTTGACCGGGCCGTGTTTATTCAAGAAGTACGCTTCTTGCACCAAGCATCCCAATCTTCCGGCGTATCCAAATCCATAACCGCGTTTTGACCGGGAAGGGGTTGCAGGAATACGCCACCCTGTTGTGACCGAACCACCGTCTGCGCGCCGTGATCGCCGTGCAATGCCAAGAGCTGACTGAAAAGCGTCCGATCGAAGATCACCGGGTGCCCGGGCTTTCCATCTGCGGTTGTTCCGCGCCAGATTACATTGTCGGGATGTAATTGACGTGCATTCAAGATCGTTCTCAGATCAGCTTGGGTCAGGTCAGGTAAGTCGGCCAGCAAAACCATGACTGCGGGTGCGTCTACAGGAAGGTATTCTATGGCGGTGCGCAAACTGGCGTTCATTCCCTCTGCCGCGTCCGGGACCGGAACGGTCTGAACATCCAGTCCCGCAAGTGCATCATATCTTGGGTGTGGACGCGGTGGCAGGGCGACAAGGACAGGCGCCACACCACGCGCAAGGGTCGCCGTACGGGTCAGCAGTGGAATGCCGTCGATTTGCTGCAAAAGCTTGTCCAACCCGCCCATACGACTGGATTGACCGGCGGCAAGCAGGATGATTGGGATTTCGGTCATTGTGCCTCACTGCCGTCAGTCATGTGTGCTGTCATCCCCTCATGCGTGTGCCATCTGAGTCAAACAAAGGTGTCGAGATAACCTTCGCTTTGCGCATCTGCCCCAGAATCTCGATTTCAACCTCCAGACCATCTTCTATGCGCCCGGACGGCAGAAAGCCCATGGCGACGGATTTTTGCGCAAAATGAGAATAGCCGCCGGAGGTACAAAAACCGACAACCGAACCATCCAGCCAGATCGGTTCATAGGCGTTGACGTCTGCATCGTCTGTTTCGACCTCGAAGGCTGCCAGCTGGCGGGTGGTTCCGTTGGCCCGTTCTGATTCCGCTGTATCGCGGCCGATGAAACGGGTGCTTTTGTTGAAAGCAATGAACCGGTCCAACCCCGTTTCTGCGGCGGTGTAATCTGGCGAATATTCCCGCATCCATGAGCCAAAGAACTTGTCTAGCCGCAGGCTCATCATTGCGCGCATTCCGAACGGAACAATACCGTGGGGTTGTCCGGCCTCCCACAGCGTCCACCAAAGCTGACGCTGCGCTAAGGGGTCGCAATAGATTTCATAACCAAGGTCACCCGTATAGCTGACACGCTGAACGATACAGTCGGTCATGCCGACAGTCATCCGGCGCGCGTTCAGGAAGTTGAAATCGGCCAAGTCGTCTCGGGTGCAGGCTGCCAGAACCTGCGTTGCCTTCGGGCCGGCAATCTGGAAGCCGTTCAACCGGTCGCTGACGTTTTCAATCCTCACGCCGTCCTGAGCGTTTTGCTGGAACCACCGCATGTGGAAGGCCTGACTGCCATAAGACGCCGTAAGCTGGAACTCGGTTTCAGTCAGGCAGGAAACAGTGAAATCGCCGATTAACTTGCCCTTGTGCGACAGCATCGGGGCCAAAGACAGCCGACCGGGTTTCGGAATGCGGCCAGCCATGATCCGGTCCAGCCAGTTCCGAGCATCGGGTCCGGTGATGCGGTATTTGCCGAAATTGTGGACTTCGTTGATACCCACAGCTTCACGCACCGCCCGCACTTCGCGCCCTGTCGCCGCGAACGCGTTCGAGCGGCGGAAGGATGGCGTTTCAAACTCCGGCTCATCTTCCTGAGCAAAATAGTTTGGGACCTCAAGGCCGTATTGCTGCCCCCAGACCGCGCCCAGCTCGCTGAAGATGTCATACATTGGTGTTGCGCGGTTGGGGCGCGCGGCAGGCAGTTCTTCGTTCGGATAGGCGACGCTGAAGCGTTTCTGATAATTCTCGATGACTTTGGGGCGGGTGTAACCTGGGCTGATCCAGTCTCCGAAGCGGGCAACATCCATGGCAAACACATCGCGCTCGGGCTCACCTTCGATCATCCACTGCGCCAGCGAAAGGCCAACGCCGCCACCTTGACTGAACCCGGCCATGACACCGCAGGCCGACCAGTAGTTGCGCATTCCGGGTACAGGGCCGACCAGCGGGTTGCCATCAGGGGCAAAGGTAAACGGCCCATGGATCACCGATTTTATCCCGGCCTCAGCCAGCACAGGAAAGCGGCGATACGCGAATTCGATACTGTCGGTGATCTTGTCATAATCATCGGGCAGTAACTCGTGCCCGAAATCCCACGGTGTGCCGTCTACTGCCCAGGGCTTGCAGGGCTGTTCGTAGAACCCGATGCACAGGCCGCGCCCTTCCTGCCTCAAATAGCTTTCACCTGCCGGATCCATGACATGCGGATGCTCGCCACCCGCATCGATAATCGCTTCAATCTGTGGGATCGCGTCGGTGACAAGATATTGATGTTCCATCGGGTGTAGGGGGAAATAGACACCCGCCAGAGCACCAACTTCACGCGCCCAAAGCCCGCCTGCGTTAACAATGTGTTCGGCATGGATTGTGCCTTTGTCGGTGACGACATCCCAGCTTCCATCGGGGCGCTGGTTGGTTTCACGCACCATGCAATGGGTTTCGATCGTGGCGCCGCCCATTCGCGCGGCCTTGGCATAGGCATGGGTGGTGCCTGACGGATCCAAATGACCATCCAGCGGATCGTAAAGAGCGCCGATAATTCCGTCGGTGTTCGTAATGGGCGCGATCTTTTTGATTTCTTCCGGGCCGACGATTTCGGTCTCAAGCCCCATGAACCGATGCTTGGCGCGTTCCGCCAGCAGCATATCAAACCGGTCCTGATTATCGGCCAGTGTCACACCGCCCACGTGGTGTAGGCCACAGGACATGGCGGTGATCTGTTCCAGTTCTTTATACAGCCTGATCGTGTAGCCCTGCAGTGCCGCCATGTTGGTGTCGCCGTTGAGGGTGTGAAACCCGCCTGCCGCATGCCAGGTCGAGCCGCTGGTCAGTTCGGACCGTTCCAGCAACATGACGTCCGACCACCCAAGTTTGGTCAGGTGATATAGAACCGAACATCCGACAACGCCGCCACCAATGACGACAACCTGGCATGTGTTTTTCATCTGCTCCTCCTTTTCTGGTAGGACGGTGCAGATCAACGATTAAGCATTCTGTCATACGAGCGACAGAGCGCGTCGTTTTTGTCTCGCACCCAAACCCCTATAAGGGACGCACTTTCAGGGCTGTGATACGATTGCCTTCGCGTGCTGTAACCTCGAACCGGAAGCCATGGAACGAAAACACTTGTCCAACAACCGGGATCATCTGGGCTTCGTGGATGACCAGACCAGCAAGAGTGTTGGCCTCTTCATCCGGTAGCGACCAGTCCAACGCACGATTGACATCGCGAATGGTCATAGCACCTTCGACAAGGAATTGGCCATCATCCGTCCGCACAACCGGTACCTCTTCGGCAATATCGAACTCATCGGCGATTTCGCCCACGATTTCTTCCAGAATATCTTCAAGCGTAATCAGTCCACGCAATGAGCCATATTCGTCCACCACCAGCGCAAAATGACCATGCATCCTCAGAAACTCGCGCATCTGGTCATCCAGAGTTGTGGTCTCCGGAACGAAATAGGGGGCATTTGCGACTTTGCCGATGTCAAAGCTGGCCAATCGGTCGGTGCTGCCGTCACTGCTGCCAGCCTGTGCATACATCGCGCGGAACAAGTCCTTGGCGTGAACAACGCCGACAATGTTCTCCTGCTCGTCCCTGAAAACAGGCAGACGAGTGTGGGGGCTTTCAAGGCATTGCCTCAGGATAGCTTCGGGTGGGGCGTTCGCATCGATCATCTCGATGTTGGAACGGTGGAGCATGATCTCTTCCACCGTGCGGTCGCCCAGATCCAGCGCGCCGAGGATGCGGTCGCGATCTTCCTTTTCAACCACCCCTTCGGAATGGCCCAGTTGCAGAGCGCCTGCGATTTCTTCGCGCACGGCCAGAATGTTGCTGTCAGGATCGATCTGAACTCCGAACAGGCGCAATACGCCACGCACCAACAATCGAACGGCCGCGACGACAGGTGAAAACACCGTCACGACCACGCTGATGATCGGTGCAACAGCCGCAGCGGCCTTTTCGGAATTGGTGATGGCGTAGGTTTTGGGCAGCACTTCAGCAAAGATCAGCACCAGAAAGGTCATGACCAGGGTCGCCAATGCCACGCCGCTTTCGCCAAAAAGACGTGTGAACAAAGCCGTCGCAAGTGACGCGGCCAGAATGTTGACGAGGTTGTTGCCCAGCAGAACCGACCCGATCAGACGTTCGTTGTCGTCGGTTATTTCCAGCGCCTTTTTAGCCCCGCGCGATCCCTTGTCGGCCTGAACGCGTAGTTTCCCCCTTGACGAGGCGGTCAGCGCCGTTTCCGAGCCCGAGAAAAATCCGGACAGGATAAGCAGGAACAGGATAGCGCCGGTCGTAACCCAGAATGCGCCGTCGAACATAGAAGGTGAGGGTTCCATTGGTCCTTGATAGATTTGTGTACTGCATCCGTTATGGGGACGTCGCCCCGCTGAATCAAGGTCTTAGCCCTTGTCCTCATTGCGGTCCTTGCTCAGCGGGTGATGTTGCAACACCAGTTCCGCCAGACGTTCATCCAGAACATGCGTATAGATTTCTGTCGTCGCTACGTCTGCATGGCCCAATAACGTCTGGATCGATCTCAGATCAGCGCCGTTGGCCAGCAGATGCGTGGCGAATGCATGGCGCAGCGTGTGTGGTGTGACTTTTTCAGAAGAAACACCACCCCGTACAGCCAGCTCTTTCACCAGCAAAAAGAACCTGTGCCGTGTCAGATGACCGGACTTTCCGCGTGATGGGAACAGAAAGCGCGAGCGCTGAGCGCCTTTTTCCGCGGCCAAGTCCTCGGCCTCGTCCCGCGCGGTCAGCCACGCGGCCAAAGCATCCCGGGCCGGGGGCGACAGGGGGACCATTCGCTCTTTACCCCCTTTCCCCAGCACCAGCAGCATCCGGGGATCGCCACGGGCCGAAGAGACGGGCAGGGAGACAAGCTCAGTCACCCGCATTCCTGTGGCGTACAAAACTTCCATCAGGCAGGTGTTTCTTAGCCTGTCAGATTCGGTTCGCCCGGTTTTTCGAGCAGCCTCCAGCAAACGATCAACTTCGGGCACATCCAGCGTCTTGGGCAGCCGTTTCTGCCGGCCGGGACCTTTGATCTGAATGGCAGGATTGGTCGCGCGCCAGCCTTCCTCGAAGGCAAACCGGTACAGCTGCTTGATAGCAGACAAACGCCGTGCGCGGGTCGAACGTGACAAGCCCTGTGCATCGCAGTCGATCAGGTAGGCTTCGATCAGGTCGCGATCTGCCTGATCAAATCCGGATTTCTTGCGGTCCAGCCATTCGGCAAAATCTTTCAGGTCGCGCCCATAGGCCAGCAGCGTATTGGTAGCCGCGCCAAGCTCTGCCGCCTGCGCCTGCAAGAACGTTGAAATCCACAGGGCGTCTGATGCCGGAGAGCCCATGATCAACGCTTTTGCAGGATCAAAAGGGACAGGGCCGCACGTCGCGCGGTGTCTTCCAACCCAACGCGCCGGAATGTTGCAATCGCCGCTGTCAGGTCCACCAGATTGCCCCGTGCGCCATGTGCAAACAGTTGCATGGCTTCAATAATGGCTTCGCCCAATTGACCGTTGGCCAGCAGCGCATCAATGTCGCCCGGCACAGGCGCTGCCCATTCAAACCCCTGAGCGACAGCATCAGCCAAAGGGGACGGGGACACCGCGCGCCCGGGGTCACCTTGTGCCAAAGCGGCAAGAAATCGGGTTTCGTTGGATGTGTCGGGCGCTGCCAAGGCGGCCTGTTCGTAAAGCCCCGACAGCATCAGAATACGCCAGCGCAGGATTTCGGTGGTGGCAACCGGCAATGTGACAGACGACAAGCGCTCGGCGAACAGTTCGGCAAACGGAACCTCAAGCCCGACACCGCGCATCTGTTGCCAGACCGGTTGCAAAGTCTTTCCGATCGCTTCCGCGTTCCCGGTGTCTAACGCGCTTTCAAAACGCTGAACGGCGGCCACCCGATCCCAGACAGCACCTGAGGCCGCCGGGTCACGCTCAGTATAAAGGCCCAGCAGCTGATTGGGGGTTAATGCGCCAATGCGGGTAAGCCGTTCCGCTGCTTCGATCTGTGCCTTCCAACCTGCGACATCGCGCAGATCCGCATTGGCAAACGCCCGTGGCAGCGGAGCGGAGGGAAGTCGTTCGCCAATTGCCTCAAACAAACGGAACGTCAGGGGATCAGGGTTCTCAGGCTGCGGCAGGTAAGCTGCGCCTTCATACAGTTCCGGGCTGAGGAAACGGTCCAGAACTGCCAGATCCTCGGGTGGAAGGATTTCAAGCGCATGCGCTGCCTCAAGGGTCAGCGCGGCTGAAGCCCAATCCCCGCGGCGGGCCTTGCAGAAGATCTGAGCCGCATAGTCCCGCGAAAGATGCGGTTCGGCAATAAGGGCGGTACAACTGCGATCCTCATCCCCGGTCAAGAGCGTCGCATCGAACCAGCGCTTGAAACGGTCTTGCGTGTCAGTAGGTCCGGCCAACTGAACAAGCGACTGCGCCGGATCAGCGGCACCCAGTTGCATCAACCGATCCAGCCGGGCCAGCAAAAGGGTTTCTTCGGCCAGAGGCCCCGACGGCGCGCGGGTTTCAGACAAGAGCAACGTGAACAACAAACGCTGCATGGCCGGGTTGTCACGCACGTGGACGTCGGCGATCAGTTCGGCCAGGCGATCCGCATCGCTGCCCTGCCAAAGGTCGACGGGCAGACCGGTGACAGAGGACGAAACCAGGCCCAGCGGCTGCGATAGTGCCTCAAGCGAAGTCACCTCAATTTCCGGCAATGCGCCATCTTGCGTAACCGGTGGTTCCAGCAGAACGGTTCCCGGCAGGTTTTCCGGCGGGTCTGTCAGCCATTCGATGGCGGATAAGGGTTCCTGCGCATGTGCCGACCCGGCCAGTGTGATTGCCAAAAGCAGTTGCTTAGTTGACATCCAGTACAACCGGCTCGCGAATTTCACTTTGAGGCGCAGAGAAATCCACACCAAAGAATGGACCGACATAGGCATAGGCAACCAGCCCGATGAATGTCAGGCACAGAACATATATCAGGAACTTGATCAGACGGCTCATGGCGTCACGCTGCCTCAATTTTTGATTTTGACCAAGTTATAACTGGCATTTTTCCCAAGATCACGTCATTCACGGTGAAATGAGCGAAATTAAGCATAACACGCATTCAGCGGACGCGCAGACCCGATTTGATCTGCACAAAACCGTGGTTCTGGTGGGCATGATGGGGGCCGGTAAGACGGCCGTGGGCCGCGCTTTGGCCGCGCGTCTGGGTGTTCCCTTTCTGGATAGTGATGCTGAAATCGAATCAGCCGCCAACATGACCATCCCCGAAATCTTTGAGCGGGACGGGGAGCCGTTTTTTCGCACCAAGGAAACACAGGTCATCAGCCGCCTGCTGGACGAAAAAAAAGGCATCCTTTCAACGGGTGGCGGGGCGTTTCTTCAGCCTGACAACCGGCGTTTGATCACCTTGCGTGGGGCGTCTGTCTGGTTGCGGGCAGACCTGAAAGTTTTGTGGAGCCGAGTTCGCCACAAGGACACGCGCCCGCTGCTTCGTACCGCTGATCCTTTTGCGACATTGAAAGCCCTCTACGAGGCGCGTGTTCCGGTTTACGCCGAGGCGGATCTGATCGTGGATTCAGATGGCGAAACTTCGATCGAGAATATGGTGGACCGCGTTGTCGACGCCTTGTTGGCGCGCCCTGATGTTTTGGAAGTCAGATAATGCATCAAACAGTACATGTGGAACTGGGTGACCGGTCGTATGACGTTGAGATTGGTCCAGATCTTCTGGCGCGCGCGGGTGATTGGATTGCACCACTATTGGCGCGCCCCAAGGTGGCCGTCCTGACAGATGAAAATGTCGCTGATCTGCATCTGGACTCGCTGCGTGCGGGTCTGAAAGTCGCCGGGATCGAAATGTCCGCGCTGGCCTTGCCCGCCGGCGAGGCGACCAAAAGCTGGCCTCATTTCGAACGCGCGGTTGAGTGGCTGTTGGCAGAAAAGGTTGAACGCCGGGACGTTGTTGTGGCCCTTGGTGGTGGGGTAATTGGTGATCTTGCAGGCTTTGCCGCGGCCGTCCTGCGCCGAGGCGTTCGGTTCGTGCAAATCCCCACGTCTTTGCTGGCGCAGGTCGACAGCTCTGTCGGTGGGAAAACAGGGATCAACGCCCCTCAGGGGAAGAACCTGATCGGCGCTTTTCATCAGCCATCGCTGGTTCTGGCAGATACATCTGTCTTGCAGACCATGCCCCAGAGGGACTTTCTTTCAGGGTATGGCGAGGTGGTGAAATACGGCTTGCTTGGGGATGCGGAATTCTTTGAATGGCTTGAGGTGAACGGGCAAAGCGTCTCCTCGGGCGACATGGCCGCGCGTGTGCGTGCGGTAACCCGCTCGGTTCAGATGAAAGCCGATATCGTGGCCCGGGATGAAACCGAACAAGGTGACCGCGCCCTGCTGAATCTGGGGCACACCTTCTGCCATGCCTTGGAGGCCGCCACAGGTTATTCCGACCGTCTTTTGCATGGCGAGGGCGTGGCCATTGGCTGTGCACTTGCGTTCGAGCTTTCATCCCGCCTTGGCCTGTGTTCGCAAGAAGACCCAAGCCGGGTACGCGCGCATCTGCGGGCGATGGGCATGAAAACGGATTTGGCTGATATTCCGGGCGAACTACCAAGTGCCGAGGTACTGGTGAACCTGATGGGGCAGGACAAAAAGGTCGTGGACGGCCAGCTGCGGTTTATCCTGGCCCGCGGAATTGGTCAGGCTTTTGTGACCTCGGATGTGCCGAAGGATACGGTATTGTCGGTTCTGTCGGACGCGCTAGCCCCGGTGTGACGCAGGGGATTAACGGCCCTGAATAACCATCAGCTCGCCAATGTTTTCGCGGGTTATGTAACCGATCATGTGACCGCCATGGGTCAGAACTGCAATGGCTGGCGCCCCATTGTGCAGGTGTTCCAGCACGTCCTCAAGGCCGGTTGTCAGCAAGACTGCGGGAACGTTGGCATCCATGATCGAGGTCGCGGGCGCAGTTCTGGGCTGGTCGCTTGCCAGGGCAGTGAACAGGCGATCGCGTGTCACAAAACCCAGCAAAGTATGATTTGAGTCCAGTACCGGAAACTCGTGCTGAGTGGTGTGAATGACGGCTTGTGCCGCTGTGCTCAGCGTATCACTGGGAGAAAGTGCGTGAAACTCAGTGATCATCGCGTCACGGGCCAGAACACGACGAACCGCAGATCGCAAAGCGACTTCCTGGCTTTCTGCATTGGCTGCAAAGAACACAAATACGGCGATCAATACCAGAATTGGATTGCCGGAGCTCAGCCCTAGAAATCCAAACCCGATGGCGACAACCTGGCCACCAACGGCTGCAATTCGGGTGGCTTTGACACGATTCATGCGTAAACACAGAAGGGCGCGAAAGACGCGGCCTCCGTCCATTGGGAATGCCGGGATCAAGTTGAAGATGGCCAAAAGCAGATTGATATAGGCCAGCTTGTCCACAATCCTCACATTTGGTGACTCCAATTGCGCGAGGGTCTCAAGCGGCATCCCTGCGCCAAGCACGGCAAGGCCAATGAAGATAGCGATATTCACTGCCGGGCCCGCAAGCGCCACCAGAACCTCTTGCATCGGTTTTTCCGGCATTCTCTCAAGCCGGGCCAGGCCGCCGATGGGCAGAAGGGTGATGTCGGGGGTTTTGATGCCATAGCGCCGCGCCATAAGGGCGTGACCGAACTCATGCGCGACAACGCAGGCAAACAGCGCCAGAACAAAGAGAAGGTTCTCAATCGCGGCTGGCATTCCACCGGCTGAGAAAGCGGCAAAACCGACCCAAGCGAGCAGCAGAAAAAAGGTGACATGGACCCTCAGTTCGGACCCGAGCAATCGGCCGAGAGAGAAGGACCATGTCATGTTGTTTCTCCGTTTTACTTAGAACGGAATCTCGTCGTCGTCGATTCCGCCCGATGCGGGCGCCGGAGAGCTGGATGGACCGCCATAGGGGTCACCGTAACCGCCACCGGCCTGGCCGCCACCATAACCGCCGCCGCTGCCGCCACCGCCTTCACTACGACCGTCCAACAGGGTCAGTTCCCCGCGATAGGGGCGCAAGACAACCTCGGTCGTATAACGATCCTGACCGGACTGATCCTGCCATTTGCGGGTTTCCAGCTGGCCTTCGATATAAACCTTGCTGCCCTTGCGCAGATATTGCTCGGCGATGCGGGCCAGCGGTTCCGAGAAGATGGCAACCGAATGCCACTCTGTCCGTTCACGACGTTCACCCGTGTTGCGGTCTTTCCAGTTTTCCGAGGTGGCAATGCGCAGGTTGCACACTTTGCCACCGTTCTGGAACGACCGGACTTCGGGGTCGCGGCCAAGATTTCCCACCAGAATGACCTTGTTGACTGAACCCGCCATGTAAATCCTCGTTCTGTTCTGCGTAAATGCGCCGAATCTGGCGCAATGAGTTTCGTGAGACCCTATACGGCCTGCATCATGGTTGAAAACAGTTGATACAACACTGTCGAACAAGAGTCTTACTGTACTATTTACCAAGCTTTCATTTTTTGCGGGAATACCTATACTCCCACTGGTTTTGATCGAGCAGGATAAGCAAAGATGCGTTCTTGGGTTGCTGGGTTTTCCGTTGCCTGCCTTGTATTGGCCGTTGCGCCGGTGCAGGCACAAACATTGTCCAGCAAAAGCCGCAAGGATATTTTCCTGAAACAGGCGAAGGTTCTGGATTCTCGTGCGGCAACCCAGTACCGCGACTCGGCCCGGCTGAAACCCAAAACAACGCGCGATCAGGTCAGCAAACGATATTCAGGAAAATATCGCGGAGAGTATCTGGAAATCGCGCGGCGTGTTGCCCGCCTTCACAACATCCCTGAAGATCTGTTCTTGCGTCTCGTGCAGCAGGAAAGTGGATGGAACCCTCAGGCGAAGTCACATAAAGGTGCGTTGGGATTGGCGCAACTTATGCCACAAACGGCTGAGCTTTTGGGCGTAAACCCGCATGATCCCAAGCAGAACCTCGAAGGCGGTGCTAGATATCTGTCCTGGCAGTACCGCAAGTTCAAATCGTGGCCTTTAGCGCTGGCGGCCTATAACGCGGGGCCTGATGCGGTTGAAAAGCATGGTGGTATCCCGCCGTACAAGGAAACCCAGAACTACGTAAAGATTATCTGGGGCGGCTGAAACCGATGCTGCGCCGCAGAGTGTCGTATTCTTGATTCAGTGTAACGCCTCCAACTAACCTGACAGGGTATCGCCCAATAACTGGTGAGGCCCCTTATGCCTGCTGATCACCCGCAGATTCCCAAAGAAACGCTGGCAAACTGGCAGCAACTTGTTGATCTGGTCGCAGAACTGGCCGACGTGCCCGCAAGCCTGATCATGAAAACCGACGCGCCGGATCATGCGGTTTTGATCACATCCGATCACCCCGAGAATCCATATCCGGTCGGTCTGAGTTTCCAGTTGAACCCCAAGCTATATTGCCAGGGTGTTCTGGAGCGTGACGGAGAATTGGTGGTCGAGGACGCCAAATGTGATCCGGTTTGGGCGGACAACGACGACCTGGAACACGGAATGACCTTTTACATCGGCTTACCGCTGAAATGGCCCGATGGCTCGGTGTTTGGCACAATCTGTGTTCTGGACCGTAAACAGAACCGGCGGGCCTTGTTGTTCCGAGAGGGGCTGGCGCAGTTCGCGCGCATGGTCGAGTCGGATTTGGCTTTGTTGCAAGAGGTTTATCTGAGACGCGCGTTGGAGGAGAAACTGAACGAAACACTTGCCCAGCTTGAAACGCGTGTTTCGGATCGAACCCGAGAGTTGCAGGAGACGAACACAGCGTTGCGCGTATTGCTCTCAAGTCTCGACGATGACCGCAAGAACCGGGATCACGAAATCGTCGAGCAGGTTCGAAGCAGAGTTTTGCCGTATCTTGAAAAGGTTCGGGCGCAGCTTTCCGGCGACGAGGCGCAATTTGTCTATCTTGAGCTGGCCGAAAAGAACCTGAACGAGATCACATCTTCGCTGTCTGACAAGTTGACGGATGCCTTCGCGGCAATGACCCCGACCGAAATGGAAATTGCACAGATGGTCATGTTTGGGAAAACCACAAAGGACATTGCCAAGGCCCTGTCCCGAGAGACGTCGACAATCGATTTTCACCGCAACAACATTCGTCGAAAACTAGGACTTGAGGGACGGGATCAAAACCTGCGCAGTCATTTGCTCTCGATTTCGTGAATGCCGAATATGGGGATTGCCCCCATATTTCACCCCCATTTTTTCGGTCTGAGCCGATGTGCTTTGGCTTGTTACCCTCTGGGTTGAGGTGCGGAAAAACGGCGCACGTCCAACAGAGAGGTACAAAGATATGGATCGCAAGGATCTGAAACCGACCATCCTGAAAGGGGACAGGGATCATCTGGCACCGGGGCTGTCTCGGCGGTCATTTTTCATGGCGGCAGGTGCTGCCGGTGTTGGCGCGACAGCTTCAGTGCTGGGGGCAAAACCGGCCGAGGCGCAATCGCAAGCCTGGTTGCAGCCAGGAAACAATAACCACGTGATCGACCTGCAGGGATCGACGGGTCAGGCCAGTGCCGGAGTTGTCGGTATCGACTATTATGGCCATTGCGCCATAAAGATCACCTCGCCCAACGGCGCAACGGTCCTGTTCGACCCCTGGCGTGATGACCCGTCGGGCGCGTGGGGGCTTTGGTTCCGCAATGAATTCCCCCAGATCCCGGTGGACATTACCTTGTCGACACATGCGCATTTCGATCACGACGCGATCGAACGACCAAGCTCGACCATGGTGCTGGACAGGATGGTGGGCAATTTCGAGTTCGCCGATATCAAGATCACCGGTTTTGCAGATAAACATGCCTGCGTGGCGCCGGGGTGGTACAACTGGACCAATGCACTGGCCGAGTTTGGGGTCGAAGCCTGCCCACCGAACAATGTGGGTCATATGGATATGGTGGTCTATCTGGTGGAAACAGGCGGCATTCGTACGCTGATCTGGGGTGATAATCGCCACAATCCGCCTCAGGAGTTTTGGGACGCCGTCGGACAGGTCGATGTTCTGACCCTTCCGGTAGACGGGTCGCAACATATCCTGAGTTTCGATCAGGGTAATGACATCGTGGCCAAGCTAAAGCCCAAGATCATTATCCCAACTCATTACCTGAACGAAGTCACGTCTTATACGCTGACCACGCTGCAATCAGCAGACGAGTGGGTAAAGGGACAGCAAAGCTATCAGATGCTTGACAGTGCCAGCCTGAAACTGGAGGCCGGAGAGATTGCTGGTATGAACCAGGAGTTCATGCATTTCGGCAACAATGTCATGACCGGCTGAGAGTCTTACAGGGAACCACCACTCACAGGCGCCGCCAGTTTCCTCGTGAAACGCGGCGCTCACAGAAAGGGCCGGTCAACGACCGGCCCTTTCCAGTGAAGATCCGCAAACCTACTCGGCCGCGACTTTGATCACGGGTTGCATCCGTGCCAGCACCTCTTCGGACAAGTGGCACTTCACCTGATGACCCTCGGCCAATGTCTGCACCGGTGGCACATGTGACTCGCAGCGGCCGTCAGGCACTTCGGATTTCCAGCGACACCGTGTCTGGAACGGGCATCCCGGTGGCGGGTTCATGGCTGAAGGAATATCACCTTCCAGTACGATGTGCTGCTTTTCGACCGATGTATCGGCGATGGGAACAGCACTCAGAAGCGCTTCGGTATAAGGGTGGTAGGGGGGGGCAAAAACCTGATCAGTTGTGCCCAGCTCGACCACGTGGCCCAGATACATCACCATCACTCGGTCGCTGAGGTATCGCACGATGGAAAGGTCATGGCTGATGAACAGCAACGTGGTTTTGTGCTCGCGCTGAATTTCCATCAGCAGGTCGGTCACCGCAGCTTGCACCGAAACGTCCAGTGCCGATACGGGCTCGTCGGCTACCACAATGCGCGCATCGCCGGCAAAGGCGCGCGCGATACCTACGCGCTGCTTCTGGCCACCCGACAGCTGACGCGGCATTCTGTCGGCAAAGGCGCGCGGCAGTTTTACCAGATCCAGCAGCTCCAGCATCCGCTTCTTGCGCTCGGCCTCGGAATTGCCAACACCGAAGATTTCCAATGCCCGGATGATCTGGCGCCCAACGGTCATCGACGGGTTCAGCGTGTCGAACGGGTTCTGAAACACCATCTGAACTTCACCAACGGTCTTTGCGTCGCGCTCTTCTATGGGCACCTGTTCGATATTGCGGTTGTCCAGAAGAATCTGCCCGTCCGTGGCCGTCTCAAGACCCATGAGAACTTTGGCAAAGGTGGACTTGCCGCAACCGGATTCGCCCACAATGGCCAATGTCTCGGATTCATGCGCCTCGAAACTGAGCGTTTCGTTTGCCTTCACAACCTTCTTTTCGCCACCGCCGAACAGGGCATTTGCTGCAACCTCATAGTATTTCTTGAGGTTGTCCATCTTCAGAACGACCCTGCCGATCTCACCTTTCTCTTTCTGTTCACCCACCGTGATTGGTGCGTTCCAGTCAATCTCTTTGAATTTAAGGCAACGGGTATGGTGCCGGTCATTTCCGGGCACCGCCTCCATCAGGATGTCCTTGGCGTCACAGCGACCTTCTTCGAAATAGTCGCAGCGCGGACCGAAGTTACAACCAGGGGGCCGCTCATGGGGTAGGGGAAAGTTCCCCGGTATAGCCACCAGCGGACGCGAATTCTTGTCGGCCCCCGGCAGCGGGATCGACCGGAACAGGGCCTGCGTGTAAGGATGCTGCATCTCGTCAAACACATCCTTGATCGAGCCGCGCTCGACCGCCTCACCCGAATACATCACGCAAAGCCGGTCACAGGTTTCCAGAACCAGCCCGAGGTTGTGCGAAATGAACAGCATCGAGGTGCCGTATTTCTTGCCCAGATCCTTCACCAGCTCGACCACGGCAGCCTCAACCGTCACGTCAAGTGCCGTTGTTGGTTCGTCAAGGATCAGCAGCGCCGGTTTCGACATCAAGGCCATCGCGATCACGATGCGCTGCTGTTGACCGCCTGACAGCTGGTGCGGGAACGAGTTGAGCATTCGCTCGGGGTCCGGCAAGCGCACATCGGTGACAACTTCCAGCGCGCGCGAATACGCTTCTTCCGCGCTGACGCCCTCGTGAATCATGGGCACTTCCATCAGCTGCTTACCGATCTTCATTGCCGGGTTCAGTGAGGCCATCGGCTCCTGATAGATCATCGCGATCTCATTGCCGCGTATGTCGCGCAATTCGTCTGAACTCATTTCCGCCAGATCACGACCCTTGAACTTGATCGTACCACCAACGATGCGACCGTTTTTGCCAAGGTCCTGCATGACACCCAGCGCCACCGTGGATTTGCCGCAACCGGATTCACCGACCAGACCAACAGCTTCACCGGGTTGCACACTGACAGAGAAATCCATCACGGCCGGAATTTCCCGCAGGCGGGTAAAGAAGGAAATCGACAGCTTGTCGATCTCAAGGATCGGGCCGTCATAATCCGCCATCTTGCTCATCTTGTATCTCCTCGCCAGATCGAGGGGATCCTCTTCATCTGGCTAAAAATATCTCGGGGGGTCCGGGGGGCTGGCCCCCCGGTCGCTTTCACATCAGTCTTTCAGACTTTCTTCGCGCAACCCGTCGGCCAGCAGGTTCAGACCCAGAACCAGCGTCAACAAGGCCAGCGCGGGTGGCAGAGCAGGGTGCAGGTAGATCGACAAAAGCTTGCGCCCCTCGTTGATCGTCGAACCCCAGTCAGGGCTTTCAGGTGGCAGGCCCAGACCAAAGAAACCTAAGGTTCCCAGTAGGATGGTGGTATAGCCAATACGCAGACAGAAATCGACGATCAGCGGGCCGCGCGCGTTGGGTAGGATTTCCCACAACATGATGTACCACGGACCTTCGCCACGGGTTTGTGCTGCCGCCACGTAGTCCCGTGTTTTGATGTCCAGCGCCAGTCCGCGTACGATGCGGAACACGGTCGGCGAATTCACAAAGACCACCGAGACAAAGACCACCAGAATACCGCCTGGAATATCGAACAGATCCAGATAGGTCGGCAGCCCCCAGATACGATAGGCGTCGGTATTGATGATGTAGCCACCGGTCGAAATCAGAGACAGGTAGAACCAACCCGCTACCCCCAAAACTCCGATCAGCAGCGGTGTTCGGAAGTTCGGTCTGGTATAGTAGCGTGAGTTCAGCAGCACACCTAGGAAGATGATCGGGAATACGAACAAGACGGCCGCCATATAGTTCGGTACACCGGTCGCAACGATCTCGGGCGTGACCAGCAGATAGAACAGCAGGATCACCGGGAAGGCCAGGATCAGGTTCGCAAGGAACGACAGCAAAGTATCCAGCCGACCACCATAATAGCCTGCCGGAAGACCCAGCGTGATGCCAACCATGAAGGCAAACATCGTGGCAAGCGGGGCGATCTGAACAACAATCCATGCCCCTTTGACCATGCGGCTGAACACATCGCGCGCCAGATTGTCGCCACCCAGCAGATACCAGGCGTATTGACCGTCCTCCAGATTTGAAAGTGGCGTACCTGGCACTTTGTTCTTCATGCCCGAAACCTGCGACAGCGGGTCATGCGTGACGATCAAATCCATCGCGCCGAATACTCCGGTGAAAACCCAGAACATTACAAGGCCAAAGCCGATCATGCCGATGGGACTGTCAAACAGTTTGCCGTAGAGGCCAAGCTTGCGTTTGAAAGCGATCGACATGGCATAAAGGATGATCAACGACACCCATACGGGCAAAAACTGCTGGGACATGGCGCCAATAATCCCGGCGCTTGTGCCCATTAGTACGCCCAGTACGATATAGGCGAGCGCGATTCCGACACTGGCCAAGAAACTGTAGCGCAGTGCAAGTTGTATCAGTGTCCGCAGGCCCGAGCTTGAGCTCAACGTACCGTCCGGGTTCACCGTCATCTGGTCTTCGGGCAGCACGATGCTGGCCAGCATCCAGACGGCAATTGACAAGACCATTAGCGCAAGGCCAAGGGCAAAAAGCGGGTTCAGGAAGGCGATAGAGCCGGTCCAGGTAAGTGGTTCCATGATCTAACCCTCCTTAAGAAATGCGGATGCGCGGGTTGAGGTAGACATAGCCGATATCCGAAATCAGCTGGGTCACCAGCACCACAAAGACCGACACGACCGAAATCGCCAGCAACAGCTGAATGTCGTTATTGCCTGCGGCCTGAACCAGCGCCCAGCCGAAGCCCTTGTAGTTGAACAGGGTCTCGACGATCACTACACCATTCAGCAGCCAGGGGAACTGCAGCATGATGACGGTGAACGGTGCGATCAGCGCGTTACGCAACGCGTGCTTCATGACGATATTCGGGAACGAGACACCCTTAAGGCGCGCGGTGCGGATATATTGCGCCGTCATCACTTCGGTCATCGAGGCGCGGGTCATCCGTGCAATATAGCCCATCCCATAAAGCGCAATGGTCAGGACCGGCAGGAAGAAGTTCTCAAAGGTCGGGTTCTCCATCGCTTGCGTGGCCGTGCCTTTGAACCACTTCAAACCAACTGCGGATGAGGTGAAGATCGCGATAAAGATCACGCCCGAGACATATTCCGGCGTCGCCGTCGTTGTGATGGCGAAGGTCGATAACGTCCTGTCAGTGGCAGATCCTTCTTTCATTCCTGCCAAAACACCAAGGATCAACGCGGACGGAACCATCAGCAACATGACCCAGAGCATCAGACGACCAGTCAGAGCCAACCGGTTCCCAACAACGGTGGAAACCTCTTCCTTGAAGACAGTCGAATAGCCCCAATACCCTTGCAGGATTCCGCAGAAATTCGGAGATTCTTCGGCGGTTTTGCCCGGCAGAATGCATCTTCCCTGAACGGTTCCGTCTTCATTCGTGTACCGATAAGAGGGCAGGACACCCAGCCATTCGCCGTATTTTATCGGAGTGGATTGGAGGTAACCATTTTTGCTCAGGTAGCTCTCAACCTGTTCATCCGACATCCGAAAGTTGCCCTGCGTTTTCGCCAGTTTCTCGAGGTTCGGATAGAGGTTGGTTAAGAAGAAAACCAGGAAAGTCAGACACAATGCCGTCAACAGCATGATGCCAACGCGCCTTAGAATGAAAAGTCCCATATTTGCCCCTGTGGGTCGGCTAGCGCGGGTTTCATGGAACGCCACGCTTAGCTGTTATTATTTGTTCGTCGCATTCAGGACGAAGAGGCCGCGCCGGGGTGGCGCGGCCTTTTGCTTTTTCGCTCAGGACGTGAAGCCGAACTTATAAAGCTGCGGCAGGTCAGCGATATGCTTTTCAACACCTACCAAATTGTCGCGGTGATGGCGCATCGCTGTCCGCCAATAAGGCTGGATCGTGACACCTTCGTCGATCATGATCCCCTGCAGTTTGGCCATCACTTCACGACGTTTGTCGACATCTGCGATCGAGTTCGCCTCGGCCAGCAACGCATCAAACTCTGCATTTGCAAAACCGGATTCGTTCCACGCGACTCCCGATTTATAGGCTAGTGCCAGAACCTGAGTGCCCAATGGGCGGTGGTTCCAGTTCGTCGACGAGAAGGCGTATTTCGTCCAGTCGTTCCAGAAGGTCGACCCCGGCAGAACTGTATGCTTGGCCTTGATGCCCGCGTCGTTCAGCTGCGCTACAACCGCGGCCGTGGTGTTACGGCGCCAGTCATCGTCGATTGATTGCACTTCGTGCTCAAAATCACCCATACCCGCTTCGTCCATCAGGGCTTTCGCCCCGGCAGGATCATACGGGATACGAGTCACGGCCGAGTCATGTTCAGGGTGCATCGGCCCGACGTGGCAGTTGTCTGCTGGAATGCCGTAGCCCGACATGCCCAGCTCCAGACACACCTCGTTGTCGACCGCCATGGCCAAAGCCTGACGAACGCGCTTGTCGCCGTAGATCTTGTTGCCGTTTTCGTCTTCGGCCAACTGGTTCGGGCGGATAACGATGGTGAAGCCTGACGGGATTTCCGAGCGCACAAGCCCAATGCCATCAAAGATGTCGACGAATTCGCCAACAGATTCCCAGTTCATGTCGATCTCTTCGGCCTCATAAGCCGCAAGGAATGCAGCCGGGTCAGTGCCGTAGTCAATGAACTCGATGCGGTCGATATAGCCGCCTTTGCCAGCCTCATATCCCCACCAGTCGAAGCCTTCGTTGCGCACCAGCACGCCTTTAACGCCAACTTCATGGCTGTCAGGCAGCATGAAGCCCGTGCCGACGGGGTTTGAAAGCATGTCGTTCGCATCGAAGCTGCTATGAACGATTGCGGCGGGATAGTCCGCCATACCCGGGATGATCGTGATGTCAGGCGCGTTGCACTTCAGTTTGACAGTATGGGAGTCAACCACAGTGATTGCACCGTCCGCAGCTTGCTGAGTGCTTTCGTCGATAAGCGACGCCATACGCGATGCCATCGAGTTGCCTTCCAGACCAGCGTCACACCATCCTGCAATGTTACGGGCCACGTCTTCGGCTGTGAAATCGTCGCCGTTGTTCCACTTTACGCCCTTACGAACGTTCAATGTGTATTCGGTGGCGTCGGCGTTGGCTTCCCAGCTTTCCAGCAGCATTGGCTTGAACGAGCCGTCGTTGTTGTATTCAACCAGGTACTCCAGCCAGCCTGCTGTGAAAGTGGCAATTTGCGTCCAGTCATAGGTTCGCGGATCTTTGAGCGCGCGCACTTCCATCTGGTAGCGGATGGTACCACCGCGCTGCGGCTCTTGTGCCGCCGCAGGCGATTGCAGACCGATCAAACCATAGGCCGTCGGTACCGCGACACCCAGCGCCGTCGCGCGGACCAGAAATTCCCGGCGGCTAAGCTTGCCGTCACGGTATTCCTGCGCGTGCATCTCGGCCGCCCAGTGCACCTTGTCGTTGGTGATTGCCGTATTGGTCATAAATGTCTCCCTGTGACATTGATTTTGTTGATTTGTTCTTGTTCTAAGCGACGCGGGCTTGTCCGGTCGAAAGAAAGAAGGATTCCGGTTTTTGGACTCTGTGCATCCCCATGCCGCCATTCGGCACCAGAAATCACTCAACGTCAACGTTCGGAATCGACATAAAATGCACAAAAGCGACGTTCCCGCAGTGTTGATATTTCAGTACGGATTTTGTCATGTGGCGCCCCGCAAGAAGAAACCCTTGCGGAGATTCTGCGTCAAATCACTGATAACAGACGAAAAACCAGTTAGTTTCCGTTGATCTGTTTGCTTTCGGTGTCATATCCTGTGGAATGAACAACTCCAGATATCACTTTGAGAAATCAACGTGATTCCATGTTTTCATTCTTGCCCGAAACCACGTGCGTTGACGTTTGGCAAATTGCCGGGTCGAGATTGTGGCCCGTTCACGGGCCTGATCCAAAGTCAGTGTTCCATCCAGATAGGCCATAAGCTCTGGCACACCAATGGCTTTGCAGGCGGGAAGAGCGGGGTCGAAACGATCCCGCATGGCGCGTACTTCGTCGATTGCGCCCAGCTCCAGCATCTGATCAAAACGGCGTTCAATCCGATCCAGAAGCCACGTTTTGTCGACGTCAAAAACGATAGGAACCGCATCATCCAGCCGTAAAATTGGCGGTGGCGTATCGGCCTGCCAAGATAACAGGCTGCGACCAGTGGCGCGCTGCACTTCCCAAGCGCGCTGCACGCGCGCGCGGTTCTGCATATCCAGGCCAGACAGTGTCTGTTCGTCGACCCCGGCGACCAGCTCGGCAACGGTCAGCAAGTCTGCTTCGGCCCGCACCTGCGCTGGGGTCGCAGGAATTTCGGCCATGCCTTCGGTCAGGGCCGTGAAATACAATCCTGTCCCGCCGACGATGATTGGCCGCTGGCCCCCGGTCAGCTGTGGCACCACTTCGCGCAGCCAGTGACCGGCTGAATATTCCTGATCATAGGCGATGTGACCATAGAGCAGATGCGGCGCGCGTGTTTCTTCTTCGACAGATGGTCGGGCCGAGATCACTCGCCAGCAGTCATAGACCTGACTTGCGTCTGCATTGACGATGACGCCGCCATGCCGCTCGGCGATCTCCAGCGCCAGTGCCGATTTCCCGGATGCCGTCGGCCCTGCAATCAGGACAGGTTTGTCGTCGGGAATAGGGGGCAATTGCTGAAATATCGCGTCTGTTGATCGCTGGGTCATATGCGGCTGCCTCAATCCTCACCAACCGCATTGAACCTGCGGAGCTTTTGCTTCATTTTGCGCCGGAAATTAACCCCGTGCCAGCCCGGAGCGCAACATGAGCCTTTCCCCGTCTTCTGAAACTGCCGAAACCCCGAAAACCACATACAAACGTGTCATGTTGAAAATTTCAGGAGAGGCATTGATGGGGGATCAGGGCTTTGGCCTGCACCCGCCAACCGTTCAGCGCATCGCGCAAGAGGTGAAATCGGTTCACGATCTGGGCGTTGAGATCTGCATGGTTATTGGTGGCGGAAACATTTTCCGGGGCCTGAGTGGATCTGCTCAGGGTATGGAGCGGACCACAGCAGACTATATGGGGATGTTGGCCACGGTGATGAACGCACTGGGTATGCAATCTGCCCTGGAAGAAATTGGGGTGTTCACCCGGGTCATTTCGGCCATTCGCATGGATGAAGTGTGCGAGCCTTATATCCGCCGCCGCGCCGTACGGCACCTTGAAAAGAAAAGGGTTTGCATCTTTGCGGCCGGTACCGGCAACCCGTATTTCACCACCGACACCGCGGCGACCTTGCGCGCCAATGAAATGGCGTGTGAGGCGATTTTCATGGGCAAGAACGGTGTCGACGGCGTTTACGACAAGGATCCCAAACAACATGCCGACGCGGTGCGTTATGACACGGTCACCTATGACGACGTTCTAGCCAAGCGGTTGCGGGTCATGGATGCGTCAGCCATCGCGCTGGCGCGTGACAACAACCTGCCTCTGATCGTCTTTGGTCTGGATGAGCCCGGTGGTTTCCGTGGAATTCTTGCAGGCGAGGGGACATATACCAAAGTTCAGGGTTGAGGCCCGAACGAGACCTGCCCCAGAGTGTTAGAAATTCAGCCCCGGCAACCCCGCCGGGCTTTTTCTTTTGCTTCAGCTTGACGGTCGCGGATGGTGCTGTCTAAGTAGCGTTGTCCTTCCGAAGTGAAGGGCTGCCCGGTGTTTCGTCAGCCCATGGCGCAAGCACAGGCTGGGCTGGAAGACCTGCCATGATTTCTGAGATGTCCGGAAACATGAGCGGGCATCTTGTTGATATGACAGCACAACTAAGGAGCAATGAGGCATGAGCTCTCTGGATATCGATTTCGTTCGGGCACAGTTTCCGGCTTTTTCCGAACCCAGCCTGAAAGGACAGGCGTTTTTTGAGAATGCGGGCGGGTCATATACCTGCAAGCCGGTGATCGACCGGTTGACGCGGTTCTATACGCAGCGAAAGGTTCAGCCCTACGCCCCTTATGAGGCCAGCCGTCTTGCAGGTGCCGAGATGGATGAGGCACGCGTGCGCATGGCCGCCATCCTGGGTGTTGAAACCGATGAGCTGAGCTTTGGCCCTTCGACGACACAGAATACCTATGTTTTGGCACAGGCGTTCAGGCAATGGATGAAACCTGGCGAGGCGATTGTCGTGACCAATCAGGATCACGAGGCAAATTCGGGCCCATGGCGTCGTCTGGCCGAGGCAGGGATTGAAGTGCGGGAGTGGCAGATCGATCCTGAAACCGGATCACTGAACCCGCAGGATCTGGAAAATATGCTGGACGAAAAAGTGCGTCTGGTCTGTTTCCCGCATTGTTCCAATGTCGTTGGAGAGATTAACCCGGTCACCGAGATCACTGCGATTGCCCACGCGGCTGGTGCATTTGTCTGCGTGGACGGCGTATCTTACGCCCCGCATGGGTTTCCGAATGTTGGCGATTTGGGGCCGGATATCTATCTGTTTTCAGCCTATAAAACTTTTGGCCCGCATCAAGGCTGCATGGTCATTCGCCGAACACTGGGAGAGTTGCTGCCCAACCAAGCGCACTACTTCAACGCCGACGTTCTTTACAAGCGCTTTACCCCGGCAGGCCCGGATCATGCTCAGATTGCGGCAAGTGCAGGTATGGCCGATTACGTCGAGCTCCTGTGCACGCATCACGGTGGGCCTGACGCCGGCGCAGCAGAGCAGGGTGCCTTTGCCCATGACCTGATGCGCGCGCATGAGGTGTCCTTACTTCAACCGGTTCTGGATGCGGTTAAGGACCGCAACGCGGTACGTCTGATCGGCACTTCAGATGCCACCCGGCGTGCGCCGACGGTAGCGCTGTCGCTGAACCGTCCCGCTGAGTCAGTTGCAGCAGAACTGGCGCAATACGATGTTATGGCGGGGGGAGGCGACTTTTATGCTGTGCGCCCATTGCAAGCGATGGGCGTGGATCCGGCACAGGGCGTTTTGCGGGTCAGCTTTACGCATTATACCTCGCAGCAGGAGATTGATCAGCTTTTGGAGGCGCTTGAACGCGTTTTGTGATCCACTCTGCTTGGGGCTTCGTAGAACGAAGAAAACCTCAGGGTGGATATGGAAAACGAGCGGTCTCCTATCATCTTATGGTTCCGACGGGATCTGCGCCTGTCGGACCATCCGGCATTGACTGCTGCTGTTGCAAGCGGCCGTCCGATCATACCAGTCTTTGTTCATGACCCTCTTGTGCAACACCTTGGCGCGGCCCCGAAATGGCGGTTGGGGCTGGGTCTGGAGGTCTTTTGCGACGCTCTGACGAGGCTTGGTAGCCGTCTGATCCTGCGGCGTGGCGATGCGCTTGAGCAATTGCGGACACTTGTCAAAGAGACGGGCGCAAAGGCTGTCTATTGGTCGCGGGCCTATGATCCAGCGTCGATCAGACGCGATACACAGATCAAAACGGCGCTGACCGAACTGGGTGTAAGCGCAAAGTCCTTTCCTGGTCATTTGCTTTTTGAGCCCTGGACGGTCGCAACAAAGCAGGGCCAGCCGTTTCGTGTCTACACTCCTATGTGGCGCGCGGTTCAGCGGCGGGACGTGCCAGCGCCGGATGCGTTGGTGTCACGCTTGGCGGGGCCTGCAACCTGGCCTTCCAGTGATAAACTGAGTACCTGGCAAATGGGTGCGGACATGTACCGAGGCGCTGCAATCGTGCGCCCCTATGTCCAACCCGGAGAGAAGGCCGCCCGCGATCGACTTGAGCACTTTCTCGACCAGGTCCCCCGTTATTCCAATGACCGTGACCGGTTGGATCTGGACGGAACATCAAACCTGTCAGAATACCTTTCATTGGGCGAGATCGGGCCACGTACTGTCTGGCACAGGGTTCAACAGGCTGCGATGACGGGAACCCCCGGCGCCGAGGCATTTCTGCGGCAGTTGGTCTGGCGTGAGTTTGCCTATCACCTGATGTATCACTCACCGCATCTGCTGACTGATAACTGGAAAGCGGAATGGGATGATTTCCCGTGGAATATCGATCCGCACCACCCTGAAGTTGCCGCCTGGAGGCAGGCCCGAACCGGAATTCCTGTCGTCGATGCTGGCCTGCGGCAGATGTATGTGACAGGCCGTATGCATAACCGGGCCCGGATGATTGTTGCCAGTTACCTGACCAAACATCTGATGACACACTGGAAAATCGGGATGAACTGGTTCGAGGATTGCCTGATTGACTGGGACCCAGCCTGTAACGCCATGGGCTGGCAGTGGGTTGCGGGATCAGGCCCCGATGCGTCGCCCTTCTTTCGTATATTCAACCCCGAAACGCAGGCCGAAAAGTTTGATCCGCAAGGGTCTTACCTGCGGCGCTGGATCGCCGAAGGCCAGACGAAACCCAGTGACGTTGCACTTTCCTATTTCGCTGCGGTTCCCGGGTCATGGAACCTGTGTCCGCAGGCGGATTATCCCGAACCTGTCGTGAAACTGGCGGATGGACGAAACCGCGCCTTACGTGCGTATGAAAGCCGAATATCTCACTAAGGAACTGAAAACTTGCCAGAAACAGAATCGCGGCCTAGCCTGAGACCTGTGCCGCAGAGGGGAGAGCGGATGGTGCTGACGACGACAGAGGGGCAGTCGGATCTGCCCAGGTATTTCGCCCAGGTCTTCAAGATGCTGACCAGAATGGAGTCGGGGCGACTAGACATAACATTGCCAGATGGTCGCATCTTTCGCGCAGAGGGACCCAAGGCAGGGCCTGTTGCTCAGATCGATATCCACGACGGAGATGTTTTTGCCCGTCTGATCCGCGAAGGCGAGCTGGGGTTTTCTGATGCGTATCTTGAGGGGGGCTGGAGCACGCCTGATCTGCGCTCATTTATGGATCTTGTCCATCTGGGGTCCGAGACCGTCTATGACGGGTTTACTGGGAAGTTCCTTGTTCAGGCCTATGAACGGCTGCGGTTCTGGCTTCATCGCAATAACCGGACGCAGGCGAAAAAGAATATCTCGTACCACTATGATCTGGGCAATGACTTCTACGGTTTGTGGCTGGATGACACGATGACTTATTCCAGCGCCATTTTTGAGACCGGGCAAGAAAGTCTTGAGAAGGCACAAACTGCGAAATACGCCAGCCTTGTCGATGAAATGGGGGCCAAACCCGGCGACCACATACTGGAAATCGGATGCGGTTGGGGCGGTTTTGCCGAATATGCCGCGAAAGAGCGGGGCCTGCATGTAACCGGCCTCACGATCAGTGAGGAACAGTTTAAATATGCGAAAGAACGCATAGAAAAAGCAGGACTTTCCGATCAAGTGACCTTCAAGTTGAAGGACTATCGCGACGAGCGTGGACAATATGATGGCATAGCCTCAATCGAGATGTTCGAGGCGGTGGGCGAAAAATACTGGCCGGTTTATTTTGAAACCGTTCGGGAGAGGCTGAAGCCAGGGGCGCAAGCGACCTTGCAAATCATAACCGTAGGTGACCACCGCTGGGATTATTACAAGAACGGTGTTGATTTCATTCAGAAATACATCTTTCCGGGTGGAATGCTTCCGTCGCCTGCGATCTTGCGGCAGCAGATCAATCAGGCGGGTTTGAATGTGGTGAAGTCGAAAGAATTCGGCAAAAGCTACGATCTGACACTGCGGAGATGGTATGAAACGTTCAACGCAAAATGGGAACAGATCGCAGATCTGGGGTTTGATGAGCGTTTTCGCCGCATGTGGAATTATTATTTAACTGCCTGTGGCGCAGCCTTTGACACGCGCAATTGCGATGTGACACAGATCACCGTAGCAAAGCAAGTTAACTGACGGACCGTAACATGCCCACTGCCTCGCGTCTTGTAGCCGCCGTTTGTCTCATCGTGCTGGCATTCATTGTCTCAGGAATGATTATCGAAAACGGTGAAGAAGGTAAGGATTACGGGTACTTTACCCTGGTTAACATGGGCCTTGGTGCAGCTTGCGGGTGGGGCATCATGGGTAAGCGGGCTGGGCGCGGCTGGATCTCTGGGATCAACAATGGGCTGACTGGTGTCGCCTCGCTGATTTTCTGGGCGCTGTTCGTGCAGGGCTGTTATGAAATGTTCCGGCTTGCCATGCGCAATCGTTACGGTGGCCCGTTCGAGGCCATACTGGCCATTTTCAAAATCGGGATTGAGTACGGTAAGCTGCTGATTTATCCGGAAATCCTGATTGCATTCCTGATTGGTGCCGTTGTCTCGGGGCTGGCAACAGAACAGGCCAACCGTTCGTGGCGCTGATCCGTTTCCTTACAAGAGAGATCGAATTTGTCTGATTTGTTTTTTTATGGAACGCTGCGGCACTTGCCGTTGTTGGAACGCGTTCTTGGTCATCCTCTGAGCGAAAGCAAAGCACGGCCCGCCCGACTTCGAGGTCATGCTGTCCATTCTGTCCAGGGGCAGGATTTCCCGATGATCCTGGAAACGGAAGGCGCCAGTGCCGAAGGGTTGCTCGTGCAGGACTTGTCGCCTGAGGATCTGGCCAGGCTGGATTATTACGAAGGGTCTTTCGACTATGATCTGAAGCCTTTGAAAGTCGAATTAGAAGACGGGACCGAGGCCGAAGCGCAGGTCTTTTTTCCGGCACCCGATGCATGGAGACCGGGTGATTTGTGGTCGCTTCAGAACTGGGCGGACAGATTGGGCGAACTCACAACGCTCGCGGCTGAGGAAGAGATGGCCTATTTCGGGAAGGTCGCCCCCCGGGTCATGGCCCGCAGTATTCGCGCCACTCAAACGCGTGCCTGGTCGAAGATTATGGCCGGGCAGCGGCGAACCGGTGATCCGCGGGACATTGCAAATGACGTGATCGTGCATCGCCATGACCGGGTGTATCTCGATTATTTCGGGATGGAGGAAATCGATCTGCAACACCGGCGGCATGACGGCAGCATGGGTCCGGTGCTGCGCCGTGGAAGCTTGTTGCAGGGCAGTGCGGTCGGCGTTCTGCCCTATGATCCGGTCCGTGATACCGTTTTGATCGTGGAACAGTTCAGACCGCCGGTTTTCCTGAACAACGATCCGGAACCCTGGCTTTGGGAAGCGGTGGCCGGGATGATTGATCCGGGCGAGACACCCGAACAGGCCGCGCATCGCGAGGCGATGGAGGAGGCGGGTATTCGTTTTGACAGGCTGGAATATGCCGGCGGGGCCTATACCTCGAGCGGATCTTCCACCGGGTTCATGTATCTTTATGTTGGTCTGGGTGAGTTGACACACACCACAATCACTGGCGGCCTGGACACAGAAGGTGAAGACATCCGCAGTCAAATCTTACCGTTCGACGAATTCATAGACATGACGGATCGCCATGTTTTTAAGGATCTACAATTGGTGTCTCTGGCTTATTGGCTGGCCCGCCATCGGGACAGATTGCGCGGGTGACTATCCCGCTTGTGGTCGCGGCGGTGCGGCTGTAAATCTTCGATGGTACAAAACGACAAGGGGCCATCATGCGCATTGCACGAGATCTTGCTGACGCAGTAGGAAAAACACCGCTGATCCGGCTGCGCCGCATCAGTGAAGAAACTGGTTGCGAAATTCTCGGCAAAGCCGAATTCATGAACCCCGGTCAATCGGTCAAGGACCGTGCTGCACTCTATATTATCCGTGATGCCATTGCGCGGGGCGATTTGAAGCCCGGCGGCACCATTGTGGAAGGCACCGCAGGCAATACCGGTATTGGCCTGGCGCTGGTGGGTGCGTCAATGGGGTTCAAGACCGTGATTGTGATCCCGGAAACCCAGTCGGAAGAAAAGAAAGACATGCTGCGGCTGGCAGGTGCACAACTGGTTCAAGTTCCGGCCGCACCTTATCGCAACCCCAACAATTTCGTGCATTATTCCCGCCGTCTGGCCGAGGAATTGGCGCTGACGGAACCTAATGGGGCGATCTGGGCCAACCAGTTTGACAACGTGGCGAACCGTCAGGCCCATGTTGAAACCACAGGGCCCGAAATCTGGGAACAAACAGAAGGTAAGGTCGACGGGTTTATCTGTGCTGTCGGGTCGGGCGGTACGTTGGCCGGGGTTGCCGAAGCGTTGCAGCCCAAGGGTGTGAAAATCGGTCTGGTCGATCCTATGGGTGCGGGTCTCTACTCTTACTACACCACCGGTGAAATCGCGATGGAGGGAGGATCGATTGCCGAAGGTATCGGACAGGTTCGGATAACAAAGAACCTGGAAGGGTTCACGCCGGATCATTCCTATCAGATCACTGACACCGAGGCGTTGCCCTATATCTTTGACCTGCTCCGTGACGAGGGGCTGGTCATGGGCGGGTCAACCGCGATCAACATGGCGGGCGCCGTGCGTCTGGCCAAAGAAATGGGGCCGGGCCACACGATTGTGACTGTCCTTTGCGACTATGGCACGCGGTATCAGTCCAAGCTGTTCAACCCGGATTTCCTGCGCGAGAAAGAATTGCCGGTGCCGGATTGGATGACTGAAGCACCGCGCAGCATTCCCGGCGTTTTCGAGGACGTGTGATGCCGAGGCAGGTTCGCCTGTTTCTGACACTGGTATTCCTGTGTCTTGTCGGGCTCGCAGGCGGTGCTGTCGCGCAGCTGACCGACAGGCAAAGTGAGTATTACCGGGGCTGGATAAAAACGGCTGACCGTGCCGAGTCCGTGATTGAAGCGAACCGTGCGTCAAACGCTGCGTTTGAGAATTTACGTTCTGAAATAAACGGTTACCGAGAGGACTTTAACAAGGCACGCAGCGCCAACACAGACCGTATCGCAACGCTGGAAAGCCAGATCAAGGCGCTTGGTCCAAAACCCGAAGGGGACGCGGCCGAACCTGAAGACATCGCTAAATTGCGAACTCATCTTAATGAGCAGCTCAACAGTTTGCGGGTGCCGCGCATCATTTCCGAAGAAGCTTATACCCGCGCAAATGGATTGATCAGTGAAATCGATCGGATCATCCGGACGCGGCAGACAAAACAATTCTTTGAGCGCGGGCCGTCACCGATCAACCCCGTATATTGGGGACCTGCTTGGCAAGACGTAAAAGAGGCGCTTCAGAGCCTGACAAATGAAACAATTACCAACCTGCGTTCGGACGTAGTGAAAGAACGTATCCGTGATCGTGGCTTGGGAATCTTGTTTCTGGTGATCCTGGCCGCGGTTTTACTGATCTTCGGCAAACGTTGGTCCGAACGGGGCGGCGACTATCTGAGGTTGCTGGGCGGAGCGGGCACTGGTGTTTGGTCCTTCATCATTTCTCTGTTGCGGATTCTGTTGCCATGGATCGGTGTCGTTGCCGCCATCGCCGCAATCAGTCTTTCGGGTATTCCGGGTCTGCGAGGCAGTTTGTTGCTGGAAAAAATCCCCTACTGGGCGGCAATTGCCTTCTTCTACGACTGGATTGGCCGACAGATTTACGTGATTGGCGCTTCACAAGGATTCAAGCGCCTGTCTGCTGCTCGGATTACCGAATTGCGGATATACATTGATCTGTTGGCTTTGATGTTGATCCTGCACGAACTGGCGCTTCTGTTTCAGCAGATCGAAAACGTCTCGGATGCGACTCGTGCGGTGATCAGCTTTCCCGTGATTGTTGGAACGGCATTGCTTTTGCTCCGCGTGCGGCAGATCAGAACGAACGACCGCCTGCTGGACCAGACGGCGTCTACCCGGGCCGCCGGATTCAGCCAGTTGTTGGAATTCCTGCGCAAGGCCATGTTCCTGCTGGGGATCGCAACACCCGTACTGGCACTGGCCGGCTATACCAATGCGGCCGAAGCGATCGTGTTTCCGGCGGTAAAAACGCTGGTTCTGATTGCCGCTCTGGCGATTTTCCAACGGTTCGTCAGTCAGATATACGGATGGATCACAGGGCAGGGCGACGCTGCGCGCGACTCTCTTTTTTCGGTCCTGGTGGGCTTTGCACTCGCCATCGTCGCGCTGCCTGTTCTGGCGATATACTGGGGCGCGCGCGAAACGGACCTGCTTGAGGTGTGGTCACGTCTGCTGCTTGGCTTTGACATCGGCGGTGTCATGATCTCGCCCAGCAATTTCCTGACATTTATCGCTGTTTTCGCAATCGGATATACGCTGACACGGTTGTTGCAAAGCGGGTTGCGCAACTCGCTGTTGCCCAAAACCAGCATCGATCCGGGCGGGCAGAATGCGATTGTCGCTGGCTCTGGGTATATCGGGATCTTTCTGGCTGCGTTGGCAGCGATCATGGTCGCGGGGTTTGATCTGTCGTCGCTGGCAATTGTCGCTGGTGCACTGTCTGTCGGTATTGGCTTTGGCCTGCAAACGATTGTGTCTAATTTCGTGTCCGGCATCATCCTTCTGGTCGAACGGCCGATCTCCAAGGGTGACTGGATAGATGTGAACGGGATGATGGGCTACGTGCGTGACATCTCCGTCCGATCGACCCGGATCGAGACGTTCGACAGAACGGATGTGATCATTCCAAACTCGGACCTGATCAGCGGCGTCGTCACCAACTACACACGTGGCAATACCATCGGTAGGGTGATTGTACCGGTCGGTGTCGCCTACGGAACAGATACACGGCTGGTCGAGACCATTCTGGGCGAGGTCGCAAACAACCACCCGATGGTTCTGGCCAACCCGGCGCCCAGTGTAGTGTTTCAGGGATTTGGAGCGGATGCGTTGGATTTCGAGATCAGAGCGATCCTACGGGATGTGAACTGGGTTTTATCCGTCAAATCCGACATGAACCACGAGATCAATCGGCGCTTTCTGGAAGCGGGTATCGAGGTGCCGTTTGCACAGCGTGATATCTGGTTGCGCAATCCCGAAGCTTTGCAGACCTCGAACAAGGTTAAAGAGGCAGGCCTTGCGCCCAAACAGAACACAACCGATTCAACGGCAGGAAAGCCAGTTGAACTGACAGAATCTGATCTGGACCCTGACGCGGGCGATGAAATCTGACGACCAGTCCGACAGCTGAAAGGTCGCGTTTCTGGTCGCTTGACGCTCTGGGTAGACTACCGGATTTAATTGATCCTTTCCGGTGATTTCACCGATTTGGGGCCTTGCAAATCTCATGACATTGGTCCAAACATCGCCGGCACGGAGAGGTGGCCGAGTGGTCGAAGGCGCACGCCTGGAAAGTGTGTAGGCGGGGAACCGTCTCCAGGGTTCGAATCCCTGTCTCTCCGCCATTACCCCCTTAGACAGAAACCCAAACCAGCCCCGGCGTCTTGGCTGTGTACAATTTGGTTTCGTGTACCACGCCGGGTCTTCGAAAGCGCAGGATTTTAAATCCCGGACACTTTTGCTTTTCCTAAAATGAACGCGCGTTAAGCCGGAAAACGAAAAAAATACCATAAACATTAACAAAAATGTCCATTTGATATAGAATTACAGTGTTTTTGTTCGGTAACTCTTGGGTTTTCGTGTGGCGCAAACGCTTTATGATAAATACGGTGGCTTCAAAACAATCAGCCGTGTCGTGATGACCTTCTATGAAATGGCGTTGGATTCGGATGACATCGGCCATTATTTTGAAGATATTGATATGCCGCGGTTGATTGATCATCAGACGAAGTTTGTATCGTCCCTGATTGGCGGACCGGCGTCATTCAGTGATGACAGGATCGAAGCCGTACACAGGCATCTGAGTATTTCACACGACGAATTTGATGTGATGGCTGAGCTGTTTGGCGAAGCGCTGAGCGTGCATGGTATGTCCGATCAGGATATCAAAACCGCGCTGGCTGCAATTGAAGGGAAGCGTTCAATTATCGTCGCCCGAAACGCGGCATGAGCATTCATGCAATAAACGAACAGCTGTTACGCGCCATCGGTGTCGGCATTGCCGTGGTGCGCGCCTCGGATCTTCAGTTCGTTTTTCATAACGGGCCGTTTTCGGAGTGGTTTGGAACCCCCGAGAACGGCAGTACTCTTACGGACATTCTTCCCGCCCTTGATCCCAAAGAATTGGAAGACGTCAAGCAATCGGGCTTGAGATATTCGGTTGAATTGCAAATCAAGCCGAAGCGGCGGACCTTGATCTTTGCAGTCGCAGTTTCGTTGGCCAAAGGGCTGTCCGAGCAGGTTCTGATTGTCGAATGCCAGAACATCACGCGCATTCGCGAGCTGGAAAGCATGATCGACAGCTATTCCACCATGGTCGAACGCAACACGCGAGAGCTGGAGCGCGAGAAAGAGCGGGTTGAACGGCTGCTTCTGAACTTGATGCCACGGGCCGTTTATGAAGAGTTCAAAACCTTCGGTGTTGTCACTCCGCAGCTCTACAAGCAGGTGTCTGTTGTTATGCTGGACTTTGTGGGATTCACTGATTTCGCGGCCAAGACCGACCCGACAGTGACCCTGAGCGAGTTGAACGACATTTTCACAGCGTTTGACAGGATCGTTGAGCAATTCGGGTGTGAAAGGATCAAAACAATAGGTGACGCATATCTTGCGGTCTCAGGCATGCCTGACCCGACACCCGATCACGCGACGGCAGTGGCCCATTGCGCGGTACGTTTCCTGCGTTATCTCGAACGCCGGAACGAAAGCCACCCGCACAAATGGCAGGCCCGGATCGGTTTGGGCATGGGGGCCGCGGTCGGGTCTGTGGTGGGTATTCAGAAATACGTCTACGACGTTTTCGGTCCGGCGGTAAATATCGCGTCCCGACTGCAAATTTTCGCCAATCCTATGAAAATCGTTGCGCCGGAAGAGATGAAATACGCCCTGATTGACGAATTTCAGGTCTCGGACCTGGGACGTGTTGACATAAAGGGAATGGGCGAGATGAATCTGATCAACGTAACGTCCGGGCTGAGCTTACCGCAAAGCAGCCGAACTTTTTGACAGGTGTCAGTCGTCCTGCGGGATCAGACCCAGCCCTCGCAGGTAGATTCCAATGCCGCTTTCCAGCAGGTCTTCCGGGGGGAAGGGAGACGTCGCGCCGGTATTGCGCGCGTATAATTCAACCACACCATGGCTCATCGCCCAGATATGTGCGCTGAACATCGACGCGGGCGGGCGCTTTTCAGGTGGAATATGTTGTGACAGGTCGTCGGCGGCTTTTTCAAGAACCGATTTGGCCCGATTGGCGGCCATTGATAGTTCGGGGGTGCGATTCAACGAAATTCCACTTTCGAACATGGCGATGTAATGGCCGGGGTTCTTCCGCGCAAAAGCCAGATAGGCCCGCCCGGTTGCCTCGAAGGCGGCAAGGGCAGAGGGTTGGCCCTTGTCATAAGCGTATTGCATCAGGTCCGCGAACATCTCGAACCCTTGCCGTGCAGCTTCGGCGATAAGGTCTTCGCGCCCTTCAAAATGGCGATAGACAGCGGCGGGTGTTACGCCAGCGGTTTTGGCGGCTTCAGATAACGTAAAACCTGTCGGCCCCTTTTCTTCGATCAGGGACAAGGCTGCCTCGATCAGGGCTTGCTTTAGGTTTCCGTGATGATAACCGCGTTTCGACATCCCGGCCTCAGGTTCTTTGATTAGGTATTGGAAGACAAGGGGATAGACCAAATACACACGGTCGTCCAACGCTTGCCCTTGAAATCCTTGGCCGGGCAGGGTGAAAACGCAACCTAGGCGTCCCAGACATCCGGACCACCGCAGATCAGGGGATCAATGTCGCCAATGCTTTTTGCGTCCTTCTCATCATAGTCCAGCGTGTGCAGAACCGTTTGAATTGCTGCAAGACGGGCGCGTTTCTTGTCGTCCGACCGGACAATTGTCCAAGGAGAT
The DNA here is from genome assembly GCF_056541905.1 of Ruegeria sp. AF5. Taxonomy (NCBI): domain Bacteria; kingdom Pseudomonadati; phylum Pseudomonadota; class Alphaproteobacteria; order Rhodobacterales; family Roseobacteraceae; genus Ruegeria; species Ruegeria sp. AF5. The sequence continues at coordinate 132,859 of NZ_JBQFYZ010000003.1, forward strand.
ATGTCTGAATGTGACCGGGTCAGAGTTTCTGAAATCGATTGTGTGTATTCGTCCCACTTGTCCAACCCAGCCACGTCAATAGGGCTGAGTTTCCATTGCTTTAAGGGGTCGGTTTCACGGGCCAGAAAGCGGTTCAGCTGCTCAGCCCGCCCGACATTGAGCCAGAACTTGAAGAGTTTGATGCCATCATTGACCAGACCCGTTTCAAGCGGCAGAACCTGACGAAAGAACCGCTCGCGCACTTCCTGGGTGCAGAAACCAAAGACGTTCTCGACCACGCCGCGATTGTACCAGCTGCGGTCAAAGAACACGATCTCGCCAGCGGCAGGCAGGTGAGGGATGTAGCGCTGGAAGTACCATTGACTGCGTTCAGTTTCTGAGGGTTTGCTGAGCGCCACATTGCGCGCGCCGCGTGGGTTCAGGTTTTCGCGAAACCGTTTGATCGTTCCGCCCTTGCCGGCGGCATCGCGGCCTTCGAAGATGATGGCGATCCGTTGCGCCGTGTCCTTGACCCAAGACTGCATTTTGACCAGCTCGATCTGGAGCAGTTCCATCTGCTCATCATAGTCCTTGGTCTTCATCTTCTCGCTATACGGGTAGGTCGGGTTCAGGATTTCGCCTTTCTTCGAATTCTCGATCTCATCCCGCACAGCTTTGGGCGCGCTTTCCTGAAAATACTTCTCTATAGAACCTTTTTCGGTCCGGGCCATATGTCACCTCACGATAAAACCCATATCCGACTATGGATTAGAGCTTGGATTAACGCAAACCTGCACGCCGCGCTGCACGATCAATTGCGGAGGCAACCTCGGGCGCTGCGACAACCTGCGGCATGTGACCGATCCCTGGTAACGCGACCAGTTCGGCCTGCGGGATTTGCTGGATCAGACGTCGGGAATGCCACTCGAGGCCGACAGTGTCGTCGGCGGTGCCGTGAACGATTTCGGTTGGCACTGAAATCTCACCGTATTTCGGCTGCAATTGGGTTATCTCATCCAATAGATTGGCCCGTTGCTTGGCATTTGCATGCATGGAACTGCGCCGGATGGTCAGGCCGGGTCCGAAATGTTCGGCGTATCCAGCGGGGGTCGATTGAGGCGCAAATACAGTGTCCAATGCCCGTGCCACGTACCAATCGGGCACGAAGGAAGAGATCAGGGGCAGGGCGAGCGCGTTGCCGACCGTGGTAGATGCCAATTGGTTAAACCCATCCAGCGGCGTTTCCCACGGAATGGCAGCAGGTGCGATCAAAACAAGCGCCGAGAGATCCTCGGGCCTTGTGACCGCCCATGCAAGTGCCACTGAACCACCATAGCTTTGGCCCGCAACGACAGGCTTTTCCGCCCCAAGTTGGGCAGCAGCTTTTTGCAGGATATCCGCTTGCTCCGTGATCGTTTCACCGTCTGGGTTGAAACTTTCTGAAAACCCCAGGCCGGGCCGGTCAAAAACGATGACGCGGTAGTTTTCCGCCAGAATGGGTGCCAGCGCAAAGGTCATGTCGCGGGTGTTGCCGCTTGAGCCGTGAAGAAGGACAACATCCGGCCCATTCCCCATGATAACCGCATGAACGGCGATCCCGTCGACATCAAGAATCTGGCCTTCGGGTGGGAAAGCCGCTTCTGCCTGTGCTTCGTTCCGGGCGCTGCGCCACGCAGTCACAACGGCAAGGCCCAGAATGATGAGGCCAAAGGATATCAATGTTTTAGCGGCCAATTTCGCTCATATCAAAAGGCGTCGTCTGATAGATTTCGTTTATCCAGTTTCCGTAAAGAAGATGCGCGTGGCTGCGCCAACGGTTTTGAGGTGTCTTGGATGGGTCATCATCCGGATAGTAGTTGATCGGCACGTTGATGGGCGTGTCATTGGCGACGTCACGGTCATACTCCTGTTTCAGCGTGTCGCTGTCATATTCAAAATGGTTGAAGATATACAGCGCGCGATGGCTGGGATCCTCGACCAGACAAGGGCCTACATCGTCGCTGCCCAGCAGGGTCGTCAAACCCTGCGCGGCGTCGATCTCATCTTGTTTCATTTCCGTCCAGCGGCTGACTGGGATAACGCAATCGTCTGAGAACCCACGCAAAAAAGGTGATGCAGGGTTCAGGTTGCGGTGACGGAAACAGCCAAAGGCCTTGGCATCCAGCATGTGTTTTCGGACACCATGAAAATGGTTGATCATCGCCATCCCGCCCCAACAAACTCCAAAGGTTGAATGTACGTTTGTCTGAGTCCAGTCAAAGATTTCGCTGATTTCATCCCAATAGGTGACGTCACCAAATTCCAGATGCTCGATTGGCGCGCCAGTAATGATCAGGCCATCAAATTTATGGTCCTTGACCTCCTGAAAAGGCTGATAGAACTCGGACATATGCTCGGCGGCGGTGGTTTTTGTCTGGTGTTCCGTCATACGGATCAAAGACAGTTCGATCTGCAACGGGGTTGCGCCGATCAGGCGCGCAAACTGGTTTTCCGTCTGAATCTTCTTCGGCATCAGATTCAGCAACCCGATGCGCAGGGGGCGAATATCCTGACGCATTGCCTGATCCTCGGACATGACCATAACGCCCTCTTTGTTCAGGACGTCGAAAGCGGGCAGATCTGAGGGGATTTTGATGGGCATGTGTCTGACTTCGAAGAGATTAGGGAAAACTGGTAGTTAGGCGTTATTGCGTCTGGCCTCAAGGGTACGTTCGATCAACTCATCGAAATCGGCCGCATCGCGGATCTTGCCGATGTCATTGGCATCAATCGTCACGCCCCAGTTCTTTGCCATCGCCTCGTACCGGGGCTGACGATGGGCCAGGGCTTGTGCATAGGTCCAGCGGACAAAATCATCGGGGTTGACCTCGGTCTCTGCACAGCCGTGTTGATCCAGATACTCTGTCCAGGAACGGGTCAGGAAATCGGCCTGATAGGACATGGGTTTTGGGGCCTTGTCGAAACGGCGCACAAGATCGGCCGTATGACCCTCGTCACCCTTCAGCCAGATCATGAGGGTGTGCCGCGCGAGTTCGGACAAAACCTGATCCCTTGGGTCTTTGGGATCCACCCACTCGCAGATGGATCCGCCCGTATCGCAGATAAAGTGAGGATATTTGTACAGACGCTCGGCGCGGTCGATGAAGTATTCGGTGTCCAGCAGCGCATGAATTTCGGCCAAGCGAAACTGTTCCTGCCTGCGGCGGTATTCCGGCATGTCCAAGCCGCCCAGATCGGGGTTTCCCGGCTTGCCCAGATAAGCAGCAACAGGTGTCAGATTGGCGAATGAAATATTCGAACCGATATAGATCGAATCCGACAACAGCAGTTCACGCAAGAACGGAACTTTCATGGCCTCGGCCTTGGCATTGTCGGTGATGTACTCGCCCATATAGCGCGTTCCGATCCGGTAATCGATCGAGTAGTGGAACCAGTTCCCGGAATCTCTGAGGATGTTGGATACGTAGGTCTTGCCTAATCCTGACATGCCAAAGAACAGCACTTTCTTGCGGCTTGCGGTGCGCCAGTCATTGGCTGAGGTGTAGATCATTTTGCGCTGTCCTTTTTGCCCTAGCTAAATCGGGCAGCGCACGGCGTCAATTGGGCCGGGACGAACGATTCAGAACCAAAAGGCCAATCGCCAGAACGGCAAAGCCCAGAAAGGCGTTTGGGGACAGGGACTCTTCGCGCAGCAATGCGCCCAGAACAATAGCGACCGGGGGTATGACAAGCGTCACCAGCATCAGATTGCCACTGCCGGCCATTGCCAAAACCCGATAGTAAAGCAGATATGCGCCGGCCGTTGCGACTATCGCATAATACCCGATGGCCGCCCAGGTTATCGCGGGTAACGCCAAGCTGGGTATTCCATCAACTGCTAGTGTTATTGGTAATACCAGCACTGTCGAAGCCGTCAGCATACCGGCGGCGGCAATCACTGGGGAAAGGTGCGATAACGTTTGCCTCGCCCAAGCCGCGGCACATGCGTAGGAAACTGTTCCGGTCAACACTGCAATCTGAGCGGTGCTTTGCAGGCTGAAATTCAAGAAATTCTGCACTCCGATCGCGATTGAGACACCAAGAAAGCCCAAGCAGACACCCAGTAGCCGGGTCTTTGTCAATCGTTCGTCGCGAAAAAACAGTGCTGCAATCAGAACGCCGAAGATCGCAGTCGCCGCGTTCAGGATCGCCGTCAGACCCGTGTCAATGTACAGCTGCCCCCAAGCCATCAGGCTAAAGGGGATGACGTTGTTCAATAGCCCCATGACCAAAAAAGCGCCCCAGATACCGGGCGAGCGCGGCACCTTGATCCCCTTGATCCAAGTCACCAGCCACAAGACAAGCATGGCCCAGAATGTGCGATGCAAAACCGACGTCATCACGGGAAGCGTGTCCAGAGCGACCCGGATGGAAACAAAGGAGGCGCCCCAGATCAGTCCAAGCAACAAAAGCTCGGCCCAGGCGCGAAGAGAGAGGTGTTTTTGTGCATCCATACGGGCACTGTTTCATTGAAGTTAACCAACGGCGACCCGGTTCATGCGAAAAAGCCCCGCAGAAACTGCGAGGCTTTGTAGGAACATATGATACTCAGATCAGTTCAGAGCGTATGTGATCTGGAAACCAACGCTCCAGGCGCTGTTGCCTGTGAATGTACCACGTGCCGCCGGACCGGCGCCATTCGCGGTGGCATCTCCGATATCCGTGTAACGTACACCACCGGAAATTTTGGCATTCTCAAGAGAATAGGTGCCACCCAGACCGATGCTCCAGAACCCATCTGTCGGGCCGAGGTTCGACACCGGCGTACCTTGGGAAGATTCGTAGCCCAGTGTCACAGCACCAGAAAACTCTTCCGAGAACTGATAGCCCAAACCCAGAGAGTAGGTGAAGGTGGCTTCGTCATAGTCAACCAGGTTCGTGGTCGGCGGATAGTTTGGCGGGTTATACACAAGCTGTGGCCAGTCGACCCAACGGATCGAGCCAAACAACAATGTCTTGGGCGCCACACCGGTCTGGAAATCCAAGTTGATTGACTGCGGTGTTTCAATCTCACTTGTGGTGTTGAACGTTGCCACAGTCCCCGGCGGAATTGGTGGGATAGGAGGCGGATTGAGCGATTCTGTCTGCGAAAGGTCGTGGCTGATCTTGGAGTTATAAGTCAGCGATACACGTGCTGCGATTTCGGGTTTTTCCCAGGCGACACCAACAACATACCCAAAAGCGGTATCAGCGCTGGTATCCACCTGATAGCCTGCGGTAATGGGAACAGTTATCGAGGCCTTGACGCGCTGCGCGCGAATACCACCGATCGCACTGAACCCGCCATCGAATTTGTAGCGCAGCAGCGCTGTGATGGCATCTGTATCCGCTGTCGCCCTCAGGCTGTCGGTTCGACCGCCGGGAATTGGGTTGATAGACAAGGGATACGTGCTCGCGTACTGAATATCGGCACCGAAGGGCTGATCATACATGATGGCGAAATCAAGCTTTTCTGTAAGCGCCGTTTTGTACCCCAAGTGCGGTGTAAAAAAGTCGTTCGCAACTTCACCTGAATCAACGGGTTGGCCACCATTTGTGCCAAAAACGTCTGGCATCGTACCGGTCACGCTTGGGTCGGTATACCCCAACCGAAACTGAACTGCAGAGCCTTCTTCAAAGATCAGGTTGATACCCTGACCGCTGCGGTCCAGGCCGCCTGCAAAACCAGCCGTTGCTCCAACGCACAAAGCGCACGTTGCGAGTAGTGTTGTTTTCATTCTGTCCTCCCGAACTTTTTCGAGTATTTGCCTGGCGAAGAATTGAGTGAGTCCAGCGCCTACTCGTGTGTAATGCGCGATACTTTCTTTTCAGTTAGTTTAAGGTCAACTGGTGACGGTGCGTTACTTGTTGCCACTACAGTTCTGAACTGTTGCTAAACTGTTACGATTTTCGGACCAGATGTTCAGGAAAATGCCTGCAAAGATGATAGCGGCGCCGATCAGCACCCAATGGTCGATGGGCTCGTGATAGAGGATCATTCCGATCACCGCGATTGTCGGAAGGCGTGCAAAATCAAAGGGAATTACGACGGTTGCCGGGGCGATAGACAGGGCATTGGTAATGCAAAAATGCGCCAGCAAACCCGCCAACCCAACCAGAATCAAGTAGGGCGCGGTTTGCATTGTCGGAAGCACAATCTGACCGTCGATGCCAGCGGCTGTGGCCCCAAGGACCGCTTGCATTGCGGTCAGCCAGAAAACGATACACCCAATACTGGCAAATCGCGTAAGCTTCTTGGTGGTAATCGTTGTAAACGCAAAGAAAACCGCTGATGCCGCTGCTGTTATTAAGCCGGGGCTCAGGGGGGCAGCGCCTGGGCGTGTGACGATCAGAACCCCTGAAAACCCAATTAGCGCCGCAATCAACTTGAGCGGGGTCAACCGTTCGTTCAGAAACAGCGGCGAAAGCAGGATCACCCAAAGCGGTTGAGTGAACTCCAGCGCGAAAACCTGTGCCAAAGGAGCCACTGCCACGGCGTAGAACCAGAGATTTTGCCCTGTAAAGTGTAAGGTGTTTCGTAAAGCATGCAATCCCAGCCGTTCGGCTGAAACCTGCTGCCAGTTGCGCGTTAAAGTCAGGACTGTTGCAACAACAACGAACCCCACGATGCTGCGATACATCATGATTTCAAAGGTATCATGCGCAGAACTCAGCTCACGCCCTGCAACCGCCATGGATGAGAATGAGGCGATCGCACCTGTCATCCATAGACCGGCCTTCAACACGTCTTTCTGCGCATGGCTCATTTCGGGCGTCCCTCAGGTTCGTCGCGTAGCCGCGCGGCCAAAAGACCGCAAGGCCAAGAGCTTATGATAAGCAGGCTAGGTTTGCCCGGCCATTCAAACGTCGAAGGTGCACCAGATTCAAGGTCGTATAGATGACTGCCCCGAACAAAGGCTTGAACGAGAAGGACGTTTTGCAGCTCAATCAGTTAAGTTTTACGCAGACACCCACCGGTTATTCCCACTCGATGGTGCCGGGTGGTTTCGATGTGATGTCATAGGTGCACCGGTTGATGCCCTTAACCTCATTGATGATCCGCGTTGCCGTTTCGCCCAGGAACTCATGGCTGAACGGGTAGTAGTCTGCGGTCATGCCATCGACAGATGTGACGGCCCGCAGCGCACAGGCGTAGTCATAGGTGCGTCCATCACCCATGACGCCTACCGTGCGCACTGGCAAGATGGCGACAAAAGCCTGCCAGATGTCGTCATAGAGGCCGTGTTTACGGATCTGGTCGATATAGATCGCATCGGCTTCCTGCAAAATACCCAGTTTTTCACGTGTGATCTCGCCGGGGCAGCGGATTGCCAGACCGGGCCCGGGGAAGGGGTGACGCCCGATGAAACTCTGCGGAAGGCCAAGTTCACGGCCAAGCGCGCGAACCTCATCCTTGAACAGCTCTCGCAGGGGTTCGACCAGTTTCAGGCCCATCTTTTCCGGCAAGCCACCGACATTGTGGTGCGATTTGATGGTTACAGAAGGACCGCCCGAAAATGACACCGATTCGATTACATCCGGATAAAGCGTTCCCTGGGCCAGGAACTCGGCCCCTTCAATGGTATCGGCGTGTTTCTGGAACACGTCGATGAACAGTTTGCCGATGATCTTGCGTTTGGTCTCCGGGTCGCTTTGCCCTTCAAGCTCGCCAAGGAACAGTTCGGATTCGTCCGCGTGGATCAGTTGGATATTGTAGTTGTCGCGGAACATGCCGACGACTTCTGTCGCCTCGTTCTTGCGCAACAGCCCGTGGTCAACGAAGACGCAGGTCAACTGGTCTCCAATCGCCTCGTGGATCAGGATCGCCGCGACCGAGCTGTCAACGCCGCCCGACAAACCGCAGATGACCTTCTTGTCACCAACCTGCTCGCGGATCTTGCGGATCATCTCCTCGCGATAGGCCCCCATGGTCCAGTCGCCCTTGAAACCGGCCAGCTTGACGAAGTTCTCGTACAGCTTCGCGCCCTTGGGCGTGTGGTGCACCTCGGGGTGGAACTGCACGGCATAGAAATGGCGCGCTGGATCGGCTGTGATCGCAAAGGGCGCGTTAGGCGATGTGCCAAAGACCTGAAATCCCGGCGCGATTTCACTGACGTGGTCACCGTGGCTCATCCAGACCTGTTCATCCCCGTCGTCAAACCAGCCCTTCAGAATTTCCAGTTCGTCTTTTGGCGTGACAAAAGCCCGACCGAACTCGGCGGTGCCATGGCCACTTTCGACCTTGCCGCCAAGCTGGTGCATCATCACTTGCTGGCCATAACAGATGCCCAGAATCGGCACGCCGTAGTCAAAAATCTCTTGCGGAGCACGGGGCGACCCTTCGCGCGTCACACTGTCCGGCCCGCCCGAGAAGATCACGGCGCGCGGGGCCATTTCCCGCACGAAATCCATCGTGACATTCTGGTAAGGGTGAATTTCGCAATAGACATTCAGTTCGCGCAGGCGGCGGGCAATAAGCTGCGTAACCTGGCTGCCGAAGTCGATGATCAGAAGGCGGTCGTGGGATGTCTGGGTCATGTCAGCGCCTTAGGGCAAGCCTGCACATTTCGCAAGAGCGAGGTCCGATTCCGGCGCGGGATTCGATGAAGATCGCCACACAGGCCTTCGGCACTCGTGTTTCCCGCCGTTCGTGATCCGAAATAGACAGGTGCGGTAACAATTGGGCCGCACTTTCCAAAATCCGATTATCCCCAATGGCAGCCCGTTGGCGGGATTGCAGAACGGCAATGTCGCTTTTTCCCCCAACGTGCCGCAATCCCTATGCTTGCGTTCCGGCAAACCTGTATCAAACGCTCAATCTAACCAACAACACGGGATCTTCTCATGACCGAGGCAAACACCCGGCGCAGGGCGAGAGGTGGCGGTGGCGCTGCCCGCCGTGCCGAGCGGACTGCAGTTCGTATCGAGACCGCGAAATACATCGAACGCAACATTCCGAACTTCGAAATCCTCAATGAAGAGGCACTGGAGATCATCGAAAACAATGCGGAAACCGTGTTGGAAGAGATCGGTGTTAACTTTGTTGATAACCCTGCCGCTCTGGAACGCTGGCGCGACGCTGGCGCGGATATCGACGGTGAACGCGTGCGCATTCCGCGTGGCCTGGCTCGTGAGCTGATCAAAACTGCGCCCAGCGAGTTTACCCAACATGCCCGCAACCCCGAGAAATCGGTCGTAATCGGTGGTCGAAACATGGTTCTGGCCCCGGTTTACGGCCCTCCTTTCGTGCGCGATGCACAGGGCGGCCGTCGATACGCGACGATGGACGACTTCAACAAGTTCGTGAAACTCGCCTATATGTCCAAGTGGTTGCACCATTCGGGCGGTACTGTGTGTGAGCCGACCGACATTCCGGTGAACAAGCGCCATCTGGACATGTTGAAGGCGCACATGACCCTGTCGGACAAGCCTTTCATGGGTTCTGTGACCGATCCCAGCCGGGCGCAGGATTCGGTCGAAATGTGCGAAATCCTGTTCGGCAAGGAGTTCGTTCAGCAAAACACGGTGATGACGTCGCTGACCAACATCAACTCGCCGATGACATTCGACGATGTGATGATGGGCTCGCTGGAAGTCTATGCACGTAACAATCAGGCCTGCATCATCTCGCCCTTTATTGTGGGCGGCGCGATGGCGCCGGTCTCGGTAGCCGGTACTTTGACACAGGTTCTGGCCGAGGTTCTTGCCGGTGTGGCGTACAGCCAGATCGTCCGTCCCGGTGCACCCGCGATCTTTGGTGCATTCGTGACTTCGATCGACATGAATTCAGGTGCCCCGACCTTCGGAACACCAGAAGCTGCGCATATCACCTATGGCGCGGGTCAGCTGGCGCGGCGTCTGAACTTGCCCTATCGGTCCGCAGGATCGTTCTGTGGCTCGAAACTTCCGGATGCGCAGGCGGCTTATGAAACAGCGAACTCGCTGAATATGGGACTGTTGGCTGGCGTGAACTTCATGTTGCATGCCTGCGGCTGGCTGGAAGGCGGCCTGGTGGCCGACTTCGAGAAATTCGTTATGGATGCCGACCAGTTGGGTGTTTTGCATTCGCTGGCCAAGGGCGTGGCCTATGACGAAAACGCGCAGGCCATGGATGCGATCCGGGAAGTTGGCCCGGGCGGGCATTACCTAGGATGTGCCCACACGCAGGCGAACTTCAAGGAATCGTTCTGGAAGTCCGATCTGCTGGACTACAAGCCATATGAAACCTGGCAGGAAGAAGGCGCGCGTGATACGCGGGCTCTGGCCTCTGCGCGGGTTGAACACCTGCTGGCTAATTACCAGCAACCGCATATGGAACCGGATACAGCCGCAGCGCTGGAAGCCTATATCGCCGAGAAAAAGGCCTCCTTGCCGGATGCGTTCTCCTGATTACTGAAGGACCGGGGCGCGGCTGGCCTGATACAGCCGCGCCTCACCCAACAGCGCGATAAGAATGTCGAGATGCCGGACCAGAGAGTATGCGGCATCATCTTCTTTGCGCAGTTCATTTACCTCTTTTTCCATCTCCATCAGTCGCAGCAGGGCCTGACCTGAACCCGGCAATGATCCGTATCCCAGAATACGTTGCAGATGCCTGTCCCGGTTGTACTCTCTCGCTCCGAAATTGGCGGCTCTTGCCAACATGCGTGGGCGGTGAAGCGTTGAGATCATTGTCATCAGGTCCTGCATCTTATGTGTCCTGTGTCTGAGGGTTTACGGGACCATTAAATGCACAACCTAAGCGGGTGTTGCCTGCGTGACAGCCTCTCCGAACGATGGTTTCACGACTGTTTATCTTTTTGAATCAAATCTGGTTCGCGCCTTGTGAGGTTAACGAACGAGTAACGAATGGACCTCTAGTTAGATTTGGTTAACCCGCAATCCGAGGGCGAAAAGTGACATTTTGTTTTGTCGACGAGGGCAAATAATCATGGAAAACAACATGGCTTTCACCATTCCGGCATGGGTTCCAGAGGGGGCGCAAAGATACCTTGCTCATACCGAAACCGGACGCTCGATCCGCGATATCGCGAGATCGGCAGGCTGCCATGCGTCAACCATCCTCCGGCAAATCCGGCGTATCGAGATGCGCCGTGACGATCCATTGGTGGATGCTGCTTTGCAATCGCTGGCAGAAACACATTTTTCCATGTCCGATGACGCAGGCGACGCGGTCGTGATCGCGGATGAAGCTGCCCAGGAAGAAGCGTTCGAAAGAGAAGCATTGCGCATTTTGCGCCGCCTGAGTGAAACCGGTTCGGTTCTTGCCGTGGCTGAAGAAATGGACAAAGCGGTAGTCGTTCGCGACACCGGCAACGCCGGAGCGACCAGAACCGCGGTCGTCGATTGCGAGATCGCTCAGGCTCTGGCCTTAAAGGACTGGATTTCCTGCGATAACCCCGGTCGTATTTCACGGTATCGGATTTCTGCAGCTGGCCGAACGGCCCTGAGCCACCTGATTGCGAAAGCGGAAAACAAGGCGCGGGTGGGGACTGAATTTGGATTTGCCGAAGCCCAGTCGTTGTTTCAGTCTAAGACGTCGGCCGGGGCGGCTGACCGGATCAAGCGCATTCGCTATAGCGCCACGGAAAGCCCGTTGGTTGCCCTTGCACGCAGGCGTGACCGCGATGGCAAGCCTTTTCTGGATGAATCGCTTGTCAGCGCCGGAGAGCGTTTGCGCGAAGATTTCGAATTGGCGCAGATTGGCCCACAGGTTTCACAGAACTGGGACCGGTTTCTTACGGCTGGTGGCCGTGGCTGTTATGACAGTGAAAGCCACGGAGGAAAGGGGTCATCCGATGCGCGGGATCGCGTGGCGCGGGCCTTGTCTGATCTTGGCCCCGGACTAAGTGACGTTGCCCTGCGGTGTTGTTGCTATCTCGAAGGGTTGGAACTGGCGGAAAAGCGTATGGGCTGGTCTGCACGATCCGGCAAGATTGTTCTGCGGATCGCATTACAGCGGCTGAAACGCCACTATCAGGATCAGGCTGAACGCGACCGCATGATTGGCTGAAGGCACAAAAAAGGCCCGTCATAACGGGCCTTTATTCGTCTTGTTAATACTCAGGCCAGTTCGGGCTCTGCCGTCGCCTGAAGATGTTTCATCAGGTTTTCGGGCGAAGACACGCCATAGGGATCTTCGGGGCAGTTATCCATCAGGCCAGGTTCTTCGAACCAGGATTCGACAACGCCGTCGTTTACGATGGCCGCATAGCGCCATGACCGCATGCCAAAGCCCAGATTATCCTTGTCAACCAGCATACCCATTTTGCGGGTGAACTCGCCCGATCCATCCGGAATGACCTTTACGTTGGTCAGGCCCTGATCTTGCGCCCATTTGTTCATCACAAAGCTGTCGTTGACAGACATGCAGTAGATTTCATCGACGCCCCGGGCAATGAAATCGCTATACCCGTTTTCAAAGCCGGGCAGTTGATATGTCGAGCAGGTGGGCGTGAACGCACCGGGCAACGAGAACAGGATCACGCGTTTTCCTGCAAAATAGTCAGCGGTGGACTTGTCTTCCCAACGGAATGGGTTTGGTCCTTCGATTGAGTCATCACGGACACGGGTGTGAAAGGTCACGTTGGGCAGAATTGCGCCGGATTTCATGGTCAAGCTCCTGTGATTCACTTGTGATTTTGTTGTGACTTAAAACAGTTCCAAACTACCTTCAATCGACGAAACGCCGCATTTTGAACTAATAATCTCTTCTCATTAGGCATTGAAAACATGCGGTAAAACGGGAATTTGCAATCGTGCTCTTGCTTATGCACGGCGGCGTTGCATAGCGGCTATGCGCCGCTGGTGTAACACTGCGCATCTGTCTATGTTATGAGCGACAGGATTGACCCAAAGTCAGGAAAATTGCCCGTGCGAGATCTGAAGATCCCCGAACAGCGCCATCCGGAAAAAGCGCACCGCCCGGATAATGCGCAGCCCAAGAAACCGAACTGGATCAGGGTCAAGGCACCCGGCGGCAAAGGTTATGCAGATACGCGCCGGATCATGCGCGACAACAATCTGGTCACCGTCTGCGAAGAGGCAGGATGCCCCAATGTCGGCGAATGCTGGAGCCAGGGTCACGCCACCATGATGATCATGGGCGAGATTTGTACCCGTGGCTGCACATTCTGCAATATCGCTACCGGTCGCCCAGACGACCTTGACGCCTTTGAACCCGGCCGGGTGGCACATGCAGTCGAAAAACTTGGCCTGAACCATGTGGTTATCACCTCTGTCGACCGGGATGATCTGAGCGATGGAGGAGCCGAGCATTTTGCGCAGACCATCCGCGCGGTGCGGCACCGCTCTCCCAAAACCACGATCGAGATTCTGACACCCGATTTTCTGAAATGCGATGCGGATGTTCTGGAAATTGTGGTTCAGGCGAAGCCGGATGTCTTCAATCACAATCTGGAAACCGTACCGGGTTTGTACCCCGAGGTTCGCCCCGGTGCGCGGTACTTCCATTCCCTGCGTCTTTTGCAGCGGGTGAAAGAACTTGATCCGTCGATCTTTACCAAGTCTGGCATCATGGTTGGGCTTGGCGAAAACGAACAGCAGGTGCGCCAGGTCATGGATGATATGCGCGCGGCGGATATCGATTTTTTGACGATTGGCCAGTATCTGCAACCAACGCCGAAACACCACGGCGTTGATCGTTTCGTTACACCCGACGAGTTCGCGTCATACGAAAAGGCGGCATACGGCAAAGGCTTTCTGATGGTATCTGCGACACCTTTGACCCGGTCTTCTTATCACGCTGGTGACGATTTCACCCGACTGCGCGCGGCGCGTCTAGAAAAGCTACAAAAAGCGTGACACCGGATAAGATCGCGCGACTGACTCGTCTGCGCCACGAGCTGCATCAACACCCCGAACTTTCGGGACAAGAAAAGAAAACCGCGGCGCGGGTGGCTGAATTTCTGCGCGACGCTGGTGCTGACCATGTTATGACCGGAATAGGTCGGCACGGGATCGCTGCTGTTTTCGAAAGTGGCCAACCCGGTCCCACGCTGGGCATTCGCTGCGAACTGGATGGGCTGCCGATCCAGGAGTTGGCGAACCATTCCCATGTATCTCAGGTCGCGGGCAAAGGGCATTTGTGCGGCCACGACGGTCATATGACAATGGTTCTGGGCGTGGCAGACGTGTTGAATCATCAACGCCCCAAGAAGGGCCGCGTCGTATTGATTTTCCAGCCAGCCGAAGAGACCGGCCATGGTGCAATCGCTTTCCGAGCTGATCCCCAATACGCCGAGGTTGCGCCCGACCTGGTGTTGTCTTTGCACAACTTACCGGGATTGGAGTTGGGGGCGGTCGAAATTTGCAGCGGTTCTGCCAATTGCGCCTCACGCGGGATGCAGATCGTTCTGACCGGAAAGACGTCACATGCTGCCGCTCCGCAAGATGGGGTGTCACCTGCCGGTGCGCTGGCACGCCTGATGCCGGCTTTGACCGCGTTAGGCGGCGGCGGGGATCTGAATGACGATTACGCGTTGACGACCGTCACACATGCCACGTTGGGTGAGCGCACGGTCGGAGTAGCACCGGGGCGGGCCGAGCTGTGGGTGACGCTTCGCACCGTCACGGACGCGAGAATGGCGCAACTGATCACCGACGCTGAGTCGCTGGTCCGCGAAGCGGCCAAAGCCGAAGGGCTGGCGGTCGAAATCAGTTATGACGAAGTGTTTGAGGCTTGTGCCAATCACCCGGAAGCAGTTTCGATCCTGTCCAAGGCCTGCACGGAGCAGGGCGTTTCTTGCAGGTTGACCGATCAGCCACAGCGGTTTTCAGAAGATTTCGGCCAGTTTGGAAAAAGCGCGAAAACCGCCATGTTCTGGTTGGGGTCGGGGAGCGACCATCCCCAGTTGCACAACCCGGACTACGACTTCCCGGATGCGCTTATTCCGATTGGGACCGGGGTATTTTTGAAGGCCATCGAAGCTGTGTTAGGCCGCGACTGCTAGGACCGAGGCTTTCAGTTCATCAGATCGCCAACGATTCCAACAGCTTCTATTACAGTCTTCGTATCATCCGATATCGAGATTATTTCGTCGTCGACCCGAATATACCGTTGCCCCGGCTTCAGTGGCTTGAGCTTCCAGTTGTCGAGGTCGTTAATATAATCAAAACGCAGGTCGTCCGGCAATTTCTGACCTCGGGTGTATCGTTTGATTTGACCGGGCGGAACAGCTTTGCCGTTTGACTTAATGGATTTCTCTACTTTGGTTTTGTTGGCACCTTGCCCTTTGCCCTTGTTGTCTTTTGCATAAGACGCACCTGCAAGGGACACGATCGCCAAAAAGACGCCCGCTATCGCGAAAAACCGCTTCATCATCAATACTCCTGCTATTTCCTGAAAGGTAAAGCGACGAGGCGATGATAGTCCAATGATATTCTGGAAATTGAATTGTTAAACGGGTCTGAGCACGAGATCTGTAAATTGCCCGCTCAGCTATTCGTCTGTAAAGCGGACTTTGCCAATATAGGGCAGGTTGCGATTGCGTTGGGCGTAGTCAATTCCATATCCCACGACAAATTCGTCTGGAATCTCAAACCCGATCCAGTCTGATCGGAAATCCACTTCGCGGCGGCTCGGCTTGTCCAGCAGGGCAATGGATTTCAGGCGCGCGGGGTTACGGCTTTGCAGCAACTTGGTGACATGGTTCAACGTATGGCCGGTGTCAACGATATCCTCGACAACCAGCACGTCGCGCCCTTCAATTGCGCCGCGTAAGTCTTTGAGAATACGAACTTCCCGGCTGCTCTCCATCGCGTCTCCGTAAGAAGAAGCTTCAAGGAAATCCACTTCGATCGGAAGGTCAAGTTCGCGCACAAGGTCGGCGATGAATACAAAGCTGCCGCGCAGCAGACCCACGACCACCAGCTTGTCGGTGTCTTTGAACTCTGCCGAAATGTCGCGACACAGCTCCTCGATTCGAGCAGCGATGGCCTTTGCCGAGATCATCTCATCTATCACATATGCGCGGTCAGTCATCGCAGCCCCCTTGATCTTTGGCGCGCAACATACGACATGACGCGCCATTGTCACCTGCAAATACCGGACATCATGCCTATCCATTCGGAAACCCGCCACCTGCCTTATACAGCCCAGCAGATGTACGACCTGGTTGCCGACGTGGCCAAGTACCCGCAATTTCTGCCGTGGTGCGCTGCTGCCCGCATTCGCAAGACCTATGCGCTGGAAGAGGCTGAGGTGATGGAGGCGGATCTGGTCATCTCGTTCAAGGTTTTCCGGGAACGTTTTGGCAGCAAAGTAACTCTGTTTGCGGATCAAAGGAAAATCGACACCGAATACCTGGACGGCCCCTTCAAATACATGAAATCCGACTGGCAGTTCGAGGACGCGCCTGATGGGGGGTGCAACGTCTCGTTCCATGTGGACTTCGAATTCAAGAATGCCATCCTGCAAGGGATTATCGGCGTGGTATTCAACGAAGCCATGCATCGGATCGTGCGCGCGTTCGAGACGCGCGCGCAACAACTCCACAGCTAGGTCTTTACCCTTGTCAGGCGCACGCTAGACTACGCGCATGACGGAATTTACAGCATCATTGGCCGCTTTTGCGGCAGGCCCGGTTTCGACGTCGTCTCAGGCAAGAATCGTCACGTCGCTTTCTGTTCTTGACTGGGTCGCTGTGGGCCGGGCAGGCGCGCGCGAACCCGTCTCAGCCACGGTTCGCGACATGATACTGTCCGAGGGCGGAAACCCTCAGGCGCATCTCTTTGGCGGCGACTCGGCACCGCTGCGCGGTGCGGCGTTGGTCAATGGCACGGTGTCCCACGCGCTGGATTACGATGACACGCATTTCGCCCATATCGGGCATCCTTCCGTCGCCATTTTGCCCGCAGCCCTTGCTGTGGCCGAATGGGATGACCGTATTCTAGTCGACATGCTCGAAGCCGTTTTGGTGGGTATGGAAACCTCAATCCGAATTGGCTTGTGGCTGGGACGCGGCCACTATCAGGCAGGGTTTCATCAGACGGCAACATCCGGTGCCTTCGGGGCGGCAGTTGCTGTTGGCCGTTTGCTGGGGTTTAACGCAAACCAGATGCGAATGGTTCTGGGTCTGACGGCAACGCGTGCGGCGGGGCTGAAGGCGCAGTTCGGAACCATGGGCAAGCCGTATAACGCCGGACTTGCCGCCTCGGCAGGGGTCGAGACCGCCTTGCTGGTGCAGCGCGGTTTTCAGGCCAACGCCGACGCGCTGGAAGGTCCTTTTGGGTTTGGCGCAACGCATCAAGGCGCAGCAGACCAAACTGCTCTGGATGGGTTGGGCGATGAATGGCTGTTTGAAACGGTCAGCCACAAGTTTCACGCCTGTTGCCACGGTCTTCACGCCGCGCTGGAAGCTGCGCGGGAGTTGGACATAGCAGAACCCGAGGTCGCCGAGATCCAGATAAAAACGCATCCGCGCTGGATGAGTGTGTGCAATCAGCTGTCGCCGACAACCGGACTGGGAGCCAAGTTTTCCTATCGGACAGTGATCGCGATGCAGGCGCTGGGATATGATACGGCTTTGCCAGGCAGTTTCACTGACAAGGTCTGCCTCGACCCGCGTATAACGTCTTTGCGCGACCGCATCACGGTCAAGGCAGATGACAGCCTGTCAGAAACGCAGGCGCATCTGTCCCTGCTGCGTCGCGATGGTATTCGCCGCGAAGCAACGCATGATCTGCTGAACCCAATGCCGCTGTCTGACCGCGAGGATCGCGTGCGCGACAAAGCGACCAAGCTGATCGGCGCGGATGAGGCGGACACGATCTGGTCGATGCTGCGCACCGGGGGACGTGCTCGCGATTTGGCCGAACAAGTGGCGGGTTAAGCCACGCGCCAGTGCAACGGAAAGCCCGGGTCAAACACAGTGACCGGTCCATCGCCTGTGTCAATCTTTGAGGGATACGAAACGGGCTCACCCTTGGTCAGGGTGATCATCTCCTGGTTCACGGGCAAGCGATAGAAACCTGGCCCGTTGAGCGACACAAATCCTTCCAGCTTGTCCAAAGCACCTTCCCGGTCAAACATCTCGGCGACCAAAGACATAGTGTTGGTCGCTGTGAAACAACCGGCACAGCCACAAGCCATTTCCTTGTTTGCATCCGTGTGCGGGGCGCTGTCTGTACCCAGAAAAAACCGCGCATCGCCCGATGTTGCAGCGGATAGCAGGGTCAGACGGTGTTCTTCGCGCTTGGCAACGGGAAGGCAGTAGTAATGCGGTTTGATGCCACCAACCAGGATGTGGTTGCGGTTGATAATCAGGTGATGCGCCGTGATCGTTGCACCCAGATCAATCGCGTTGGCTTTGACATAATCCACACCATTGGACGTGGTGATATGTTCCATCACCACACGCAAGCCTGGTGTCGATCTGCGGATCGGATCAAGAACCCGGTCGATGAACACGGCTTCGCGGTCAAATATATCGATCTCGGGATCCGTCACCTCGCCATGTACGCACATGGGCAAGCCGATTTCGGCCATCTTCTCAAGCACCGGGCGCACTTTGTCGAAATCGCGCACACCCGAGGCAGAGTTGGTCGTAGCCCCGGCAGGGTACAGCTTGACGGCTTTGATCACACCGCTGGCATGGGCCGCTGCGACATCTGCGGCATCTGTATTTTCGGTCAGATACAGGGTCATCAGCGGCTCGAACGTCATACCGTCGGGAAGGGCCGCCAGAATGCGGTCTCGATAGGCGACAGCTTGGTCGCCACGCACAACCGGCGGCACTAGGTTCGGCATAATGATCGCACGGGCGAAATGGCGCGCGGTTTCGGGCAGAACGGCTTGTAGCATCGCGCCATCGCGCAGATGCAGGTGCCAGTCGTCGGGGCGGTGGAGCGTAAGGGTGTCGGTCATGGCCTTCCGCTAACATAGCTGTTGCGAAAGACCAACTGCGTCCGCGCAAGCCACAAAGAAAATCTTGTCAACCGACCTGAACGTCGTAGCTCTGAGAAAGGTTGAGGCCTTGACGGCCAGACGGTTGCATGACCTGTTTATCCCTAAAGCAGAAAGGGGTTCCATGACACAGCCAGTTTCCATCGATGCCGTGCAGCAGATGCTGGGTCGTCAGGGCTATGTCTGTGGTCGCGCCCTTGCGACGGTTGTGTTCCTGTCGCTGAAGCTTGGACGCCCGTTGTTTCTGGAAGGCGAGGCAGGGGTGGGAAAGACCGAGATCGCCAAGGCTCTGGCATCCGGGTTGAACCGGCGCCTGATCCGTCTGCAATGCTACGAAGGTCTGGATGCGTCTTCTGCCGTTTACGAATGGAACTTTCCGGCGCAGATGGTCGCGATCCGAACGGCCGAGGCCGCAGGTGGGGCCGACCGGGGCGCGTTGCAGGCGGAACTGTTTTCGGATGAATACCTGATCGAACGCCCCTTGTTGCAGGCAATGCGCCCGGACGAAAATGGAGCGCCGGTTCTTCTGATCGACGAACTGGACCGGACCGATGAACCGTTCGAAGCCTTTCTACTGGAAGCTCTGAGTGATTTTCAGATCACGATTCCTGAACTGGGCACTGTTGTAGCACCCGAACCACCGATTGTAATTGTCACGTCGAACCGGACCCGCGAAGTGCACGATGCCCTCAAGCGTCGCTGCCTGTATCACTGGGTTGATTATCCTGATTTCGAACGTGAGATCGAAATTCTGCATGCGCGCGCGCCTGAAGCTGCGGAAGGGCTTAGTCGCGAGGTTGTAGCCTTCGTTCAACGTTTGCGCACCGAGGATTTGTTCAAGAAACCCGGTGTGGCCGAGACCATCGACTGGGCGAAATGCCTGTTGGCGCTGGATGTGTTGAACCTCAGCCCCGAGGTGATCGGCGACACGCTGGGTGCGATCCTGAAATATCAGGACGACATTCAAAAACTTCAGGGGTCCGAGGCCAAACGCATCCTCGACGAGGCCAAGGCCACGCTCGAACCGGTCTGATGTTTCATCTTTTTCCAAATACTCCGGGGGTATGGGGGCAGAGCCCCCATAACGTCTGATGGCCGAACAACTTCCGCTGGATATCCCAGACAACCCAAAGCTGGCGCACAACATCACCCATTTTGCCCGCGCACTCAGAAAGGCTGGGCTGCCAATCGGACCCGGTCGTGTGATCGACGCAATTCGTGCGGTGCAGGCGGCAGGTTTTTCCGAGAAACAGGATTTCTATTGGACCTTACACGCCTGTTTCGTGAACCGCCCGGAACACCGCGTGGTTTTTGCGCAAGTCTTCCGAATGTACTGGCGAGATCCGCGTTACATGGAACACATGATGGCTATGATGCTTCCTGCAATTCGCGGCGTTCAGGAAGAACGCAAGGCCGATGCCGGTGAAAAGCGCGCAGCTGAGGCGCTGCTGGACGGGGTTGAGCGTGATTTGCCGGACGCTGCAGGACAAGGGGAAGACGAAACCGAGATCGAAATCGACGCAACCCAGACTGCATCGTCCGAGGAGCGGCTGCGCAATCTGGACTTCGAGCAGATGAGCACGGCCGAAATCGCGCAGGCCAAGCGCGTATTGGCGCGGATGACACTGCCAGTAAAGCCAATTGAATCACGCCGCGGGCAGACCAGCCATCTGGGGCACCGCATCGACCGTGCCCGCACCTTGCGCGCGGCCATGCGGCAAGGGGGTGAGTTGCGCGATATTGCCAGACTACAACCCAAACCGCGCTGGCCAAATCTTGTCGCACTTTGCGATATTTCCGGCTCGATGAGCCAGTACAGTCGGATCATCCTGCATTTCCTGCACACGGTATCGAACACCAAGGGAGCGGGTTGGGCCAAGGTCCATGCCTTCACATTCGGCACACGCCTGACCAACATAACGCGCCACCTGCACCAACGAGATGTAGACGCGGCACTTGCCGCCGCAGGTGCCGAGGCACAGGATTGGGAGGGCGGCACTCGTATCGGCGAGTGCCTGCATCAATTCAATCGGGACTGGTCACGCCGGGTGATGGGGCAAGGGGTGGTTGTTCTGCTGATCACCGACGGGCTCGAGCGAGGTGATCCCGAGCTCCTTAGGAAAGAGATTGAGCGTCTGCACCTGTCCTCAAAACGCCTGATCTGGCTGAATCCCTTGTTGCGTTGGGACGGGTTCGCGCCCAGGGCGCAAGGGGTTGCCGCGATGCTGCCGCATGTTGACAGTTTTCGCGCAGGGCATTCGATTGCCTCACTCGAAGACTTGGCCACAGCGATTTCACAACCCGACGATCATGGGCAGAAAGCGCGGCTGATGGCCGCGCTTTCCGACTAGCAGCTTACGACAGCTGTTCTTCATTGCACTTGCGGGCCATCTCCATGGCTTTGTAAGTGCCTGTCAGATCGACTGTGAAGGCATATGTTGTCTCAGGGAAAACGATCATGACCTTTTTCTTGGCCAGATCATCCGCGAACTGAGGGCTGTCCGACAGGACATATCCACCGGAATAGCCTTTGGTGATGTTACCTTTCATGCCGGTTGCTTCACCCAGATAGATGTTGTCGCCCAGCAGGATAGCAACTTCTTGCGTCTCGCCACGTTTGATATCGGTTTCAGCCTTGGTGAACACGCCGACATATCCCACACCGCGATCTTCGGTCAGTCCCATCTGAACGACGTTTTCCGCATCATCAACGGCCTCGATCAGGCAGGATTTCTTTTCATTGTCGATGAAGACTTTCCAGCCTTCAACCTCTCCATAGCGTTGGAATGTGTCAGCCCACGCTGCGGTTGAAGTCAAAAGACCAACTGCCGCGCCCAGTGCAAGAATACGTTTCAACTGCATGTCTCCGATCTATGAATTGTTTGGTATGCAAGCCAGACCCGATGCCGGTTGCCTGTACAGGCTAGAACTCGGGTCACAAACAATCAATGCTATGATTTGTTGAATATCTTTCAGGCCGTGGCGTTGCCTAATGGGGTCCAATATAGACCTTTTGGTAAGCTTGGTGCGCTTTTCATCCCGCAAATCCCGCTTATGTTGGTGTAATAGGTCATCCAGAGGTTCCGATGAAGCGATTCGACAACAGTCCTGAAACGGCGCTTGACTGGCACCGCAGCGGGCGCGGCGCGGCGCTCGCTACAGTTGTCGAAACCTGGGGCAGTGCGCCGCGGCGGGTGGGATCCCAATTGGTGATTGGTGGCGATGGTCGGATCGAAGGTTCCGTTTCTGGTGGATGTGTCGAAGGTGCTGTTATCGTCGAGGCGCTTGAAGCCATTGACGAAGGCGAAGCGCGTTTGCTTGAATTCGGGGTCAGTGACGACGATGCCTTTGCGGTTGGTTTGGCTTGTGGGGGGACCATACGCATTCTTGTCGAACCCATAGGACAAGTCCTGCCCGAACCTATGTTGGCGGAACTGGTTGCCGCTCGGACCGCTCGTGCACCCATTGCCTACGAAGTCAATGTCGAGACCGGGCGCAGGGCGTTGCGCCGCAACGCTTATGCCGACAGGCTGCGCATGGATCGGTCAGGGTTCGAAGAAGATGGCCAGACCTTTGTCGCAGTGCACAACCCGCCGCTAAGGTTGCTGGTCGTTGGGGCGGTTCACATTGCGCAGGCTCTGGTGCCGATGGCGCGGATTGCGGGCTACGATCCAACCATCATCGACCCACGTGACGCCTTCGCGTCCAGTGCGCGTTTTCCCGGCGAAACGATCCTGACGGATTGGCCGGATGAAGCCGTTGCGAAGCTGGGATTGGACGCGCGGACCGCGATTGTCTTGCTGACACATGACCCAAAACTTGATGATCCGGCGCTACAAGCCGCATTGGACGCCGATGTGTTCTATATTGGTGCATTAGGGTCAACACGCACCCATGCCAAGCGCATTGAGCGTATGAAAGCGGCCGGTTTCACCGATGCGCAAATCTCTGGCATTCATGGGCCCATTGGCTTGGATATCGGGGCCGCCGGTCCCTCGGAAATCGCGGTTGCGATACTGGCGCAAATCACTGCAGTTCTTCGAGGGAAATCATGAAATTTGGACCTGTGCCGGTGTCCCGGGCAGAGGGGGCCATTCTGGCGCATTCGGTTACAGCGGATGGGCGAAAGCTTCGCAAAGGGCTTGAATTGCGCTCGGAACATGTGGAGCAACTGGAAAAGGCTGGTCTAAACGAGGTCATTGTTGCCCGGTTGGATACCGGTGATTGCCATGAAGATCAGGCTGCGCGCAAGCTGGCGTCTGCGCTGGCACCTGATCCAGCTTCAGCCAACTTGCGGGTAACCGAGGCATTTACCGGGCGGGTAAACCTTTTGGCCGACGGGCCTGGGGTTGCCGTGCTTGATGTTCGTGCACTTGAATTGTTCAATCTGGTCAATCCGATGAT
This sequence comes from Ruegeria sp. AF5, assembly GCF_056541905.1. Classification (NCBI taxonomy): domain Bacteria; kingdom Pseudomonadati; phylum Pseudomonadota; class Alphaproteobacteria; order Rhodobacterales; family Roseobacteraceae; genus Ruegeria; species Ruegeria sp. AF5. Next base: position 156,185 of record NZ_JBQFYZ010000003.1, read on the forward strand.
TACCGTTGCGACCGTTCCGCAGTATCAGCAAATGGGGGCGAACGGCATGGTGGCGACCATCAAGGTCATCTCATACGCTGTGCCAGAGGCTGATGTTCGGCGCGCCGCCGGGCTGGCACAAGGGGCTGTGCGTTTGGCGCGGCCTGTTCATCGGACAGCCGGGCTTGTTGTCACGGAAATTCCCGGTGGCCCACCGAACGATAAGGGGATTGCGGCCATTCGGGGACGGGTCGACGCATTGGGAATGGAGCTTGCGCAGGTGCAGATTGTTCCGCATCGAACAGATTCCTTGACCAGCGCGATTTCTAAGGGGAAGGGCGATCTTCTGATGATATTGACGGGATCGGCCACCTCGGATCCGAACGATGTCGCACCGTCGGCCGTTCGGCAGGCCGGTGGGACGATTGATCGCTTTGGTATGCCGGTTGATCCGGGAAACCTGCTGTTTCTGGGGGACTTGCAGGGCCGACCTGTGATCGGCTTGCCAGGATGCGCCCGCTCTCCGGCGTTGAATGGGGCGGATTGGGTGCTGTCGCGTGTTGCATGCGGGATTGAAACAACAGGTGCAGATATTGCCGGAATGGGTGTTGGCGGGTTGCTGAAGGAAATCCCGACCAGACCTCAGCCGCGAGCGAAACGAAACGACTGACCGCCGCCAAGGTCCGCTATATTGCGTATGTACTATTCATATTCTAGGGTTTTCTCATCCTTGGCAACACGCCGGGCCGCCAATACGCGCCGGTGTCCTCCCGCGCCTTTTGAAACTGTTCGACCCTGTCCCGTGCAGCGTCTCCTCCTGCATCAAAGAGATGACCGAGCAGGCATTCCAGAACCGCCATCGCGCCGGAAAAGCTTGAAAACGGATGTAATGTGCGGGTGCTGACGGGCAGAACCACATCCGGGTTGACGCCGGGGGCAATCACCTCGCTATCCGAAAGCAGTACAATCTTCATAGACCGATCGCGGGCAAAGCGCATCGACTGGATCGTATCTGCGGAGTAGGGATGGACCGTGATCGCAAACAAACAATCCGCAGACGTGGCCTCGACAAGGTCATCGATGGCCGAGCCCATGTGCCGAGGTATCAGCTGTAACCCGGGATGGGCCATGCGGCCGGCGTAGTGAAAATAATAGGCCAGCGCATGGCTGGCCCTTGTGGCGGTCACATAACAGTGACGTGCAGACACCATGTATTCAACGGCACGCTTGGCCAAATTCGGCTCCATCAGACGCAGAGAGCGGGACACAACATTCATCTCATTGCGCGCGAATCTGGCCTGTGCGCCGTGGAAAGGGTCTTGTCCGGGTGATGTGGTTAGCCACCCATGACCTATCCTGTCTTCGCTGTCTGTTGTGAGGGCAAGGCGAAATGGGTGGCGGAAGGCGTCAAAACTGTCGAAACCCATACGCTGTGCCAGTCGAACAAGAACACTGGTGCTGATGCCGATCCGGTCAGCGGTCACCCGGACCGGGTTCAGGCCGAAATCACCGGGATGGTCGATGATATATTTCGCCGCGACTTGCATCTGCGCAGGCATCTCGTCGATCTCGCGCCGAATTTGGCTGGTCAAGGCTGCAAGGGTGGGTGCCATACCAAAAAGAAACATATGTTTTCTTTAGTGTAAATTGAAAACGTCATCCAGCGAATCTAACTGAAGGCAAAGACTTGGGTGGTGCTATGACATCAAAAACAACTGACAGCTTGGACAGGCCCTACATTCTGGTTGCGCCAAACGGCGCCCGGCGGAGCGCGTTGGATCATCCCGCCTTACCGCTCAGGATTGATCAGATCGTCACGTCAGCACGGGATTGTCTTGCTGCGGGTGCGGACGGGTTGCATCTGCATATTCGAGATGCAGACGGACGGCATTCACTGGACGCCGGATTGTACCGGGAAACGCTCGCGGAATTGCAGCGCGAGGTTCCAGAAATGAAGCTACAGATCACGACTGAAGCCGCCGGGCAGTTCGACGTAGCATCGCAACTGGACTGTCTGCGAAAGGTGCGACCTGAATGGGCCTCAATCTCGGTGCGTGAAATCGCCCGCGACCTTAACCTTGCACCCAGGGTCTATGCACAATGCGCGGATCAGGGCACACGGGTTCAGCACATTTTGTATGATGCAGAGGACGCACGATTACTGGACCATTGGCGCGCTCAGGGCATCGTACAGGCGAACCAGACAGACCGTTTGCTTGTTCTGGGGCGATACAGCGATGGACAGCAATCTATGCCAGCCGATCTCGAGGCTTTTCCAAAAAGCCCGGCTCGTTGGATGGTGTGCGCCTTTGGTGCGCAAGAACATGCCTGTCTGGCCGAGGCTGCACGACGCGGTGGTGACGTGCGGGTTGGGTTTGAAAACAGTCTGACGGGGCCGGATGGCAGACCTTGGGCAGATAACGCGGCTTCGGTCGCAGCATTAGTTGAATTGCTTGGAAGGGCAAAGAAATGAGTCATGTTTTCCCACGTCACACGAAATCGGACCTCCCCGTCGCAGTTGGCGGCGATGGCTGTTATCTGATTGATGCAGAGGGCAAGCGATACCTGGATTGCGGTGATGCCGCGGTATCATGTCTGGGTCATTCGAATCAGGCCGTGATCCAAGCGGTACAGCAACAGGTGGAACAGATCGCTTTTGCACATACCGGGTTCATGACATCGGAACCGGCCGAGGCTTTGGCCGAATTGTTGATCCGGCATGCACCGGGGGATCTGGACCGTGTGTATTTTGTTTCGGGCGGGTCGGAGGCGACCGAAGCGGCGATCAAACTGGCGCGCCAATATTTTCTAGAGATCGGACAACCTGAACGCCGTCACGTTATCGCGCGAAAGCAAAGCTATCACGGCAACACTTTGGGGGCTTTGTCCGCAGGGGGTAACGCATGGAGACGGGCACAATTCGCTCCGATGCTGATCGAGATGACCCATATCTCTGCCTGCTACGAATATGCTGAAAAACCGGAAGACGAGAGCAGTTTTGACTACGGCCAGCGTGTGGCGAATGAATTGGAAACTGAAATCCTGCGGCTGGGTCCCGATACGGTCATGGCATTTATGGCCGAACCAGTGGTCGGGGCCACCCTTGGCGCAGTTCCTGCGGTTGAAGGATATTTCAAGCGTATTCGCGAGATTTGCGACCACTATGGTGTGTTGCTGATCTTGGATGAGGTGATGTGCGGTATGGGCCGAACCGGTCACATGTTTGCCTGCGATCATGACGGTATCGAACCGGATATTCTTTGTATTGCCAAGGGGTTGGGGGCTGGATATCAACCAATCGGAGCCATGCTGTGCACCGGTAAAATCTATGACGCGATCCGCGATGGATCAGGGTTTTTCCAGCATGGGCACACCTATGTCGGTCATCCGGTCGCCACAGCCGCCGCATTGGCGGTGGTCCGTGAGTTGACCGAACGGGATTTACCTGCGCGTGCCGGGGTCATGGGCAACAAGCTGCAATCTGCCCTTGAGGCAGCATTCGGACAGCACCCGAACGTGGGAGATATCCGTGGTCGTGGGTTGTTCCGAGGTGTTGAACTGGTCGTTGACCGTGACACCAAGGAACCTTTTGATCCATCACGCGGCATCGCAGGTAAGGTGAAAAAGGCAGCACTGGCTGAAGGGTTGATTTGCTATCCCATGGCAGGCACGCGGGATGGCCGGAACGGCGATCACGTCCTGCTGGCGCCGCCTTTTATCATCGAAGAGGAACAGATAGGCGAACTCGTCAGCAAACTGGAACGCGCCATTTCCGCCGTGCTTTGACATTACCGTGAGCGCACTGTTCGCCCGCAGCTTATTTGTTAGTGTCGCGGGAGAAGTATCTGAAAAGGCGAAATCAATGGCGCTGGATATTTGGCGCAGTTTCCGCGCGCTTCCCCTTTGGGTGCAGATCTGGGTGGCCGTAATATTGGTGCCGGTTAATTTGGTTCCGCTTGCTTTCCTGGATCAGCCGCAGGGGATGCTCATCGCTGTTCTGGCGATTACCGGTATGGCGCTGAACATACCCATCATGGCGGTTGCGCGCGGGATGAGCGGTGCGATGGCTTTGCCGCACATTCTGTGCTGGGTTCCACTGGTTGTCATCGTAACGCTTTTGTTGTTTTCCGATGCGACCCTGAGCATTGCCTTTATCAAGTTTCTTTGGGTGCTTCTGATCGTTGACATAATTTCCTTGCTTTTCGACTTCAGAGATGCGGTCAACTGGTTACGAAACAGACGCGCGACCTGAACAAAAAAGCCCCTTCGGCAGCGAAGGGGCTTTGATCGTTTCTGTCTTTTAAGCAGATTACTTATGCGGAAGCGGGCCGATCATCATGACCATCTGACGGCCTTCCATCTTCGGCATGTTTTCGATCTTGCCGACCTCTTTGATGTCTTCGGCCACACGTTCCAGCAATTCGCGACCCAGGTTCTGGTGTGCCATTTCACGGCCACGAAAGCGCAGGGTGACTTTGACCTTGTCGCCCTTTTCCAGAAACTTAAAGACGTTCTTCATTTTGACGTCATAGTCATGCGTATCGGTGTTCGGTCGGAACTTGACCTCTTTCACTTCGATGACTTTTTGTTTTTTGCGCGCTTCGTTTTCGCGTTTTTGCGTTTCGTACTTGTACTTGCCGAAATCCATGATCTTGCAGACCGGTGGGTTCGCATTGGGCGAGATTTCGACCAGATCAAGACCTGCATCTGCGGCCATCTGCATGGCTTTGGCGGGATGAACCACCCCGACGTTTTCACCTTCGGCGCCAATCAGGCGAATTTCGGGGGCACGGATCTTATCATTGACGCGCGGGCCGGTGTCTCTCTGTGGCGGCGCGTTGTGAGGTCTGCGAGCTATGGGTTCATTCCTTTGATGATTGCAGAATTTCGAGCCCGGAATTTAAACCGGGCAGAGCCGCACTTCAAGCGGCATAAATACAGGGTAATGCGAAAAAACTTGTTTTCTGCCGGTGTTTTTCGCGTTCAGAGTGGCAAAGCCCTGAACGCAGGGTTGCTTTAGCCGACAAAGGCTTTTTCGATCACGAACTCCTTGGGTTCTGAGTTTGCACCTTCACGCAATCCAAACCCTTCGAGGATTTCCTTGATATCCAGGTTGAAAGCCAACGAACCGCAAACCATTGCACGGTCGGTTTCGGGCTTGATGCCACCGTCAATACCCAAGTCGGAAAACACGGTGCCGTCCTGAAGCAAAGTGGTGATGCGACCCATCTTTGGGCTCTCTTCCCGTGTGGTGGTCGGGTAATAGCGGATCTTGTCGGCAAATCCTTCACCGATCAGTTCGGCCAACAGTTCGTCCTGACGGATGCTGTCGATCAGCTGACGGCCATATTCCAGCTCTGCCACTTCGCGGCAGGTGTGGGTGATGATGACCTCGTCATAGTCCTCATAGGTCTGCGGTTCACGCAGCAGCGAGGCAAAAGGCGCAAAGCCGGTGCCGGTCGCAAAAAACCACAGGCGCTTGCCGGGCAGCAGGGCGTCATGCACCAATGTGCCAACCGGTTTGGGACGCAGGATAATCTGGTCACCCGGTTTGATATGTTGCAACTTCGAGGTCAGCGGGCCGTTCTGAACCTTGATCGAATAAAACTCCAGCTCTTCATCCCACGAGGGCGAGGCGATGGAATAGGCGCGCAGCAACGGCTTGCCGTTGTCACCCAGCAGACCAATCATCACAAACTCGCCCGAACGGAAACGCAGCGAGGCCGGGCGAGACACCTTGAATGAAAACAGGCTGTCGGTCCAGTGTTTGACATCGGTTACAGTTTGCGCGTCCGGCAGGACGGGGACTTTTACGGCGGTTGCTTCGCTCACGGGCTTCATCTCTGTCATCGTTTACCTGCCGGTCTGCTAAACCGACATCTCCGTTTAATCTTTGATCCAAGTCAGGAAAAGGGGACAGATTGCCCCCTTTGCGTCACAAGCTGGCGAGTGCGGGGTTCAGCCGCGCAGGCGAGCCTGATAGTTATTCTCTTTCCAGTTCGCGCGGGCTAGCCATTGATCTTCGGGTTGGCGGTCTGCCAGTTCTCCGTCGATCTCGACCTCGTCAAAGCCGCTGCGGCGCGCCATGGCGTATTGATCGGCAAGCACATGCCCTTTGGCGCGTAACCGGCCTTTGTAGCCCTTCAAGCGCAATGTGCGGGCGATGGTAAAGCCGCGACCATCTGCGAAAGAGGGGAAGTCTATCCGAACCAGCCTGGTGCCGCCCAACCGGTCATACAGTTCGTCTGGGTCAGTCTCGGAACTGACGTCCAGCGCGACCACGTCATTGGCGGCGTCATCCAGAGTGACAAAGCCGTCGGTCCAGTCATCGGGCGAAAAGCCCTCATCCGTTACGATTACGTTCATGTTTTCTCTCCGACGCGCATCATCTTGCCATCGACAAAATGGATGCCGCATTCTTCCTTGTTCTGGTCGCGCCACCGTCCGGCGCGGGGGTCTTCGCCCTCTTTGACCGGCGAGGTGCAGGGCGCACAGCCGATCGAAGGGTATCCTTTGGCCACCAGCGGGTGCCGGGGCAGGTTGTTTTCTTCCATATAGGCCCGCACATCCTCGGGTGCCCAATGCGCCAGCGGGTTGACCTTGATCCGGCCTGTTCCGTCCTCGACCTCGAAGAATTCCAGCGCGGCGCGCGTGCCTGCCTGAAACCGCTTGCGTCCGGTTATCCAGCCATCGAACCCCACCAGTGCTTTTTGCAGTGGGAACGTCTTGCGCAGGTTGCAGCACGCGTCCGTGTCGCGCAGGCGCAATGCACCGTATGGGTCTTCGCGCTCAACTTCTGCATCCTCGGCCCGGATGATGCGAATGTTGGTAAGCCCCAGACGCTCGCTCACCTCCTGCTGGTACTCCAGCGTTTCGGTGAACAGCATCTGCGTGTCCACGAAAAGAACGGGCGTTGCCTTGTTCACCACCGCCGCCATATGCAACAGCACGACGGATTCCGCGCCAAAGCTCGAGACCAAGGCAAGCTCGTCGATCTCGTCAATCGCTCCATGCATGACATCATGAGCGCTGTGGTGCCGGAACTGGGCATTCAAGCCTTCGACACGTTCAGTCAGTTCGCGTCTGTCCCGGCCCAGTTCCGTCTGGATCAGGTCAAGCGGCATTTGCGCGGGCCTCGGGGTAGAGGGCGTTTTTGAACGGCGCCATGCCCACCCGGCGATATGTTTCCAGGAATGTCTCCTCTGCGCTTGCACGCTGGTTCAGATAGGTGTCGACAATGCGCTCTACGGCAGGAACGATTTCGTCATAGGCAAAGCCCGGACCGGTGCGATCACCAATTGCCGCATTTTCGGTCGCATCGCCACCCAGAGTGATCTGGTAATTTTCCACGCCTGCGCGGTCCAGACCCAGAATGCCGATATGGCCGACATGGTGATGACCACAGGCGTTGATGCAGCCTGAGATCTTGATCTTCAGGTGGCCGATGTCATGCTCGAGCTTCAGGTCCTCGAACCGCGTTGCAATTTCCTGAGCAACCGGGATCGAACGCGCCGTCGCCAGCGCACAATAATCCATGCCGGGGCAGGCAATGATATCGCTGATCAGACCGATATTGGCGGTTGCCAGCTCGTATTCCTTCAGCTTGGCGTGAATTGCAGGCAAGTCCGATTTGTGGACATGCGGCAGGATTACGTTCTGCTCATGGCTAATGCGCAGCTCATCATAGGCGAATTCTTCGGCCAGATCGGCCATCACGCGCATTTGCTCGGCAGTTGCATCGCCCGGCGTTGCCCCATGCTTCTTGATCGAGATCGTGACGATCGCATGGTCCGCGTCTTTGTGCGGCGCAATGTTGGTATCGACCCACGAGCGGAAAACCGGATCGTTGGTATAGGCGCTTTCAAACGACGCAACCGAAGCCTGGCGGAAGGCAGGCGGTGCAAAGTGGCCCTTGATCTCTTCCAGCAGGTTCATATCCGCGCCTTTGAACTGCGGGCGGACCTTCAGGAAGCGTTCGTTGACCTTGGCGCGGATAGCGTCGATGCCATGCTCGTGCACGGTGATCTTGATACGTGCCTTGTACTTGTTGTCACGGCGACCAATCTGGTTCCAAACTGAAACGGTGGCTTCCAGATAAGCCAGCAGGTCGTCAAAGGCGACAAACTCGGACAATTCCTTGCCGATCATGGGCGTACGGCCCAGGCCACCGCCAACAATGACGCGCGCGCCAAGAACGCCGTCACGCTCAACCAGTTGCAGGCCGATGTCATGCGCCTTGATCACGGCGCGGTCGTTTTCACTGCCAGTGATGGCGATCTTGAACTTTCGTGGCATGAACTGGAATTCCGGGTGGTCGGTCGACCACTGGCGCAGCAATTCGGCGTAAGGGCGGGGATCAGCGACCTCATCTGCAGCGGCACCGGCAAAGTGGTCGGCGGTCACGTTGCGAATGGTGTTGCCCGAAGTCTGGATGGCGTGCATGCCAACCTCGGCCAGCGCGTCCAGCATATCCGGCACGTCGCTCAGCTTTGGCCAGTTGTACTGGATGTTCTGACGCGTGGTGAAATGGCCATAGCCTTTGTCCCACTTCTCGGCCAGCAGCGCCAGTTGACGCATCTGCGCACTGTTCAGCGTGCCATAGGGAATGGCGACACGCAGCATGTAGGCGTGCAGTTGCAGGTACAGCCCATTCATCAGGCGCAGCGGCTTGAATTCGTCTTCGGTCAACGAGCCGTCAATGCGACGCTCGACCTGGGCGCGGAACTGCGCGTTACGTTCTGCCAAAAATGCTGTGTCGAACTCGGAGTAGCGATACATGTCTAGCTGTCCTTGTTTGCAGCCCCGAACCTAGGGGCCTTGAAGGGGAGAGAGATGGCCAGAGGTCAGGCCCGGGGCTGCGGGGAAGTTTCCTGTTTGCCGTGGGCATAGTTGGACGGACCAGTCCGGCGGAAATCTTCCCGAAAATGGGTGGGCTCGGGGCCGTTCTTGCCCGCAACGGCATCGGCCAGATAAGCGCCCACGACTTTATTTGCCTGACGCGCCGCATCCAGCAGACGCACCTGTGCATGTGCTTCGTCAGTGATCAGTTCCGCTTGCGACAGATCACGCGTCCAACTGTCATCTTCGGTCTGGTAAATGACGTCACCTATCAGCAAATCATTTGCGGTGACGACTTTGGGGGTAAAAGCGCGGGCCATCAGGCAAGCTCCTTGTTGAATTCGGTTACGGCCTGCGTCGCTTCGCGCGGGGCAAGGCCATAGAATGTCAGGGCTGGTCCGTCCATTTCGGCGGTGGCCAGGTCGGCGGGCAGTTGATCCAGTGTGGTGGCCAGAATCCGCTGGTTCGGGCGCGAGGCGTTTTCGACCAGTGTGACTGGAGTAGCGCGATCGGCGCCGTGCATGATCAGGCGACCCTGGATAAAGCGGGCAGATTTCTTGCCCATATAGATCGCAGCAACCGAACCGGCCCGTGCCAGGGCATTCCAGTCATGATCGGCAAAACCTTTCATGTCATGCCCGGTCAGGAACCGCACCGAGGAATTCCGGCCGCGTTGAGTCAGGCTTTGGCCGATACCAGCCACTGCGGCAGAGGCCGCCGTGATACCGGGAACGATCTGCCACGTGATTCCAGCCGCCTCGACGGCCTCAATCTCTTCATCCAGACGACCAAAGACAGTCGGATCGCCGGACTTCAGGCGGACCACGCGGTTACCTTTCAGGGCATATTCGACCAAAAGAGCGTCGATATCACTTTGCTTCCAGGATGGGCCGAATCCGGCTTTGCCGACATCAACCAAAGCGGCGCTTTGACCGGCTATGTCCAGAACGGGTTCACTGATAAGGCGGTCATGCAGCACAACATCAGCCTGCTCAAACGCAGTCAGCGCCTTGAGTGTCAGCAACTCGGGGTCGCCCGGACCTGCGCCGACAAAGTCGACATGCCCTTTGGTGCCTGTTGTGCGAACGTCCTGCATCGGATCATCTCGGGTGTGGTTTGACTTGACCCTCAATATAGGAAATATTCCCACCAAAGCGCCATATGGGCGCTCAAATAAGGACAAACGTTCCATCGAAACAAAATTTTGGAACGAAAGCTTCGATGTGGAAGGAATATTGGAATGTCGGTGCGGATAGATGATACGGATCGGAAAATTCTGGCCGAGCTGCAACGTGATGCAGGGCAGTCACTGGACGAAATAGCGGCTCGGGTCGGCAGTTCAAAGACGCCTGTCTGGAATCGTATTCGTAAGCTCAAGAGTGCGGGAATCATTGGTCAGCAAACGGTTTTGCTGGATGCCGAAGCGCTAGGGTTTGAGGCGACTTTCTTTGTTTTGATCCGCACGTCGGAACACGAGGCTGAGTGGCAGCGCAAGTTCCTTAAGGCATTGCGCGAACATCCCGAAGTGCAGGAGGCGCATCGGCTGGCAGGCGACATTGATTATATTCTCAAGGTTCGGGTCAAGAACGCGCGCGCCTATGATCAATTCTACCAGTCGCTGATTTCGGAGGTACGGGTGCACAATGTGACCGCGCTATTGTCGATGGAAGAAATCAAGTCCACAACGATGCTTCCCCTCAACGCATTGGTTGAAGGGGCATAGAAGGCAGGTACTGCCAGCGCCGGATCGATCCGCGCCTTATACAGGTCAGACCTGAACCATTAACCGTTCCAGACCATGGAAGTGATAGCTGTCTGAATAGGTCGGCGGATCGGCAAGCCGCAGGTTCGGGCAGCTGTTGAACAGAATGGGCAGAGCTATGCGCATTTCCAACCTTGCCAAAGGTGCGCCGACGCAAAAATGGATGCCTCCACCAAAACTTGTGTTGACCTCAATCGAGCGCGTCGGATCAAACCTGTCGGGTTCATCCCAGACCGCAGGGTCGCGGTTTGCAGCGCCAAGCAAAAGTGCGATCTGATCACCGCGCCTGAACGAATGACCAAACATATCAACGTCTTCATACGCATACCGTGTGAACATGTGTAGGGGCGGGTCATAGCGCAGGATTTCTTCAATCGTTGCGTCGATCTGGTCCGGGCCTAGAACGTCGGGGCTGGTATGTGTTTGCAACAGGGTTTTCACACCGTTCGCCAGCGAATGCACCGTTGCTTCGTGACCTGCATTCAACAGCAAGATGCATGTTGCGACCAGTTCGTCGATGGACAGCTTTTCGCCTTCCTTCTCGGCGCTGATAAGCCGGGTGATCAAATCGTCACGCGGATCGTTGCGTCGTTGTTTAATGTATCCCAACAGGAAATCCGTGAACTCCTGAGAGGACTTGGCGGCCTTATCCTCGGTCGCCTGTGTCCGGTTGGCCTGATACATCGCGACCATGTCATGCGACCACTGCAACAGGTTGGGCGCCATGTCTTCGGGAACGCCCAACAGTCGGCAGATAGTTACCACCGGGACCTGAGTGCAATAAGCGCTCAGCAGATCGAAAGGTGTATTCGGAAACGCCTCGACAAGACTGTGGCATAGCGATTCTATGGAAGGCTGCAACGCAGATATTTCCCGCGACGTGAAAGCGCGCATAACAAGCGCCCTCAGGCGGGTATGTCGCGGGGGTTCAGCTTCAAGCAGCGAATGGGCTTCGATAGCCAGCCAGGGGGCCAAATGGGCAGGGCCCTGTGTCGCGCATTCAGGCGGAACTTCCCGCCCAAACCGGCGGTCGCGAAGAAGTGCCCGCACGGCACGGCGGGACACCGCAGCAACCATGTCGTAGTCGCGCCAATAGAACAGATCACCAGTAGTGCGGGCCTGATCATAGAAAGGGTAGGGGTTCTGAACGAAACCCGGGTCTGTCGGGGATTGCGAGAATGACTTCATGCGACGCACACTTGCCACGAGCCGCGTTGAATGCAAGACCCTGTCTATGCAGAGAGTTTGGATCATTGTCGGTTTTTTGTCCGCTGTCGGGCTGCTGTCAGGTTTTGTTTGGTCTTATGGCTATCGTCAGGCGCTGTCTCAGCTAAGTGACAAGGCCGAAGCAGACCTTGAACTGGCGGCGGATCGGCTCAGCACCCAGATGCAGGTCTACCAGGAACTGGCGGTTCTGATGGCGACACATCCCGCCTTGCACGCGTTGGATACACCGACACAAATACATGACGCGCAAGCGATGTTGCTGGACGTTGCCGACAAGACAGCGGCCGTCAACATGATGTACTTGGATCGCAGCGGTCGGGTTATGGTCGCCGCACAGCCAGTGGCACAGCGAGACATGTCCGCACATCCAGCGTTCAGGCGCGCCATGCAGGGTGCGGTGGGCACCGCGCATGAAGTGGTTCCAGACAGTGGCGACCGGATATATTCCTATGCCGCTCCGACTTTTGCCGCCTCCGGGCAAGTCGAAGGTGCAGTGATGGTGGTTGCCGATGTCCAGGACATTGAACAAACTTGGCGGGGCAGTACCGAAGCCGTTTTCTTTGTTGATTCTGACGGTGTCGTCTTCATCTCGAACCGGTCGGACTTGCTGTTCTGGAGCCGCGAGGTTGGCCAGTCCGGGCTGACACCGCCAGAGGGTGCCTCGGTGGATTTTGCCGCGACGCGGGTCGGCCAGCATGAATTGTGGCGGCTGAACTGGGGGCGGTATTTGCCACGCGATGCGTTGCACCTAACGCTTGAATTGCCTGTGATCGATATGACCGCCGAGGTTTTGGTGGACGTGGCCCCGGCCCGGCGACTTGCCGGGTTGCAGGCGGCGGCGGTCGCAGCGATCTGCCTGGCGTTTGGCGCGATGCTGTATCTTGCGATGGAACGGCGACGGACGCTGGCGAATGCCAACACGGTTCTGGAAAGCCGGGTGGCGCAGCGTACCCGTGCTTTGACCCAAGCAAACACCGCATTGCGCCGCGAAGTTGCAGAGCGTCAGGAGGCCGAAGCAGCACTGAAAAAAGCGCAGGCAGAGCTGGTGCAGGCAGGTAAGCTCAGCGCGTTGGGGCAGATGTCGGCGGGGATCAGCCACGAACTCAACCAACCGTTGATGGCAATCCAGCAGTTCGCCGACAATGGTACGGCCTTTCTTGAACGCGGCAAAGGCGACAGGGCCAGCGAAAACCTTGGGCGTATTTCGGAAATGGCCGCCCGCATGGCCCGGATCATCAAGAACCTGCGCGCGTTTGCCCGCAACGAAAGCGAACCGATGGGCCGGGTCGATCTGGTGCAGGTTCTGAAAACTGCCGTCGAATTGACCGAAACCCGATTGCGTGACGATGATGTGACGCTGGAATGGGAACCGGGACAGGCTGCGGTTTATGTTTGGGGGGGTGAAGTCCGCTTGGTGCAGGTCTTTGTTAATCTGATCAATAACGCGGCGGATGCGATGCTGGGGAGACCCAAGCGGTACATTTCGATTGTGATGCACGAAGAAGACCGGTTGCGCGTTTCTGTGCAGGATACCGGACCGGGGATCGAAGACCCCGACCGGGTGTTCGAGCCGTTTTACTCGACCAAAAGCGTAGGTTCCTCTGAAGGTCTGGGGCTTGGTCTTTCTATATCATATGGTCTTGTTCAAAGCTTTGGGGGTGAAATCCGCGGGGCAAACACGGCTGATGGCGCAGTGTTTACCGTCGAGCTGGAGCCCTACGGGAAAGAAGAGGCAGCATGATGCGCAGGGTTCTGTTGGTCGATGATGACGCAGCTGTTCGCGAGGCATTGGCGCAAACCATTGAACTTGCAGATTACGCACCGACAACAGCCGGTTCTTTTGTGGCGGCCAAGGATCATATTCGGCGGGATTTCCCCGGTGTGATTATTTCGGACATTCGAATGCCCGGGCGGGATGGCTTCCACTTGTTGGCGTATGCTCGGGACATCGACCCCGAGCTTCCGGTGATCCTTTTGACCGGAGAAGGTGATATCCCAATGGCCGTAGAAGCCATCGGAAAAGGAGCGTTTGATTTTCTCGAAAAACCCTGCGCTGCGTCTGACCTGATGGACGTTCTTGAACGCGCATTCGCAGCCCGCACCCAAGTGTTGGAACAGCGCGCCCTGAAATCCGAACTTGAAAGGGGGGACCCGGCCGCACGTTTGCTGTTTGGTCTGTCTCCGCAAGCCGAGGCGCTGCGAGATCGTGTGCGGACCGTCGCACCGACGGGGGCCGAAGTCCTTGTTACCGGCCCGCCGGGCAGCGGCATATCCAAAGTAGCCGAAGTGGTTCACCTGATGTCGCCCGCTGGTCAGGGGCCTTTTGTCAAACGTCCGGCTTCAAGCCTAAGCCCCGATGACCTTGCCCAAAGCTGCGGCGATGCCGCGGGTGGATCCCTGTTTCTGGACGAAGTGTCCGCCATGCCCCAAGCCACGCAGTTTGCGGCGTTGGAGATCATCGAGCGCGGTCCTGGGGGGCGCATTATTGCAGGAACAACCGCTGATCTGTCTGCTTTATGCTCAGAAGGGCGGTTTAACGCTGATCTGTTCTATCGTTTGGATGTGATGCGGGTACGTGTTCCTTCACTGGCGGAACGCCCCGACGACATTCCGGTGATTTTTCGCCACTATGTGGCGCAAGCGGCCGAGCAGGCAGGCATCGCAATTCCCGAGATTTCGTCTGAACATCTGGCGGCCTTGATGGCCAGCGACTGGCCGGGCAACGCCCGTTCGCTGATGTCAGCAGCAATGCGGTTTGTTCTTGGAATGCCCGAGGAGGTTACGCAGGCAACGGATCTGGGGTTGAGCGAACAGATGGCGCGGGTTGAACGATCTTTGTTGATTGCAGCTTTGGGACGCCACAATGGAAAAGCATCAGATGCAGCCAAGGCGCTGAAGCTGCCGCGCAAGACCTTTTACGACAAGCTGGCGCGCTACCAGATTCGTCCCGAGGATTACCGCAGATAAGCAGGAACCGGATTGGCACATCTGATTCGAAGAAGTGATTCGGAAATTGTGCGGAAATCCGCACAAGCCGCTCTGAGGATGTGCGAGTTTTCGCACGGCTCGGACCTGGGAAGCGCAGAACCTGAACCAGCAACGGCGTAACACTTTGGTATTAAACAGGTAATCAGACACTTTCCGCAATCGCAGTCAAAAGTTGTGTGCTTTACCCTGAGTCGCTTCACTGCACGCCATACGGCGCTTACCCAGCGTCGACTGCAAGTTTCAAGGAACTCTGGGAGGATATCAGATGAAGCTTCTGACAACGGCAGCAACTGCGCTTGCTCTGACGGTAACCGCAACGGCTGGTATGGCTGCATGCGATGAAGGCGAAATCGTCGTTAAGTTCGCGCATGTGACGAACACCGACAAACACCCCAAAGGTATCGCGGCATCGCTGTTAGAGCAGCGGGTCAACGATGAAATGAACGGCACGATGTGTGTTGAGGTCTACCCGAACTCGACTCTCTACAACGATGACAAAGTTCTCGAAGCGATGTTGCAGGGCGACGTGCAACTGGCCGCGCCCTCTCTGTCGAAATTCGAGAAGTTCACCAAACAGTTCCGCCTGTTTGACCTGCCGTTCATGTTCAAGAATGTCGACGCTGTAGACGCGTTCCAGGCCTCGGCCGAAGGGCAGGCGATGAAAGACAGCATGCAGCGCCGCGGCCTGCAAGGGCTGGCGTTCTGGCACAACGGCATGAAGCAGATGTCGGCCAATAAGGCTTTGGTTGATCCGTCGGATGCAAACGGTCTGAAGTTCCGCGTGCAGTCGTCAGATGTGCTGGTGGCACAGATGGAAGCCATCGGGGGCAGCCCGCAGAAAATGGCCTTCTCGGAAGTGTATGGCGCGCTGCAACAGGGCGTTGTGGACGGGCAGGAGAACACCTGGTCGAACATCTACGGCAAGAAGTTCTTTGAGGTGCAGGACGGTATCACCGAAACCAACCACGGCATCATCGACTATCTGGTCGTGACATCGGTGGATTGGCTGGACAGTCTTGATCCGGCGGTGCGGGATCAGTTCCTGACCATTCTGGCCGAAGTTACCGAGACCCGGAACAAAGAAGCCTTTGCTGTGAACGAAGCGGCCAAAGCCTCGATCATCGATGCGGGCGGTGTCATTCGTGAACTGAACCCTGAACAGCGTCAGGCCTGGGTCGACGCAATGAAACCGGTCTGGGACAAATTCGCTGGTGACGTGGGTCAGGACAAGATCGACGCGGCGCAGGCCATCAACGCCGGGTTCTGATCCGGTCAAAGGCCGCGCGTCAGGGGACTGGGGAGTATTCGACGCGCAGGCCGGGCGGGCTGAAATGGCCCGCCCCATTCTCAACTCTCTCTTCAATAAAATGCGGGGACTGAAAGATGTCTGGTGCGAACTCCGGCCAGGACGGGCTGATCAATCACATCGAAGAAACCCTGATCGCGTTACTTATTGGCCTTATGACGGTCGTGACATTTGCCAACGTGATCGCGCGGTTTGTCTTTAATTCAAATATCCTGTGGGCGCTTGAGTTGACTGTGTTCACGTTTGGCTGGCTGGTGCTGCTGGGCGCGTCTTACGCGGTCAAGAAACATGCTCATCTGGGTGTGGATGCAATCCTGAACATGCTGGCGCCAGCACCGAGGCGCATTATGGCGCTGGTCTCGGTCGGGTTCTGTCTGATGTTCTCGCTGCTGATGCTCAAAGGGGCATATGACTATTGGGCCGTCTTTGCAGATCTGCCGCCAACATCGGGCCGCTGGTTCCCGACCGGGTTTGATTTCGGCGCACGCAGCCAGAGTTTCTACGAGGTAGACGACATCCCCATGGTCGCTCCGCTGCGCTTTCTGGAAGACCTGATCAACTATGGCGAGGGGTATGAAAAACTGCCCAAGGTCGTACCTTATCTGGTTCTGCCGGTGTCCATGCTGCTGCTGGTGATCCGGTTTTCGCAGGTCGCCGTTCAAATTTGGCGTGGTGAGACCGATCGCCTTGTCGCCAGCCACGAAGTCGAGGACGAGATTGAGGAAGTCCGCGCACAACAAGGGGTGCATGACTGATGGACGTTATCCTTCTTTTCTCGATGGTCATCGGCCTGCTGCTGATCGGGGTTCCGATTGCGGTTGCACTTGGCCTCAGCTCGACCCTGTTCCTGCTGATCTATTCCGACAGTTCGCTGGCTTCTGTCGCAGGCACGCTGTTTGAGGCGTTCGAGGGGCATTTCACCCTGTTGGCGATCCCGTTCTTCATTCTGGCCTCGTCCTTTATGACGACAGGTGGTGTAGCGCGTCGGATCATCCGTTTCTCGATTGCATGCGTGGGGCATCTGCCCGGCGGTCTGGCGATTGCGGGCGTGTTTGCCTGTATGCTGTTTGCCGCGCTGTCAGGATCGTCCCCGGCCACGGTTGTGGCGATCGGATCGATTGTCATCGCAGGTATGCGCCAGGTTGGGTATTCCAAAGAGTTTGCCGCTGGTGTGATCTGTAACGCGGGTACGCTGGGTATCCTGATCCCTCCGTCCATCGTGATGGTTGTGTATGCTGCCGCCGTCGAAGTTTCAGTTGGGCGTATGTTCCTGGCTGGCGTTATTCCCGGTCTGATGGCTGGCTTCATGCTGATGATCACCATCTATGTCATGGCAAAGGTCAAGAACCTGCCCAAGGGTGAATGGAAGGGGTGGGGTGAGGTCTTTACCTCGGCCCGCGAGGCCGGTTGGGGCCTGTTCCTGATCGTTATCATTCTGGGTGGTATTTATGGGGGTATCTTTACCCCGACCGAGGCTGCCGCGGTTGCTGCCGTCTATGCTTTTTTCATCGCCAGTTTCGTCTACAAGGACATGGGTCCGCTGAGTACGGAAGGGGACGCACAGAACCTGCCGCTGCTGAAAAAGCCTTACGCGTTGGTCACGGCGTTCTTTCACCCCGATACCAAGCATACACTGTTCGAGGCGGGCAAGCTGACGGTGACGCTGTTGTTCGTGATCGCCAACGCGCTGATCCTTAAGCATGTTCTGACGGACGAACAGGTGCCGCAGCATATCGCCGAGGCGATGCTGACCGCAGGGCTAGGGCCGGTGGCGTTCCTGATCGTTGTGAACGTGATCCTGCTGATCGGTGGTCAGTTTATGGAGCCGTCGGGCCTGTTGGTGATCGTCGCACCGCTGGTGTTCCCGATTGCCATCGAGTTGGGCATCGATCCGATCCATCTGGGCATCATCATGGTTGTGAATATGGAGATTGGGATGATCACACCTCCGGTTGGTTTAAACCTGTTCGTAACCTCGGGCGTTGCAGGTATGCCGATGATGAGCGTTGTTAGGGCAGCGCTGCCGTTCCTCGCTGTTCTCTTCGTCTTCCTGATTATGGTGACGTATATTCCGTGGATCTCGACATTCCTGCCCAACACCTTCATGGGCCCGGAAATCATAACCAATTAGGTGGTTTGACGATGTACGTAGCCGGGCGGTTTCGACTGCCCGGTTTTTTCGTATCTTGAACCCCGGCATCAAGTGCTTAACTGGGGTTCAGAGGACGACCTCCCCATAATGGGACATCTTTCGGGACGACCCGAACGAATACGAGGTTGTCATATGCCCTGGATCTTTCTTCTTTTTGCTGGCCTGTTGGAAATCGTCTGGGCTGTAGCGATGAAGCAATCGGCTGGTTTCACCCGATTGTGGCCTACGGCCTTGATGGCTCTTTCGATGATCGGGTCTTTCGGCCTGTTGGCGCTGGCGATGCGCGACCTGCCATTAGGCACGGCTTACACCATCTGGACGGGTATCGGGGCAGTGGGGGCGTTCTGTGTCGGCATCCTGTTTCTGGGCGAAGCCCTAAGCCCTGCGCGGATTCTCGCGGCCCTTCTTATCGTGTCAGGTCTTATCTTGATGAAGCTGGCATGAGCCCTTTATTGACCAAGCTATTGCGCTTGGGCAGGGTTCAGGAAACACGGGAAATGGAGACCGGAATGCTGACCGAGACCGACAAGCGCCTGCTACGCGTTGCTTATGACGAGGCCAAAGCCGGGTTTGACGAAGGTGGATGCCCGATCGGGTCAGTTCTGGCGCGGGGTGGCGATATTGTTTCACAAGGGCGTAATCAACGTGTGCAGGGCGGGGATCCGATCGCACATGGCGAAATGGATGCCTTGCGTAAAGCGGGACGTCAGAAAACCTATCGGGATACGGTTCTTTACACGTCGTTGTCACCTTGCATGATGTGCTCGGGCACTATCGTTCAGTTTGGTATCCCGCGTGTGGTGATCGGCGATACCCAGAACTTTGGTGGCAACGAAGACTTCCTGCGCGAACGCGGTGTCGAGGTGGTGATAGTCAACGATCCTGACTGCATCGCACTGATGCAGCGGTTCATCGAAGAAAAGCCAGAGCTTTGGGCCGAAGATATTGCCGAGTAAAGGCGAATCCTAGACGCTCTCCAGCGCCTGAATAATGCCCGTGAAATCCCCGGCCTTCAGGCTGGCGCCACCTACAAGCGCACCATCGACATTTGAAACCGCAAAGATCTCCGCCGCGTTGGAGGGTTTGACCGACCCACCATACAGAAGACGGACAGAGCGGCCCACACCTTCGCCAAAGCGGCGCTCTAGCCGGGCGCGGATGAAGTCGTGAACTTCCCCAATCTCATCAAGCGTCGGAACCTTGCCGGTGCCGATGGCCCAGATCGGCTCATATGCAATGATCAGGTTCTCGCCGGTTGCCTGATCCGGGATCGACCCCGACATCTGACCGCCGATTATGTCGAGCGTATTGGCCGCCTCGCGTTGCTCCAGACTTTCGCCTACGCAAATGATCGCTTTTAACCCCGCGTCCATCGCTGCACGGGCCTTGGCGCGTATATCCTCGTCATGCTCTTCATGGTCTACGCGACGTTCGGAATGACCCAGGATGACTGACGTCGCGCCCGCGTCCAGCAGCATCCCGGCGCTGATATCGCCTGTATGCGCGCCCGCGCTTGCCGCGTGGCAATCCTGCCCGCCGACGGTAACCGCTGACCCGCGTACGGTGTCCGCTGCGCGGCTGAGCAATGTTGCCGGAGGGCAGATCAGGATATCGACCGAAGCGTCTGGGTAGGACTTGCACAGTGCTTCAAGCTCGCTCAGCGCAGCACCGGTTCCGTTCATTTTCCAGTTTCCTGCCGCAAGCCTGCGCCGCATACCCGTATCTCCCTGATCATTCGATGATTTAGGATGCGGATAGCATTGTCGACGCGATCTTACAATTCCACGGATCGGGTGAGTTCAAGCGCTATGATCGACAATACTGCGTTCTGTCTGGCCCGTGTCACGGGATTATCCGGCGCAAACTAGGATTGCTGCGTGATGCTTTCATCGAATTTGATGGATTCACCGCAACCGCAGGCGTCGACGACATTCGGATTCCTGAACTTGAATCCTGATTCCAGCAACGACACCTCGTAATCGATTTCAGTGCCGAACAGGAACATCTGCGCCATTGGCGCGATCATGACGCGTGCTCCATCCTGTTCGACAACTTCATCATGCGGATCAGCCTGATCGACATATTCCATGGTGTATTCCATGCCCGCACAGCCGCCTTTCTTGACGCCAATGCGCAAGCCAGCGTGGCCACCCGAGTTCATCAGGCGGGTGATTTGTTCTGCGGCTTTAGGCGTCATGGTCACAGCCTGCTTGCCGGGAATGCCGAACATGTAAGTCTCCGTTGTCGCGCGTTGCGTTTAATTTAGGGCTCAGGAGGTCAAGGCTCAAGACGGTGTGTTATAAAGAGTTTTGTCCGGATGAAACAACTCGGCATTCAGAATGGGTTCGCTGAAGATATCCAACTGTGAGACCGTGGAACTGAATGGGTTCAAGTTGGTCAGCCGTTAACTCGGTTTGCTTTGAGATACTATCGGAAAGGATAATATTGTGAATGATTTACAGGCGATTGTTAATTCGATCTTGATGCGCGCGGTGCTTACCATTGCAGTTCTTCTGTTTGTTCCGGATGATGCGGCGGCCACCAATGATGGAGAGAGGCATCCGGTAAACTGCGCGACTGCCGAAGGCGATCTGCGCGCCATCGCGGCCGAGAAAAAGCACGCGCAGGACCAACAGTTGGAAAGTGTTGCCGCCATTACTCCTGCCGGGGCACTTTTGGGGCTGGTCACAGGAACGGAACACAAACGGCTGCAAATGCTATCGGGGGACTACATCAATCAACTTGACGCCAGATCTGCGGAGATCAAAAAGACTTGCAATTTGAACTGATTACCCGACGTTTGGTGGTTTGGATAAGAAAAAGGACCGTTCTCGGGCAAGAACGGTCCGTGTTTCGGGGCCGGAACTCGGGGGGGGCGGTCAAATCATGTCTGGCCCGAGGCGCGACACTGATTGGTGCCGTCCGCAGGTCTTTTCCCGCATCATTGTGACAGGGACAGCACGAGCAGGTAACAAAAACGCCATTGTTTTGTGACAAATACCCGGGAAACTGTGGCAGGTGCCTACATAAATCCTAGTTCCAGACGCGCTTCGTCTGACATCATTTCCATACCCCAGGGCGGCTCCCAGGTCAGTTCCACGTCAACCTCTTTGACGCCTGCAACAGGCTCGATCGCTTCCATGATCCATCCGGGCATGTCGCCGGCAACAGGGCAACCGGGTGCTGTCAGTGTCATGATCACCTTCACGGCGTTGTCCGTGGAAATGTCGATCGTGTAGATCAGGCCGAGGTCATAGATGTTCACCGGGATTTCCGGATCGTAGACCGTGCGACACGCTTCGACCACGGGCTCGTACAGGGGGTGCTCAATGGTTGACGGCGCAATCAGCGGTGTGCCTTCAAACTGTTCGCTCGGATGAGTCATCTTTGCCTCGGGTCAGTTGCCTGAGCGATTATATAGGGAATAGGAGCAACAGGGTCCAGTAGGGCAGCGGCGCCGATTGGGGCGCCGCGGCAATTTAGTCGTTGATGTCGTGGTTGAAAGTTTTGACCTGACCGTTCGGCAACGCAAACAGTTTCCGCAAAACAAGCCATGCAATCAGTGACATCACTGCAAAGATCAGCGCCAATACATTCAAAGACAGAGCCATTCCGGGTACGGCAAGGATAAGCCCCGTGACTGCGGCTCCGATTGCAAAGCCCAGAAAGATGAAACCGGGCAGGAAAATCTCAAGGATACCCAGCGCCAATGCGGCGGCCAGCCAGATCCACCAGGTCAACCAGAAGGGGTCAGCCATCACTTTCCTCCTTTTAACATTTTGAACGCGTCACCAAAGGCTTCCAGTGCGTTGGCAGGCACAACAATGGTTTGCTTGCCAGTACCGTTTCCAAGCGCGTTCAGGGCTTCAACCTGTTTCAAGGCAACCTGATACTGAGCAGCTTCGATGCCGTTATCCTGAATGGCCTTGGCGACCACACCTGTGGCATAAGCTTCGGCTTCGGCCTGAATGCGCCGCGCCTTGGCGGTTTGTTCCGCCGCATAAAGCTCGGCGTCGGCATGCAGCTCGACTGCGCGCTTCTTGCCCTCGGCTTCTGTCACCTGTGCGCGGCGGGCTCGTTCGGCGTTCAGCTGTTGCAGCATGGCGTCACGGGTGGCCTGATCCAGATTTACGTCCAGAATCTCGGCGCGGGTGACTTCGATACCCCAGTCATCGACAGCTGTTTCAACGCTTTCCTGAATACGCGTGATCAGTTGGGACCGGTTCGACTGAACCTCATCCAGATCCATCTTACCAATCTCGGCGCGAACGATCCCGGCGACAGTGGTGGCAATCGCGCCATCTACGTCGCGAATTCGGTAGACCGTCTTTTCAGGTTCGAGAATACGGTAGAAGACCGATGTATCGATCTGCACCAGAACGTTGTCCTTGGTGATTGCGTCCTGCGTCGCGTTTGGCAGCTGGCGTTCCAGGATCGAGATCTTGTGACGCGCAATGTCCAGTAGCGGAACAATAAAGTTGATGCCGGGGCCAAGCACGGAATGCAGGCGCCCAAACCGTTCAACTACGTATTTTTCGGACTGAGGCACAATCTTGATGCCTTTGAAAATGATAACAATTACCAGCACCGCAGCCAGCAGGTAAATGATGTTTGACGAAAGCAATCCGATGATTTGGTCTTCGGTCATACTGTCCTCTTGTTTTTGTGTACTATAGTATACATGTGGCGATTGAGTCGCCCGATTTCAACTCTGGTATGAGTGGAAAGCAGCCCCATGCAAATGCTCCAATAGTAAAACGCTGTATCGAAAAATAGTGCTGTGACCGCTTTGCATCCCTAATTGTTTGCGGTATCGGGCTTGGATGAAACTGATAATCGATACAGATCCTGGCATCGATGATGCCATGGCAATCGCCTATGCCGCCGCAGCGCCCGAGATCGAGCTGATCGGCCTGACCACCGTGTTCGGAAACACGCATGTTCACCAATCCAGCCGCAATGCCCGGTTCCTGCTTGATAAGCTGGGTCTGGATCTGCCTGTCGCGGAAGGGGCTGCGGTTGCCTTGGGTGCCGATACGCATTCGCCCTCCGAACATGTGCATGGTCCCGAAGGATTCGGTGACCTGACTGAAATTCCCGAAATTGGAAGCAACCACGCCCTGCCGGCTGCTGAATTTCTGGTTGATATGGCGCGAACCCACAAGAAAGAGCTGGTGGTGTGCGCCGTGGGCCCCCTGACCAACATCGCCAACGCCATTCGTCTGGATCCGGAATTCGCCGACAATCTGGGGCGTTTGGTGATTATGGGCGGGGCGGTGTACTGCCCTGGTAATATTACAGTACATGCCGAGGCCAACATCTATCATGATGCGATTGCCGCTGAAGAGGTCTTTGCCACACCGCCGGAAACCGTACTGGTCGGCTTGGATGTCACGCTGAAAACGCTCTACGAGACTGCAGATTTCGAAAGCCTGGCAATGCGATCACCTGACATGGGGTCCTTTCTGCGAGATATCTCTCGCTTTTACCTGAAGTTCTACAAGGACGTCGGTGGTCTGGAGGGCTGCGGCCTGCACGATTCGACGGCTGTGATTGCTTGTTCTCATGGTGCTATGTTTGACATGGTCGAAACGGGTCTGCGGGTTGTCACCGAAGGCGACCAGAAGGGTGCGACGCGACCTGATCCGGAACGTCCCGCAGTTCGGGTCTGCCGCGACGTGGATGGGGCAGGGGTTGTTCAACTGTTTACAGACCGTGTTGCCTCGCTACCCTGACGGGTTGCAAAGACCGACCGGATCGGGCAAAGCCTGCCCGGTTCGGCGACCCGAGGCGATGACATGACCCAACAGTTTTCTTTTGATCTGAAAGCCACAGACGGCAAAGCCCGGACCGGTGTGATCAGCACACCACGCGGCGACGTGAGAACGCCTGCCTTTATGCCGGTTGGCACTGCGGCAACGGTCAAGGCGATGATGCCGGAAAGCGTTCGCGCGACGGGGGCAGACATCCTGCTGGGGAACACCTATCACCTGATGCTGCGTCCGACCGCTGAGCGTATTGATCGACTGGGTGGACTGCACAAGTTCATGAACTGGGATCGGCCCATTCTGACAGATTCCGGCGGATTTCAGGTCATGTCGCTGGCCGGATTGCGCAAGCTGACTGAAAAGGGCGTGACCTTCAAATCCCATATTGACGGGTCAAAGCACGAATTGACGCCGGAACGGTCGATGGAGATCCAGCGCCTGCTGGGCTCGGACATTGTCATGTGTTTCGATGAATGCCCTGCGCTGCCAGCGGATCGTGACCGCATTGCCGAGTCGATGCGCCTGTCGATGCGTTGGGCCGAACGGTCGCGCGATGCGTTTGGCGATCGTCCGGGGCATGCGCTGTTTGGCATCATGCAAGGTGGGCTGGAAAAAGACCTGCGAGAAGAAAGCGCCATGGCTTTGAAATCTATTGGTTTCGAAGGCTATGCGGTTGGTGGCCTGGCCGTCGGCGAAGGGCAGGAGGCCATGTTCTCTTGCCTCGACTATGCCCCCGATTTCCTGCCATCGGACAAGCCGCGCTATCTGATGGGCGTCGGCAAGCCCGACGATATCGTCGGTGCTGTTGCCCGCGGGATCGACATGATGGACTGTGTGTTGCCCTCGCGGTCCGGGCGTACAGGGCAGGTTTTCACCCGCTACGGCGTGGTGAACATCAAGAATGCCCGTCACGTAGACGATCCGCGGCCGCTGGACGAGCAGTGCACTTGCCCAGCCTGTTCTAATTATTCCCGCGCTTACCTGCACCACGTGTTCCGTGCGAATGAGATGATTTCCGGCATGTTGCTGACATGGCATAACCTGCATTATTTTCAGGAGATCATGGCCGGCATGCGCGACGCGATTGCCGCGGGTGCGTTCGAAGTCTGGCAAGCCGATTTCCACGCGCAGCGCGCGCAGGGGGATATCGAACCGCTGTGATGTTTTGCCCCCTCCAAGGCGAAAACGGGCAATTCTGCACAGCCGGGCTGTTTTCTGGCGACTGATCGCGCAAGACCGGGGCGTATTCTACTATTTTGGTGGATATGTTCCCGGCACGCCTTGCAGTCCGCCAAACCTCGGTTCATTCTGATTGGTGATACATGGCGGTAAGGTTGAAAATGGGCGATGAGGCCCCACCTTTATCGTCCAAGACAGGAGACGGACAAATGTTGCCTCGATGAGGGACAAGCGCCGTCTTGCCAATGATAAGGATAGAGCATGCAAGAGCCTCTGAATTCCTCCTACCCCGTCCTGCCGCTGCGCGATATTGTGGTGTTCCCACATATGATCGTGCCGCTTTTCGTAGGCCGTGACAAATCGGTCCGCGCGCTGGAAGAGGTGATGCAGGATGACAAGCAAATTCTATTGTCCAGCCAGATCGATCCCGGCGTTGACGATCCGGATGAAGAAGGCATCTACCGCACCGGCGTTCTGGCAAATGTGCTGCAACTGCTGAAGCTGCCCGATGGCACGGTAAAAGTGCTGGTCGAAGGGCAGGCGCGCGTTCAGATCACCGAGTTTCTGGAGAACGAAGAGTTTTTCGAAGCCCGCGCGGAATACCTGACCGAAATTCCCGGCGACGTCACCACGACCGAAGCGCTGTTGCGCACTGTCGCGGACGAGTTCGAGCGTTACGCCAAAGTGCGCAAGAACATCCCCGAAGAGGCACTGACCGCAGTAGGCGATACCACCGAGCCTGCGAAGCTGGCCGACCTTGTGTCCGGGCATCTGGGCATAGAAGTCGAACAAAAGCAGGAGCTTCTGGAAACCCTCAGCGTCAGCGAGCGGCTTGAGAAGGTCTATGGCCTGATGCAGGGCGAGATGTCTGTTCTGCAGGTCGAGAAGAAGATCAAGACCCGTGTCAAATCCCAGATGGAGAAGACGCAGCGTGAGTATTATCTGAATGAGCAGATGAAGGCCATTCAGAAGGAACTTGGCGATGGCGAGGACGGCAGCAACGAAGTTGCTGAACTGGAAGCCAAAATCGCCGAAACCAAGCTGTCGAAAGAAGCGCGGGAAAAGGCCGAGGGTGAGCTTAAGAAGCTCAAGAACATGTCGCCCATGTCGGCCGAAGCCACAGTTGTGCGCAACTATCTGGATTGGATTCTTGCTCTGCCTTGGGGCACCAAATCCCGTGTCAAAAAGGATCTTGGCCGCGCGCAGGAGATTCTGGACGCGGACCATTATGGGCTTGAGAAGGTCAAGGAACGGATCGTTGAATACCTTGCGGTTCAGCAGCGCTCGAAAAAGCTGAAAGGGCCGATTCTGTGCCTTGTCGGCCCTCCGGGCGTGGGTAAGACCTCGCTGGGTAAGTCGGTTGCGAAGGCAACCGGGCGCGAGTTCATTCGTATCTCATTGGGTGGTGTACGCGACGAATCCGAAATCCGGGGCCATCGTCGGACTTACATTGGCTCGATGCCCGGCAAGATCATTCAGGCGCTGAAGAAGGCGAAAACCACGAACCCGCTGATTTTGTTGGATGAAATCGACAAGATGGGGCAAGATTTCCGGGGTGACCCGGCATCAGCGATGCTTGAGGTGCTGGACCCCGAACAGAACAACACGTTCATGGACCATTATCTTGAGGTTGAATATGACCTGTCCAACGTGATGTTCCTGACCACGTCGAACAGCTACAATATGCCCGGGCCTCTGCTTGACCGGATGGAGATCATACCGTTGGCCGGTTACACCGAGGACGAAAAGCGTGAGATCGCCAAGCAGCACCTGATCAGCAAACAGGTCAAGAACCATGGTTTGAAAGCCAAGGAGTTCGAGCTGACCGATGAGGCGCTGCAAAAGATCATCCGCACCTATACCCGTGAGGCGGGCGTACGGAACCTTGAACGTGAAATCGCCAAGGTTGCGCGCAAGTCGCTGACCAAGATCATCAAGAAGGACGCGGAAACCGTTAAGGTCACACCCGAAAACCTGCAAGATTTCCTGGGTGTGCCGAAATTCCGTTATGGCCTGGCCGAGCAGGACGATCAGGTTGGTGTTGTCACCGGTCTTGCCTGGACATCAGTGGGTGGCGACCTGTTGCATATCGAAGCGTTGAAACTGCCCGGCAAAGGGCGGATGAAGACGACCGGTAAGCTGGGCGATGTGATGAAGGAATCCATCGACGCCGCTTCGTCCTATGTGCGTTCGATTTCACCTCAGATCGGGGTAAAGCCGCCGCAGTTTGACAAGATCGACATTCACGTTCACGTACCGGATGGCGCGACACCCAAGGATGGCCCATCGGCTGGTCTGGCCATGGTCACGTCGATTGTCTCGGTTCTGACTGGTATTCCCGTTCGGAAAGACATTGCTATGACCGGCGAAGTCTCACTGCGCGGGAATGCGATGCCAATTGGTGGTTTGAAAGAAAAACTGCTGGCCGCGCTGCGTGGTGGGATAAAGACCGTTTTGATCCCGGAAGAGAATGAAAAGGATCTGGCGGATATCCCGGACAACGTCAAAGAAGGGCTGAAGATCATCCCGGTCAAACATGTCTCGGAAGTTCTGGAACATGCTTTGGTGCGTAAACCGGAACCGATCGAATGGGACGAAGCCGCGGAAGAGGCCGCAGCAGCGGCGGCCGCGTCGCCCGGTAATACCGGACCTTCCGCGACCGCGCATTAAGGCTTTGGTGAGTCAACAAAAGGCGAAGCAATAGCTTCGCCTTTTTTGTTGGGGGATGTAGTGAAGACCGCACCATGCAGCGCCAAGACGCTGCATGAAACCAGCGTTTCATTTTGGGCATCGGTGTGCTCTGGAAAATGGTGGGTGATAACGGATTTGAACCGCTGACATCTTCGATGTGAACGAAGCGCTCTACCACTGAGCTAATCACCCATGGGACGGGGTGATATCTTTCCCGAAGGTTGGCTGCAAGGGAAATAGAACCCGCGGCATCCGCAAAAAATCGCGCCGTATACAAAAATCTGGAATCTGGCAAAAAACTTGAAAACGCCGCTTGACGCTGCCCGAGCGTAGCCATAATACACCCAAACGTTCAGCAATGAACATGCAGCGGGCGGTTGTAGCTCAGTTGGTTAGAGTACCGGCCTGTCACGCCGGGGGTCGCGGGTTCGAGCCCCGTCAACCGCGCCATCGCTGCCATCCTTGGTCCAGGCAAAAGGCCACGAAAATAGATGCGCGGTTGTAGCTCAGTTGGTTAGAGTACCGGCCTGTCACGCCGGGGGTCGCGGGTTCGAGCCCCGTCAACCGCGCCATTTTCCTCCTCAATCAGATCAACGGTTGCGCCTTTACGGGCACCTTTTTCCAATCCATTGATCATTGCAGGTTCTAATCGGCGAAATTTCGACTGTTCACTAAATGTTCTAACTTTTCTGTTGGAGTCTTGGTCTGGCTCGCCTATCTCTTAAGCACTTGTTTGTTGGGGGCCGCATATGGCTGAGCTGAAGAATATCGAGGTGCGCGGCGCGCGCGAACATAACCTCAAAGGTATAGACGTTGATATCCCTCGGGATCAGTTGGTGGTCATCACCGGACTGTCGGGTTCGGGGAAGTCCTCATTGGCGTTTGACACCATCTATGCAGAAGGCCAGCGTCGGTATGTCGAAAGCCTTTCGGCCTATGCCCGGCAGTTCCTGGATATGATGGAAAAACCGGATGTCGATCACATCAGCGGCCTGTCTCCGGCAATTTCGATTGAACAAAAGACGACGTCAAAGAACCCGCGTTCAACTGTGGGCACGGTAACCGAGATCTATGACTATCTGCGTCTGCTGTTTGCCCGCGCCGGAACGCCCTACAGCCCAGCCACCGGGCAACCGATTGAGGCGCAGCAAGTGCAGGACATGGTTGACCGGATCATGGCAATGGAAGACGGCACACGCGGCTATCTTCTGGCCCCCATCGTGCGCGACCGGAAGGGTGAGTACAAAAAAGAATTCCTGGAGCTGCGTAAACAGGGTTTCCAACGCGTCAAGGTGGACGGAGAGTTCTACGAACTGGATCAACCGCCTGTATTGGATAAGAAATTCCGTCACGATATCGATGTGGTTGTTGATCGACTGATTGTGCGGGAAGGTATGGAAACGCGCCTGGCCGACAGTCTGCGCACCGCTCTGGATCTGGCCGACGGGATTGCCATATTGGAAACTGCCCCGCGTGAGGGTGATCCGGAACGCATCACATTCAGCGAGAATTTTGCCTGCCCGGTCAGCGGTTTCACCATTCCCGAAATCGAACCACGCCTGTTTTCATTCAACGCGCCATTCGGTGCCTGCCCGGATTGTGACGGTCTTGGGGTCGAGTTGTTTTTCGATGAACGCTTGGTGGTGCCGGACCAGACGCTGAAACTCTACGATGGTGCTTTGGCCCCATGGCGCAAGGGCAAATCTCCGTATTTCCTGCAAACCATCGAGGCCATCGCGCGCCATTACGAGTTTGACAAGAACACGCCCTGGAAGGACCTGCCTAAAAATGTGCAGGAGGTCTTTCTGCGTGGGTCCGGGGATGATGAAATTCAGTTCCGGTACGACGAAGGCGGGCGCGTCTATCAAGTGACCCGCAGTTTTGAAGGCGTGATCCCGAATATGGAACGGCGGTACCGCGAAACTGACAGCGCGTGGATTCGTGAGGAATTTGAACGATATCAAAACAATCGCCCCTGCGGCGCCTGCGAAGGCTACAGGCTGCGGGCCGAAGCGCTGGCGGTAAAGATCGCCGGGCTGCATGTGGGGCAGGTGGTGCAGATGTCGATCCGTGAGGCTTTGGCGTGGATAGAAGATGCGCCCAACCACCTGAGCGCCCAGAAAAACGAAATTGCCCGCGCCATCCTCAAGGAAATTCGCGAGCGACTTGGTTTCCTGAATAACGTTGGTTTGGAATACCTTACGCTGTCCCGTTCAAGCGGAACACTGTCGGGTGGCGAAAGCCAGCGTATTCGTCTGGCCAGTCAGATCGGCTCGGGGCTGACCGGGGTCCTCTATGTGCTGGATGAGCCTTCGATCGGACTGCATCAGCGTGACAATGACCGACTTTTAGGCACGCTCAAGAACCTAAGGGATCAGGGCAATACGGTGATCGTTGTAGAACATGACGAGGAAGCCATCCGCGAAGCTGACTATGTTTTCGACATCGGTCCGGGGGCAGGCGTACATGGCGGGCAGGTGGTCAGTCACGGAACGCCTGCGGAAATTGCGGCAGATGCGGCCTCTATTACTGGGCAGTACCTCGCGGGAACGCGTGAAATCGCGGTTCCGGTGCAGCGCCGTAAAGGCAAAAAGCAGAAAGTCACAGTGGTCAAGGCCACGGGCAACAACCTGAAGAATGTCACAGCCGACTTCCCCTTGGGCAAATTCGTTTGCGTCACAGGTGTGTCGGGAGGTGGTAAATCCACCCTCACGATTGAGACATTGTTCAAAACCGCGTCAATGCGGCTGAACGGGGCGCGTCAGACACCAGCACCCTGTGAAACCATCAAGGGGCTGGAACACCTCGATAAGGTCATCGACATCGACCAGCGCCCCATTGGGCGAACGCCGCGATCAAACCCGGCGACTTATACCGGGGCCTTCACCCCGATCCGAGATTGGTTTGCCGGGTTACCTGAGGCTAAGGCACGCGGGTACAAACCCGGTCGCTTCAGCTTTAACGTCAAAGGCGGGCGGTGTGAGGCTTGTCAAGGTGACGGTGTCATCAAGATCGAGATGCACTTTCTGCCTGACGTCTACGTGACTTGCGAAACCTGCAAAGGAGCGCGGTACAATCGCGAGACGCTTGAGATCAAGTTCAAGGGCAAATCCATCGCGGATGTGCTTGATATGACAGTGGAAGATGCGCAGGAGTTCTTCAAGGCCGTGCCCTCAATCCGGGACAAGATGGACGCCCTTGCGCGTGTGGGTCTTGGCTATATCAAGGTGGGTCAACAAGCCACGACGTTGTCAGGTGGCGAGGCGCAGCGGGTAAAGCTGTCAAAGGAACTGTCAAAGCGTTCAACCGGACGAACGCTCTATATTCTCGACGAACCGACAACAGGTCTGCATTTCGAAGATGTTCGCAAGCTGTTGGAAGTGCTGCACGAACTTGTCGATCAAGGCAATACGGTCGTGGTGATTGAACATAATCTGGACGTGGTTAAAACCGCGGATCATATCATCGACATTGGACCTGAAGGTGGTGATGGCGGTGGCGAAATTGTCGCCACCGGAACACCGGAAGACATAGCCGACGTTGAACGCAGCCACACCGGGCGATACCTGAAACCGATGCTGAAAGGGGCGCGCGTCGCGGCAGAATAAGTGCCCAGACGCGGCCTCAGTTCAGGATATCTGCGATCGCACCAATCAGGTTCAATACTTTGCGTGTCTCGGGGTCGACCCGGTACACGTAGTCACCTGCACGGACATATGAGTAGTTTCGGTTCAACCCATAGCGATAGGGGTCATTGATCCAGCGGTAATCGTTGGTAATGAAGTCACCATCGCGATAGATTTTCTTTGCCTGACCCGGCGGCACACAGGGAACGGATTTCTTGGCCAGACCCGGAGGGCAATGCCCGGCCTTGTTCTTTGCAACCGCGGCAACCGGGGAAAGGGCCAAAGCCGCCAGAGTTGCCGTCGTCACCAAAAATCTCGTCATGTCGCCTTCCTTTGCGATTTGGCCAGCCGGGGCCTTTTGTTCATGACTGCCTAGATGGTCGCTTGCCCAGCATCTGTCAAATCGTTGGGCAAGATGCCGCCAGTTGTCTTAGTCACGCCCGCGCTTTTCGAACCGTGGCAGCATGGCACTGAAATCGCGTCCCTTGCCATCTTCGTTCTCGACAAATTGCTCATAAAGCGCGGTGGCAACCTGACCCATTGGCGTATCTGCATCTGCACTCTCTGCCGCCTGCTGGCTGAGGCGCAGGTCCTTCAGCATCAGTTCGGCCGCGAAACCGGGGGCGTACCCATTGTCCGCAGGGCTTTGCGGGCCGACACCGGGGGCAGGGCAATAGGCGTTCATCGTCCAGCTGTATCCGGACGACGTACTTACCACGTCAAACATCTTCTGCCGGTCCAGACCCAGTTTGTCGGCCAAAGCGAAGGCTTCACAGGTTGCAATCATGGTGACACCAAGGATCATGTTATTGCAGATTTTGGCAGCTTGACCGGAACCGGCCTCACCACAGTGAACAGCTTTCTGCCCCATGATGTCGAACAGAGGGGATGCCTTGGCAAACGCGGCTTCTGATCCGCCAGCCATGAAGGTCAGCGTGCCAGCCGCAGCACCACCGATGCCTCCAGAAACTGGCGCGTCTACGGACAACAGTCCGGCGTTGATGGCCTGATCCGCAACTGCCCGCGCGCTTTCCACATCAACTGTCGAGCAATCGATCAGCACAGCACCTTGTGCCATTGCGGGAATGATCTGATCGGCAACGGCCCTCAGAATCGCACCGTTTGGCAGCATCGTGATGACAGCATCGGCCGTTGCAACAGCTTCCGAAGCGGTTGCGGCCTGAGTTACCCCTTCAACCGCCACGCCTGCTGTGTCAAAGCCAATAACCTGATGACCGGCTTTTGCAAGATTGGCCGCCATTGGCGCGCCCATGTTTCCCAGTCCGATGAAACCGATTTGCATCTCTTAATCCTCTTCGAAAGTCAGGGCGTCCGCACCCAGTGGCTGCAGCATTTTCGACACGGCCACCAGAGGGACGTTCATGTCAGGAAACTGCCAGTTCGGATTGCGATCCTTGTCGATGATCTGCGCGCGGATGCCTTCCAGAAAATCGCCATGCTCCATCGCGCGGTGGGTGAAACGATACTCCATCTCCAGAGCTCGGCGTATGGTCAGAGAAGGGGAGCGCAGGCGATGAAGAACCTCGATTGTGCAAGCCACGGAAAGCGGTGCGTTTTTCCTCAGCATGCCCAGAGATTTCGCTGAAAACTCACTGTCGTCGCTGCGCAGACTGTTCAGAACGTCGCCAAGGGTTTCACCGGAAAAATGCTGATCGATTTGGGCCTGCAAGTTCACCAATTCACCATCAGTCGGTGTATCGGCGTGGTCAGCCAACAGCTCAGCGTTACCAGAGGCTTCGAGCAACTCGATCAGATCGGACCATTGTGATTGCGGGATGAAAAGATCGGCAAACCCTGCATAGATCGCATCCGCAGGCCCCATCCGATAGCCCGTTGTTCCCAGAAACTCACCCGCGCGTCCAGGTGCAAGGGCCAGCATCAACGAGCCGCCGACATCCGGCACCAGTCCGATGGAGCATTCTGGCATGGCAATCTTTGCGCTTTCTCCCACAACGCGATGGCTGCCATGGCATCCGATGCCAACACCGCCGCCCATCGCGAACCCCTGAAGAAAGCTGATGACCGGTTTAGGATATTCGAAGATCAGGGCATTCAGACGGTATTCGTCACGCCAGAATTTCTGACCGTAAGAAAAATCACCCTTGGTGCCGGTTTCATAAAGTTCAGCAATATCACCGCCCGCGCAGAAGGCCTTTTCCCCTTCGGCGTCCAGGATGATCAAGTCAATCTCATCGTCCTCGCGCCAGTTGCGCAGCGCTGTGTCGATAGCCATGCACATGTCATATGTCATCGCGTTCAGCGAATGAGGACGGGTCAGGGTGATACGCCCGGCACGGCCTGTGGTGCGGATATCGATATCTGACATGGGTGCCTCAGCGATTGGCAAGCAATTGGCGTGATACAATCACACGCATGATCTCGTTCGTGCCTTCCAATATCTGGTGCACACGAAGATCACGCACAAGCTTTTCGATGCCGTAATCCGCAAGATAGCCATAACCGCCATGCAATTGCAGGCACTGGTCCACAACTTTCGATCCTGTCTCGGTAACGAACTTCTTGGCCATGGCGCAGAACTTCGTGGCATCCGGCGCGCCCTGATCCAGTTTCCAGGCTGCCTGCCGAAGGAACGTCCGCGCGGCCTGCAATTCGATCTCCATATCCGCCAGACGGAATTGAAGGGCCTGAAACTGGTCGATGGATTGGCCAAAAGCCTTGCGTTCGGACATATATTGCAGAGTCATATCCAGCCCGGCCTGAGCGGCCCCAAGCGAGCAGGCAGAAATGTTAAGCCGTCCGCCATCCAACCCCATCATCGCATATTTGAATCCGTCACCTTCCGTGCCCACAAGGTTTCCGGCCGGTATCTTGCAATCGTCGAACTGAACTTGCGCGGTGGGTTGGCTTTTCCAGCCCATCTTCTGCTCGAGCGCGCCAAAGCTGAGGCCGGGCGTGCCGTCTTCAACGTAAACTGTCGAAATCCCTTTAGGCCCGTCCTGGCCAGTACGCACCATGCAGACGTAAGCGTCCGAATATCCGCCGCCTGAAATGAAGGCCTTTGTTCCGTTCAGCGTATAGCCTTCGTTGGTCCGTTCGGCGCGTGTTTTCAGCGCTGCCGCATCCGATCCAGAACCGGGCTCGGTCAGGCAATAACTCAACACAGTTTTCAAGCTCAGAACATCGGGCATGATGCGCGCCTTGAGGTCATCGTCTGCAAAGTTGTCGAGCATCTTGGCGCACATATTATGGATCGACAGGAACGCCGCGACCGACGGGCAGGCCATCGATAGAGCCTCAAAAACCAGGGTTGCATCCAGACGGGTCAGGTTTGACCCACCGCTGGCCTCGGACACGTAAAGGGCACCGAAGCCAAGCTCTCCGATTTGGGGCCATAAGGTTTTGGGGATCGTTCCATCAGCCTCCCATTTCCGGGCAAAAGGGGCGATATGTTCCTGCCCAAAGGCATGTGCCATGTCGAAAATGGCTGTTTGTTCCTCGCTGAGTGCGAAATCCATGGCGCTCCCTCCCATCGGCAATGAATTGAACGGTTGTTTATTTCTGAATTCTTACAGAAATTTTGCAGGCTCAACAATGGCTCTGGGCAGGGGACTGTTGTCGCCAGTGTCTAAAGATCCGCGTGGAACTCTTCGATCAGGTGGCGCACGACGGCCTTGCCGGGATCTTCCCCGCGCGCGGAAGCCTCGGCATGAACGCGGCGCTGGCGTGTGGCCGAGGTGCCGTTTTCGGCGATCTGCCGCAGGCGGGCCAGTTCCGACATTGTGCCCAGTGCCTCGGCATCTTCGGCCAGCAATCCCATCAGATCACCGATCAGGTCGGACATGGGTTTTATCGAGCGATCGCCGAAATCGATCAATCCTTCGCCCACACCATATCGCTGCGCGCGCCAGCGGTTTTCACCTATCAGAAAGCGATCATATTGCCGCCAGCGCAAGTTGCGATCTTTTAAGCGGCACAACATTCGCGTCAACGCCTGCACAAGGGCGGCCAGTGAAAGCGTGTGCTCCAACCTTGGTTGGACATCCATAATCCGCGTTTCAAGTGTTGGAAAGCGATGCGAGGGGCGAAGATCCCACCAGATCTTTGTGGTATCTTCAATGACCCCCAGTTCAATCAAAATTCCCGTGGTGCGTTCATATTCGCCCCAGCTTGCAAAGACCGGCGGCAGACCGGTGCGCGGCAGATTGTCAAAGACGGTCAGACGGTACGACGACAGGCCCGTATCTTCGCCGTTCCAGAAAGGCGAGGACGTCGACAACGCCAAAAGATGCGGCAAAAAGTACGACAATTGCGGCATCAGATCAGAACGCAAGGCTTGGCTTTCAACCCCGACATGAACATGCATTCCGCAGATCAGCATCCGGCGGGCCACACCCCCCAGCGCGTGTTGCAGCGCATCATAGCGTTCCTTTCGGGTGTGATGCTGATCCTTCCAGTTCGCAAAAGGGTGGCACGACACGGCTATTGGTGACAGGTTATATTCCGCAGCCCGTTCCGACACACAGGAGCGCAGGCGTTTCAGGTCCTCGCGCGCCGAAGCAACGGTTGCATGCGGGCGGGTGCCGACTTCTATCTGACATTGCAGGAATTCGGGGCTGACCTGTCCTTCGAAATCATTCTGACAGGCTTCCATCAGCGCTTCGGGAGCTTCGGACAATTGGAGGCTGTCGCGGTCTACAAGAAGGTATTCTTCTTCGATCCCGATCGTGAATTCCTGCTGCATGGCGGCCCTCGCGGTAGTTATTTTGATTAGTGAATACGGAAATTTTCTTTTTGCCAAGGGTTTGCCCGGCTTGTCCTTGCAGAGGAACGACCAGCAAAGGTATGGAATAACGCAGCAAAGACCACGGAGCCAGCGACTTGAAACCCAGAAAATTCCCGCAGATCAACGCCGCCCTGGATGAGCTGGGTGTGAAACTGGTCGACAAGGTCGCTGAACAGGATGAGCGCACACGCCTGGAAGCTTTTGAGGCTGCCGGAGGTCTGACGCGCCCCGTCTATGCTTTGTCGCCGGGAATGGATGGGTTTGATATTTCGCAACTGGTCAGTGAATACGCCGCGCATAAGCATGCGCTGGACGCGCTGAAGGATCCTGAGCGCAATCAGACCGGCTATCGTGCTGGAAACGGCTATTACGACAGCCCCGACGCGGATGCCTTGTATCTGATGATCCGACGCTTTCAACCCCGGCGGGTGATTGAGGTTGGATGCGGAAACTCGACCAGAGTAACCCGGCAGGCGGTCATCGATGGCGGGTTTGACACCAACATTACGGCAATTGATCCGTACCCCCGCGCTGACATCGCCCAAGTTGTTGATCGGTTCGAACAAAAACGGCTGGAGGATGCCGATCCGGCTCTGTTTTCAGAGCTTGAAGCCGGCGACATCCTGTTCATCGACTCCAGCCATGTTGTTCGGATGAGCAACGACGTTGCGCACTTGTTCTGCCGCATCATTCCGACACTGAAGCCCGGAGTGGTGATCCATGTGCACGATGTTTTTCTGCCCTACGAATACCCCAAGCGGTTCTTTTATGACTGTCCGGGTTGGGGCGAGCAGTACATGTTGCACGCTTTGCTGCAATCTGGCGCATATTCAATGCTTTGGCCGGGATATTACCTGCAACAGGATCGACCCGATGCCGTCGCCAATTTCCCCTTTTTGGCTGAAGGGCGCGCTCAAAGCATCTGGGTACAGCTAAAAGAAAAATGAATTCAGACTGATCCGGCGTGACGATAGCCCCGTACCCCTTTCCATAACAAGCTGGAGAGGAGAAGACAGCCATGTTTCGTCGTACTTTTATGGGTGCCGCCGCCGCATTTGCATTTGCCATGCCGGTCAAGGCGCAGGCTGCGGATATCGTTGATACCGCTGTAGCGGCCGGATCGTTCAACACGTTGGTTGCCGCAGTTCAAGCTGCAGGTTTGGTAGATACCCTGAAAGGAAAAGGTCCATTCACCGTCTTTGCCCCAACAGACGAAGCGTTTGCCGCTTTACCCGAAGGCACGGTGGAAACGTTGTTGTTGCCGGAGAACAAAGATCAACTCGTGTCAATCCTTACGTACCATGTTGTACCAGCCAAGGTGATGTCCGGCGACATAGCTGGCAAGCGCGCGAAGGTTCTGACTGTACAGGGTGATCGGCTGAGCGTGAATGCCAAAAACGGCGTCAAAGTGAATGACGCCAAGGTCATACAGGCGGATATCGAAGCCAGCAATGGCGTGATCCACGTGGTTGACGCTGTTATCCTGCCGGAATGATGCTCTGCTCCTCAAGAAATCAAAGCCCCGGCGTATGACCGGGGCTTTTGCTTTTCTAAGCTGGTAAATTAGACCAAACGAACCTGTGTGCCGACCTTAACCAGTGGATACAATTCTTCAACGTGTTGGTTATACAGGCCAATGCATCCTGACGAGCTCTGCCGACCGATCTTGCGCGTGTCGTGCGTGCCGTGGACGAGATAAGCAGGCCAGTCCAGATACATGGCGCGCGTTCCCAGCGGGTTGCCTGGATCGCCACCTTCCATCCGAATAGGCAGGTTGGGGTCACGCTCGCGCATCGAGGCGGTCGGTGTCCAGCTTGGAAATTCGGTCTTGCGTACAACTTTTGTGTAGCCGCGTTTTGTAAGCTCTTCGCTCATGGGCACAGAGCTGGGGTACAGCTTATAGGTGCCATCCGGCGCCCAATAGTGAACCGCGCGGCTGGTAATGTCGGCCAACAGGCAGCCAACGCCCAGCTCATCAAAGTGATCCTGCCAGTTTTGTTGCGCGAAGGATGATACATTGCGCCGTACCGGTAACTGTGTGCTGATCGCGTCTTCTGTCTCCGGAAACGCGTCCGTGCTTTGGGCCCGAACAAGGGCGGGGGTCGCCATCAGGGATGCAACGCCCAGCAGGGCGGAACGACGGGTTATTCGGGAGTGGGACAAGGGTGCCTCCGGTAAATTCACTGCTCAATGTGTATTTGGCGGCAAGATATTTCCATTGGTCGCAATTTTCCAGAGTGACGCACCTGAATTTCTTGTGAACGTGGGGAATTTGAACGCTGCTCGGCGGAAAAATGCAAAAACCCGGCCCTGAATAGGGCCGGGTTCCATAGTCATGCAGGCTGAAATCAGTCCATGGCTTTGAAGTTGAACTCGCCACCTTCCTTGATGCCCGACGGCCAGCGTGCGGTTACTGTTTTGGTGCGGGTGTAGAACTTGAAGCTGTCCGGGCCATGCTGGTTCAGATCGCCAAACATGGATTTTTTCCAACCACCAAAAGTGTGATAAGCCAGCGGAACGGGGATCGGAACGTTGATACCCACCATGCCGATATTGATCCGGCTGGCAAAATCGCGCGCTGTGTCACCGTCGCGGGTAAAGATCGCTGTGCCGTTTCCGTATTCGTGGTCCATCGCCAGACCGATCGCCTCTTCGTAGGAACCTGCACGGACAGTCGACAGAACCGGGCCAAAGATCTCCTGTTTGTAGATGTCCATGTCCGGAGTGACGTGGTCAAACAGGTGCGGGCCGACAAAGAAACCGTCCTCATAACCTTGCAGGCTGAAATCACGGTTATCGACGACCAGCTTTGCGCCTTGCTCGACACCCGAATTGATCAGACCAAGGATACGCTCTTTCGCGGCCGCTGTTACAACGGGGCCCATGTCGACATCGTCACCAGCGGTGTAGGGGCCCACTTTCAGCTTTTCGACGCGCGGGATCAGCTTTTCGATCAGCTTGTCCGCGGTTTCTTCACCAACCGGAACCGCAACAGAGATTGCCATGCAGCGTTCGCCAGCTGCACCGAATCCGGCACCGACCAGCGCGTCGGCAGCCTGATCCAGGTCTGCGTCGGGCATGACGATCATGTGGTTCTTGGCACCACCAAAACACTGGGCGCGTTTGCCGTTTGCGGTGGCACGGCTGTAGATATACTGAGCGATCGGGGTAGACCCCACAAAGCTGACGCCCTGAATGATCTCGCTGTCGAGAATGGTGTCTACCGCTTCCTTGTCGCCGTTCACGACCTGGAACACACCCTTGGGCAGACCGGCTTCGACGAACAGCTCAGCCAGCATCAGCGGAACCGAGGGGTCACGCTCGGACGGTTTCAGAACAACGGCGTTTCCGCAGGCCAGTGCAGGACCGACATGCCACAGGGGCATCATCGCAGGGAAGTTGAAGGGCATGATCGAACCCACGACGCCCAGCGGCTGGCGCATGGAATACATGTCGATGCCGGGGCCTGCGCTGTCGGTGAACTCACCCTTCAGCATCTGCGGTGCACCGATGCAGTATTCGATCACCTCCAGACCTCGCTGCAAGTCGCCTTTGGCATCAGGGATGGTCTTGCCGTGCTCGCGGCTAAGTGCTTCGGCCAGCTTGTCCATGTCGCGGTTCATCAGGCCGACCATTGCCATCATGACACGTGCACGTTTCTGAGGGTTGGTTGCGCCCCATTCGGGCTGGGCAGCGGCTGCGGCCTCAATCGCCGCCGTGGTTTCCGCAGCACTGGCCATCGGGCACTTGTATTGAACCTCGCCCGTTGCCGGGTTGTAGACGTTGTCGAAACGACCGGATGTACCGGCGACCATTTCGCCGTTCAGGAAATGGGTCAGATCTTGCATCAATAACTCCTCCGATAGATTTGTGCGCACAATAGGCTTGCAGAAATCCCGCGAACAGAGGCAATGTCTCAAAAGAGTTTTGCAAAAATGCAAAAGGAAATGGTGTGACTCCAAACTGGGACGATATGCGGATCTTTCTGGCCGTGGCGCGCGAGGAAAGTCTTTCCTCCGCTGGTCGTATCCTGAAAATCGATCCCGCCACCGTGGGGCGACGTGTTGCGCGATTGGAAACGACGCTGGATTCTGCGTTGTTCACCAAGTCGCAGCAGGGCTATGTCCTGACACCGGCAGGGCAGCGCCTGTTGGAGCATGGGTTGCATGCAGAAGAGGCGATGCGCGCAGCGGCCGGAGCCGTGGCGGGATCCACGAAATCACTCAGCGGGCAAATCCGGATCGGCGCGCCAGATGGCAGCGCAAATTACCTGTTGCCCCAGGTCTGCGCCAGGATCAGTGATTCAAACCCGGAACTGGATATTCAGATTCTGGCTCTGCCGAGGGTGATCAACCTGTCCCGTCGCGAGGCCGATATGGCCGTGACCGTCAGCGCGCCAACCGCAGGGCAGCTTTTGGTCAAGAAAGTCAGTGATTACAAACTGCATATGGTCGCGACCGATGAATATTTGAAACGTCACGAACCAATCCACTCGGTCGCTGACCTCAAGGGGCACCGGTTGATCGGTTACATTCCCGACATGATCTTTGACCGCGAACTGGATTACCTGAACGATATTGGGGTTGACCGTGTCGCGCTTGCATCGAACTCGGTCTCGGTGCAATTGCGGCAGGTCAGTTTGGGAACTGGCGTTTGCGTGGCGCATGACTTTACGTTGCCGTTCCATCCGGGGCTTCGGAAAATCCTGACGGATCAAGTGAGTCTGACGCGCAGTTTCTATCTGGTTCGGCATGAAGGAGATCAGCGCAACGAACGGTTGAACCGCTTTGCCGATGCCCTGACGCGCGGCATTCGCGAGGAAGTGCTTCGATTGGAAGCAGATGCCGGTGCTTGACAGGTCGCCACAATCGCGCAACGCTTTGGAATAAGTGTTATTATTCCGGAGGAATTCTTCATGTTGGTACAGGCTATCCTGACGTCCAAAGCGACAGACGGCGTTGTAACGGTGGCGCCAATGGCGACAGTTTCAGAAGCCTCGAAGATTCTTGCGGAAAAGCGGATCGGGACGGTTGTTGTTTCTGACGATGGCGGAGAAACCGCGATTGGAATTCTGTCTGAACGCGACATCGTCCGCGAGCTTGCCGCCAGCGGTAGTGGCTGTCTCGACCAGCCTGTAAAATCCTACATGACGCAGGACCTGATCACGACGACGCGTCAGGCCTCTGTTCAGGATATCATGGCCCGCATGACAGAAGGGCGCTTTCGACATATGCCGGTTGTCGAAGACGGTAAACTGATCGGCATCGTCACACTTGGTGACGTGGTAAAGGCCCAATTGGCCGAACTGGCGATGGAAAAGGACGCCCTGGAAGGCATGATAATGGGGCACTGACAGCAAGGGGTGCCAAAGCAATCACTTGCACCTGCAGCAAAGTTGTGTTTGCTTGCGCAGAAATTTTATTGCGCAGGAGGGCGTGATGCGGGTTGGTTTGTATCCGGGAACCTTTGACCCTATCACCATAGGGCACATCGATATCATTCGCCGGGCGGCTGCATTGGTGGATAAACTTGTCATTGGCGTCGCTATCAACCGGGACAAAGGCCCCTTGTTCTCGCTGGAAGAGCGCGTCGCGATGATCGAGGCCGAATGCGTCGAACTGACCGAACAAACCGGCACAGAAATCATCGCTCATCCCTTCGAAAACCTATTGATCGATTGCGCAAGGGATGTCGGTGCACAGATCATCGTGCGCGGTTTGCGCGCTGTCGCGGATTTCGAGTATGAATTCCAGATGGTTGGTATGAACCGCGCACTGGACGACTCGATCGAAACTGTCTTTTTGATGGCCGAGGCACGCCATCAGGCGATTGCTTCAAAACTGGTGAAAGAAATTGCCCGTTTGAACGGAGACGTGTCGAAATTCGTCACGCCCCGTGTCAATGCGGCACTGCGTGAGCGGTTAGGCTAGGGCACCCATAGCGGCGGCCGTATCCAGCATCCGGTTCGAAAATCCCCATTCGTTGTCATACCAGGCCAACACGCGAACCAGCGTACCGTCGGTGACTTTGGTTTCTGCCAGTGACACCGTCGAGCTGTGCGAGTCGTGGTTGAAATCGACAGAGACCAGAGGACGGCTTTCCGCGGCCAGAACACCGGGGATCTTTGCCGCGGCATCAATGAACAGTTGATTGACCTCATCTTCGGTCGTTGGGCGCGAAACCTCGGCAACCAGATCAACGACCGAAACGTTCGGGGTTGGTACCCGGATGGCCTGACCCGTCAGTTTGCCCTTGAGTTGCGGCAGTACCAGCCCCACAGCGGCGGCTGCGCCGGTTGTGGTAGGGATCATCGACAGGGCTGCGGCGCGCGACAGGTAGGGGTCTTTTCCAACTGTGTCATGCACAGGCTGGCTGGCGGTATAGGCGTGAACGGTGGTCATGTTGCCATGTTTGATGCCAAGACCTGCGTCCAGAGCTGCGGCAACCGGAGAAAGGCAATTCGTGGTGCAGGATGCGTTCGAAACGATCAGATCGTCGGCGGTTAGTTCGCTATCGTTGACACCAAAGACGATGGTTTTCACACCGCCGTCACCCCGTGCAGGGGCTGAGATCAGGACTTTCCGTGATCCGTTCTTGAAGTGACGTTCAGCCGCTTCTCGTGTGCGGAAAACCCCGGTGCATTCCAGAACAACGTCGATATCAGACCAGGGCAGGTCTTCGGGATTACGCTCACTGCTCAGGCGGATCGGGCCGCGGCCCACATCCAGACCGGCGTCTGTAAGCGTGACAGGGTTGGGATAACGGCCATGAACGCTGTCAAATTCGAACAGATGCGCGTTCATGTCGGGCTTGCCCAAGTCGTTGATCGCGACGATTTCAACGTCTTTACGTCCGCTTTCCATCACCGCGCGCAGAACCCCGCGCCCGATCCGTCCAAATCCGTTGATCGCTAGTTTCAGGGTCATGGTTCGCTCCGTACAAATATCTCAGCCATATGAGTTAGCGCTAACAATTACAGATCAAGCGAAATGTCAAGAAAAACCTCTGTCATCGCCAAAAAGCGAGCCAGTCCAGAAAGTCGTATAGCTTCTTACCGAGGAACAACATGTGCTCGGTTCCATACAAGGCTACGTCCAGCATCATGCCCCCAAGCAACAGGACGCCAAGCCAGATAGCGATTTGATTGTTCATGTCGGTTCCGAACGAAAATGCCCGCCCAGATAACCTGAGCGGGCACCAACGTACAAGCGAAGTCCGAAGGGTCAGTTAAGGCGGCCCATGGCGACGGCTACGTCTGCCATGCGAACCGAGAAACCCCACTCGTTGTCATACCAGGCCAGCACGCGCACCATGCGATCATCGACGACACGGGTCTGGTCGGGTGCGAAGATCGAGCTTTCTTCGGTGTGGTTGAAATCGGTTGATACCAGCGGTGCGGGCTCATATCCCAGAACGCGCTGCATCGGGCCCTTGGCTGCTTCTTCGACGATTGCGTTGATCTCGGCCACCGAGGTGTCACGCGACGCGCGGAAGGTCAGGTC
The DNA here is from genome assembly GCF_056541905.1 of Ruegeria sp. AF5. Lineage (NCBI taxonomy): Bacteria > Pseudomonadati > Pseudomonadota > Alphaproteobacteria > Rhodobacterales > Roseobacteraceae > Ruegeria > Ruegeria sp. AF5. The sequence continues at coordinate 199,968 of NZ_JBQFYZ010000003.1, forward strand.
AACCGCAGAAACGTTCGGGGTAGGGACCCGGATGGCAGAACCGTCCAGACGGCCTTTCAGGTTTGGAAGAACTTCACCCAAAGCTTTGGCAGCACCGGTTGAGGTCGGAATCATCGACATTGCGGCAGCGCGGGCGCGATAGAGGTCGCTGTGGCGACGGTCCAGCGTGGGCTGGTCGCCGGTATAGGCGTGAATGGTGGTCATGATACCGTGTTCAATGCCGACGCCCTCGTCCAGCACCTTGGCTAGCGGGGCCAGGCAGTTTGTGGTGCAGGAGCCGTTCGACACCATGTTGTCGTTCGCGGTCAGGGTGTTGTGGTTCACACCAAAAACGATGGTTTTGTTCACGTTCTTGCCGGGGGCGGACAGCAGCACCTTACCTGCACCGCGATCCAGATGTGTTTTGGCCTTGTTGCCGTCATTGAATTTACCGGTGCACTCCAGAACGACGTCACAGCCTTCCCAGTCCAGTTCATTCATATCGTAGGTCGAAAACATCTGCATCGGGCCACGACCCAGATCCATCGTGTTGCCTTCGATCGAAACTTCGCGCGGGAACCGCCCGTGAACGCTGTCATATTTCAGCAGATGCGCAGAGGTTTCCAATGGGCCGGTTGCGTTGACTTTGATCACTTCGATGTCGTTACGCCCCGACGCGGCGATGTGCGACAGGGTGCAGCGGCCAATACGGCCAAAACCATTGATACCGACCTTGATGGTCATGTGACGTCTCCTGATGCGCTTGCGTTGAGGGCCATATAGCGGCGAAATGGGAATCTCAAAAGGGCAAAAACGGCATATTTTTAAGGTGTTAGCGCAAACCTGCGACGGTTGCGCTAACGCTTGCGCTAGCCGTTGGATCAGGTAGGGTCCAGATGCGGCAGTGATTGGGAAAGGAAACGCAATGAGTGGTCTTTTGGCCTTGTTGGACGATGTGGCCGGGATCGCCAAGGTTGCGGCGACATCGGTGGACGATGTCGTGGCCGCGGCGGGCAAGGCAGGGGCCAAGACGGCCGGTGTGATCATCGACGACGCTGCGGTAACACCAAAATACGTTCAAGGCTTTGCCCCGGCGCGCGAATTGCCGATCATCTGGCGTATCGCGCGCGGTTCGGTTTTCAACAAAATCATACTCCTGTTGCCGGTAGCCTTGCTGCTGGCCAATTTCGCCCCGTGGCTGATCACCCCACTGTTGATGCTGGGTGGATCATATTTGTGTTTTGAAGGTGCCGAGAAGATTTTTCACGTTCTGTTTCCTCATGGAAGTCACGTCATAGAGGAAGACATGAAAAACCGGGATCCGGGCCATCTGGAAGAGCAGAAGGTCAAGGGCGCGATCAAAACTGATTTTATCCTCTCAGCCGAGATTATGACCATTGCACTGGCGGCGATCGAAGCGCCAAACCTTTGGATGCAGGCCGCAACTTTGGCCGTTGTGGGGATTGGCGTGACTGTGGCGGTTTATGGCTCGGTGGCGTTGATCGTGAAGATGGATGATGTTGGGCTTTATCTGGCGAGTAACGCTCCAACGCCTGTTGGTCGTGGCTTGGGTCGCGGTCTGGTCAAGGCAATGCCGGCTGTGATGAAAACCTTGTCGGTCGTCGGAACTGCGGCGATGCTTTGGGTCGGTGGCTCGATTGTCATCCACGGTCTGGAAGTGCTTGGTTTTGGTTGGCTGCAGCATCAGATCTATGACTGGGCCAAAGCGATTGCGTATTCAGCGCCCGAGGACTGGGCCGCTGCGGTGAAATGGCTGGCCAAAGCGACAATGGACGGAGTTCTGGGCCTAGCCTGGGGACTGGTTTTGATCCCAATGGCCACCAAGGTGATCATGCCTTTGTTCGGCAAGTCCAAAGCGCACTGAAAAGAAACGGAAAAGGGCGGCTGAAGCCGCCCTTTGGTTGATTGTTCTGGTATAAGCTTACAGCCCCAACAATTCCTTGACCTTGGCCACGGTTGCTTCGGCGGAGATGCTGAAATGCTTGTATAGCTCACCGGCAGGGGCCGAGGCACCAAAGCTCGACATGCCGATGAACCCGGCTTTGGCTTCGCGGCCACGTTCACCCAGCAACCAACGATCCCAGCCGCCAGCACGAACCGCGGCTTCGATACCAACGCGGACCGGACCTGCCGGAAGGACGCGCTTGCGGTAGGCTTCGTCCTGCTCTGCGAACAGCTCCATGCAGGGCATCGAAACAACACGCGTGCCGATACCTTCGGCCTCGAGCGTCGCTTTGGCTTCCATGGCCAGCGACACTTCGGAACCTGTTGCAATCAGGATCGCCTGACGCTTACCTTCTGCCTCGGCCAGAACGTAAGCACCCTGAGCGGTCAGGTTCTTGGTCTTGTGCTCGGTACGAACCGTTGGAACACCCTGACGGGTCAGCGACAGGACCGAGGGGCTTTCCTTGAAGGTCAGCGCCAGTTCCCATGCCTCGGCCGTTTCAATGGTGTCAGCGGGGCGGAACACAAAAGTGTTGGGGGTTGCACGCGAGATCGCCAGATGTTCAACCGGCTGGTGGGTCGGGCCATCTTCGCCCAGACCGATCGAGTCATGGGTCATCACAAAGACGCTGGGGATCTTCATCAGCGCGGCCAGACGCATGGACGGGCGGGCATAATCTGTGAAGGCCATGAACGTGCCGCCATAGGGACGGATACCACCATGCAGCGCCATACCGTTCATCGCGGCCGCCATGCCGTGTTCACGGATACCGTAATGGATGTAGCGACCCTTGCGGTTTTCCGGTAGGAATACCCCCATATCGGCCGATTTGGTGTTGTTCGATCCGGTCAGGTCCGCCGAACCACCAACGGTTTCGGTCATGATCGGGTTCACAACGTTCAGGACCTTCTCCGACGACGAACGGGTGGCCAGTTTTGGCTGGTCTTCGGACATCTGCTTTTTGAAGGCACGAATGGCGCCAGCCAGTCGCTTGGGGGTCTCGAACGCATAGGCGCGGGTGAACTCAGCCTGCTTACGCTCGGACAGTTGTGCGAAACGCGCTTCCCATTCCGCACGCTCGGCAGCGCCACGCGCACCGATGGCTTCCCATGCGGATTTGACATTGGCAGGCACGTCAAACGCGTCATGCGTCCAGCCATAGGCCTTCTTGGCAGCCTTCAGCTGATCCGGATCGGTCAGCGCACCGTGCCCCTTTGACGTGTCCTGAGCCGCGTGGCCCAAAGCGATGTGGGTTTCGCACGCGATCATGGTCGGCTTGTTCGACTTCTTCGCCTGAACGATGGCCGCGTCGATGGCCTTGGGGTCATGACCGTCGATTTCGATCACATGCCAGCCCGACGCCGCAAAGCGGCGAACCTGATCGGTGCGGTCCGCGATGTCGACGGTGCCGTCGATGGTGATGTTGTTGTTGTCCCAGAAGACGATCAGCTTGCTCAGCTCGTGACGGCCGGCCAGCGTGATTGCCTCCTGGCTTACGCCTTCCATAAGGCAACCGTCGCCCGCGATGACATAGGTATAGTGGTCAACAACCTTCTTGCCATAATGTGCACGCTGGATTTCTTCGGCCATCGCAAAGCCCACGGCGTTCGAGATACCCTGACCCAGCGGGCCGGTCGTGGTCTCAACACCAGCGACCAGAAAGTTTTCGGGGTGGCCTGCGGTTTTTGCGCCCAGCTGACGGAAATTCTTGATCTCCTCCAGTGTCACATCTGCATATCCCGTAAGGTACAGCAACGAATAGACCAGCATCGAACCATGGCCTGCGGAAAGGATGAAGCGGTCGCGATCCGGCCAGTTCGGGGCCGAGGCGTCAAACTTCAGGTGCTTTTCGAACAGGACGGTGGCGACATCAGCCATGCCCATGGGCATACCGGAATGTCCGGAGTTTGCAGCGGCGACGGCATCAAGGGTCAATGTGCGGATGGCCGCAGCTTTGTCCCAGTGTTCGGGGTTGGCATTGCGCAGCGCAGTCAGGTCCACGGGCGTTGTTCCTTTGGATAAAAAGCAGATTGCGGGCTCAATACCACTCAGCACTCAAAGTGCAAGCAGAACCGGGGTTTATCCGCCTGGATTGCTTGAAGTGCGTGGCCCAAGTGGTTGAAAGCAAACAGTGGGTATTTTCTGTCGCATTCCGTTAGACTGGCGGCAGGCGGGATTCGATTTTGATTCGGATCGCTTCGCAACAGAATGAACCTTGATAAAGAGGTGACAGGGGCATGAGCCAACTTGAGGAATTACAGCACCGCATAATTGCGGCGATGGACCGTATCGGAGCGGGCGTCGACGCATTGGGCGGTGCGACCGCAGACGCCCAGCCGGATGACGGCGTCAAGGCGGCACTTGAAGATGAAAGAGTTGCGAACGCGCAGCTTCAGGAACGGCTGAAATCCCTGAAGGAGCAGCACGAACAGGAAGTGGACGGGTTGCGTGCCGATCTTGAGGAGTTGCGTACTGCGTCTACCGATACAGCCGAAACAGACGCTCTGCGATCCGAGCTGGAAGAAGCCCGTGCGAAAATCGCGTCGGTCGAAGCCGCGCGCGCTGAATTGGCCGAAGCCAAGGCCGCATTGGACAATAGCACCGAGCTGGAGGCGCTGAAGGCGGAAAACAGCCGGCTAAAGGAAGAACTGTCAGACACTGTCCGCGTCGACGACCTGAGCGCCGAGCTTGAGATGCTGCGCGCTGAACGGACCAGCCACGGCGCTGCAATGTCGCGGCTGGACGACGATCTGCAACGGATGCGCAAGGCAAACGAGCAGTTGCGCACTGCGATAGACGAATTGCGCGCCGCCGCCGCCGAAGGTGTCGCAGATGCCGAGCTGCTGAACCGGGCCACCGTCGCGGAACTGGAAGCAACGCGCGCGGCGCAGGCGTCAGACGCCGCCGAAGCGCAGGCCGTTCTTGCAAGGTTGGAACCTCTGCTGTCGCAGGCGAAACTTGTTGAAGGTGAGGTAGAGTAATGCCCGAAGTGACCATTCATATCGGCGGGCGCGGTTTTGACGTATCCTGCCGGGACGGGGAAGAGCCCTTTCTGCACGCTGCCGCCAAAGTGTTGGACGACGAGGCACAGGTGTTGTCCGATCAGATCGGTCGTATGCCGGAATCCCGCATGTTGCTGATGGCCGGTTTGATGCTGGCCGACAAGACTGCGGCAACAGAGGACAAGGTCAAGTCGCTCGAAGGGAAACTGGCCGAAGCCGAAGCCGAGCTTCAGGCGCTGCGAAGCGCCCCGGCGCCCGAACCTGAGCGCATTGAAGTGGCTGTGGTTCCACCATCCGTTACAGATACGCTGGCCGAACTGGCCGCACGGGCCGAAGCGCTGGCCGCAGTAGTTGAGGAGAAAAAGGCACGATGAAGTTCCTGCGCAAATTCATCTGTGCGGTGGCGCTGATTGCGCCCGCGACAACAGCATTGGCTGAGATCGATATTCTGTCTGTCACCTTCACCTGTGAAAACGGAATACCGCTGCCTGTCACCTATTTCAACGCGCCGGACAGTACGGGTGCAGCGGCAACCTTGGTGGACAATTCTCTGGTTGTGATGCGTCAAGTCCAAAGCGGGTCTGGTATCCGCTACGAATCCATTGGTGATGGTGGAACCTACATCCTGCGCTCGAAAGGGTGGGACGCGTCCGTAAGCTATTTGGCGGCAGGCGCCGCCGTTGAGCAGGATATCTACCGGGGTTGTTCCAGCCGTTAGGCTGGATTACGCGTTTGCTTCGCGAATTTTGTCGGCTGCTTCCTTGTTGTAGTCGACGTTGTTTTCGTCGAACAACGCGTCCAGTTCGCCCGACAGAGTCATCTCGGTGATGATATCGCAGCCGCCAACAAACTCACCTTTGACGTAAAGCTGGGGCACAGTGGGCCAGTCGGAATAATCCTTGATCCCCTGACGCACCTCTTCATCGGCCAGAACGTTCACATCCGTGTATTCAACGCCCATGTAGTTCAACACGCCAGCCACGCGCGAGGAGAACCCGCATTGCGGCATTTCCTTGGTGCCTTTCATATACAGCACCACATCGTTGGCTTTGACGGTTTGGTCGATCTGGGTCTTAACGTCGGTCATCTTGTTTTTCCTTTTCATCCGCACCTGCGGGGATTGTTCCATCACTGGGCAAACTGGGTGCCCATCCTTCCGTTTCAAGCCGCCGGTGTTCGGCCTGCGCCATTTCCACCGGATCAAGCCCGTACCTCTCAAGGCCGCCCACTTTGCTGAGTTCACCCGGATCTGGACGCATGTCGGCGAGGTTGCGTTTTCTGTTCCGCTTCACATAGGCTTCGATCAGCGCGGCGGCAACTATCAAAGCTGCGATTGCTGATATCCAAACCTGCCATGAACTCATTTTTTGGGAACCATCGCTTTGGCGTAGGCCTGTGGGTCTCTGGTGACCCGAGACACGGTTACATGACCACCGCCGCCTCCCAACACGGTTCCGTGGTCTATCAATTGGTCTCCGTGACCAGGTTTCACACCCCGAATTTTGTCGGAGCGCCTATTTTTCATTGCCGATCTGATAATAAAGGCGCTGCCGGCAAAGGCAATCAGTCCACAAATGCCGTATATCCAGACGGTTGCACTCACTCAGGTACTTTCGTCGTCAGCGCCAGCGCGTGCAGCTCACCATCTGGGCCATCCATCTTGCCCTTTAGGGCTGCGTAAACCGCGCGTTGTTGCTGCACCCGGTTTTTGCCGCGAAAGCTTTCGTCCACCACCAGGGCGGACATATGAACACCGTCGTTGCCGCCGACCTGAATATCCGCATCAGGAAAAGATTCTCGCAGCAGGTGTTCGATTTGATGGGCGCTCATCGGCATGTAGGTAACTCCTGAAGGTCTTTCCAAAGATGTAGAGCGCCTGAACCGGGCGCGCAAGGGCACATGAATATGCCAAAACGACGAAACCTGCGCTTATTCAGAACGCAGGTTTCGAGCGAGATTTATTCAGCCTGATCAGGCGACGGCGTCGGCAAAGCTGTTGCGGAAAACGGTCGTCAGGTCTTCTAGCGAGGCCTCCGAACCGCCGATCCTGACGGTATCTCCAGTAAAACGACCTACAGAGACCAGCGGCACACCTGCCTGACCTGCCGCGATCATCAACGCCTCGGCCTGATCAAAGTTGCACGCGACCAGATACCGTGCCTGATCTTCCCCGAACAGGAATTCCGTCGGTGCATCATCGAGACAAACGCCAACCCCGGCCGCCTCGGCCAGTTCGAAGGCCGCAAGCGCAAGACCGCCATCACTCAGGTCTGTGCAAGCCTTGATCATTCCTCGATTGGCGCGAATGAAATCACCATTGCGTTTCTCGGCGTCCAGATTCACATGTGGCGCGTCGCCATCTTCTCGGTTGAAGACCTCGGCCAGAAGGGCGGACTGACCCAGATGGCCTTTGGTTTCGCCGATCACCAAAGCCACGTGGCCTTCGCGCACCTCATTGCCGATGATTTCATCACTGTGTTTCAGCAGCCCGACAGCGCCAATTGTGGGGGTGGGCAGGATCGCCTGACCGTCGGTTTCATTATACAGTGACACGTTGCCTGACACGATCGGCATATCCAGCGCGCCGACTGCGGCGCCGATGCCCTGAATGGCGCCGACAAACTGACCCATGATTTCGGGCTTTTCCGGGTTGCCGAAATTCAGGTTGTCCGTTGTGGCCAGCGGTTTGGCGCCAACAGCCGTCAGGTTGCGGTAGGCTTCGGCCACCGCCTGTTTGCCGCCCTCAACCGGGTTGGCACGGACGTAGCGTGGGGTCACATCAGAGGTAAACGCCAGCACCTTGTCGGTGCCGTGGACGCGCACCATACCCGCACCCAGACCCGGTGTTCGGTTTGTATCCGCCATCACCATCGTGTCGTACTGCTCATAAACCCACTGCTTGCCCGCGTAGTTGGGCGATGACAACAGGGCGCGCAGGCCGTCAATCGGGTCGATCTGAGGCACTTCGGCCAGGTCCTCGGCTTCGGGCGTCGGCACCCAAGGGCGATCATATTCGGGCGCGGTCGAAGACAGTTTGGACAGGACGAGATCGGCCTTGACCTCACCGTTATGCATGATCAGGAAACGGTCCTCGGCAATCGTTTCGCCGACGATGGCAAAGTCCAGGTCCCATTTCTCGAATACGGCGCGGGCCTCGGCTTCAAGCTCGGGTTTGAGAACCATCAGCATGCGTTCCTGAGATTCGGACAGCATCATTTCATAGGCTGTCATATTCTCTTCGCGCTGGGGGACGTTTTCCAGATCCAGGCGCACGCCCAGACCACCCTTGTCGCCCATCTCAACCGCGGAACAGGTCAGGCCCGCAGCACCCATGTCTTGAATTGAGATCACGGCACCGGTCTGCATCAACTCCAGCGTCGCTTCCATCAGGCGTTTTTCGGTGAAGGGATCACCCACCTGAACAGTGGGGCGTTTTTCCTCGATGGTATCGTCAAACTCGGCCGAGGCCATCGTTGCGCCACCAACACCGTCGCGTCCGGTCTTGGCGCCAAGATAGACAACCGGCATGCCCACGCCCGACGCGGCAGAGTAGAAAATCTTGTCACTGTCGGCCAAACCGGCGGCAAAGGCGTTCACAAGGCAGTTGCCGTTGTAAGCCGGGTGAAAGCGCACCTCGCCCCCAACGCAGGGAACACCGAAACAGTTGCCATAGCCGCCAACACCTTCGACCACGCCGTTGACCAGCTGGCGGGTTTTGTGGTGGCCGGGTTCTCCGAAGGACAGCGCGTTCATCGAAGCGATCGGGCGCGCACCCATGGTGAACACGTCCCGAAGGATGCCGCCGACACCCGTTGCCGCACCCTGGTAGGGTTCGATGTAAGACGGGTGATTGTGACTTTCCATCTTGAAAACCACGGCCTGTCCATCGCCGATATCCACGACACCGGCATTCTCGCCCGGTCCGCAAATGACCTGAGGCCCCGAGGTCGGAAGAGTGCGCAGCCATTTCTTCGACGACTTGTAGGAACAATGTTCGTTCCACATAGCCGAGAAAATACCAAGCTCGGTAAAGGTCGGTTCACGCCCGATGATCTCGAGGATCATATCGTATTCCTCGGGCTTGAGCCCATGTGCTGCAATCAGATCGGGTGTGATGGCGGGCTCTTGCATCTTCTGTCCTGTGTCCAAGTGGGCCGAGATTGCGCGCCTTGTAGGGCAAGCGCGCGCGTGTGGAAAGGGTCAAGACGGCGCAGGTCGCGTCTTTCAAAGAAAAACGGAACCGGCATCACGGCCGGTTCCGTTAAACCGCACAGCAGTCCTGCTGCAAATCGCCGACGTAAACCCCGAAGGTTACGCCGATCCCTGGTCTTTGTTGACCTCGGCAGCAGCTGCGGCGCCAACAGCAGTCTTCTGTTCGGGCGTCAGATGCTCGACCTCTTCCAGCCCGGGAATTGCAACGCGCACCTCGCGGCGGGCAAAGTCGATGCCGTTGGCCTTGAACTCGGCCTTGACCTTGTTGAAGATTTCTTTGCGCAAGGTGAACTGCTTGCCCGGTTTGGCCATGAATTTACCGCGAATGATCATGCCCACATCGTCGAAGTCGAACACACCCTGAGACTTGAAGGGTTGCAGGAAGCCTTCTTTGTGGGTTTCGTCCTCCATCATCTCGGCCCCGATCTTCTTGAAGATTTTCTTGACCTTGTTGGGATCGGTATCGAAGGGCACGGTGAACTTCAGCTTCATAATCACCCAGTCACGGCTGTAATTCGTCAGCTTCTGGATTTCACCATAAGGGATTGTGTGCACAGGCCCCCTGTGATGACGCAGTTGCATTGAACGGATCGAGATTTTTTCGACCGTTCCGGTGGTTCCGCCCACATCGACATATTCGCCGACGCGGAAGGCATCATCGACCAGAAAGAAAACACCACCGACGATATCCGCCACCAGTTTCTGAGCACCAAAGCCGATGGCCAGACCCAGAACACCGGCACCGGCCAGAAGCGGTGTGATGTTGATACCCAGCGCACCCAAGGCCAGCAGGCCAAAGATTACCGAAATTGTGACTTGGGCCGTAATCCGCATCAGCGGCAGAACCGTCGCCAGACGAGAGCCCCCGGCACCGCCGCCTTCACCGCTTGCTTCCTCGTCGACTGCTTCAGCTGCGGTCTGTTCCTTGGCCAGCCTGCGGTTGATCCATAGTGAAACAACCTCGTTCAGGATGTAGCCGACCGCAATGATCAGAAGGAATTCAATGACAGCGCCGCCAACTTCGGCACTGACACCGGCCGAGGCGACATTGCGCAGGTCAAGATGCCACGTGCGGGCGATCATGAAAACCACGACCAAACCCGCAATAACCCGCCCAATCCGGATGTAGCTGCGCTTGGCCGCGCGATGAGCGCGTTCGGCCAGCGGGCCTTCGCCAGACATCGGCGGCTGCAAATGGCGTACCAGCCCGCGGATCAACGTGTCGAGAGCAGGGGCAATCAGCAACCAGAACATGGTTGTGAAATGCGCACCACGACCCAACAATCTCAGCGTCGATGGATCGCGTTGCGCGACCAGGAATTCGACCAGCAGCCAGATTGTCACCGAAACGCCAATGGCGAAGTAGGGATAATAATGCGCAACTTCTTTATCGAATTTCGTGTGATCCGGATCTGTTCCCAGCATCATCTGAGACAGCCCTTCGCGCGCGGTCCATGCGATGATAGCGATGTAGACATGGGTTGCCGCGTTCAGCCAGAAGCCGATGCGTGTATCGTCGCCTGTCACGCCATTAAGAGCGTTGAAGCGCACAACAAACAGCGTGAACCCGATCAGGATCAACAACCCGATCAGATTGCGATGCAGATACTTTGCCCAATGGTCGTCAATACTCACCAACCGATATTTGGGCTTCTCCGGTGCCAGAACAAAACGTGAGGCCGCAGCCCCCAGGCGCGGGATCCAGATCAGATAGAACACAAACGGACCGGCATAGGTGATCTGTTCGGGTGTCAGAATCCCGCGACCAATCGCGCGAATGACGACATAGAACACGATCAGCCCGGCAATTTCGCGACAGAACCTGCGGAACAGATAACTGACAGCTCCCTTGAGATCAGCCTCCTCCCCAACTTCGGTCGCTTCATGCCAGCGACGGGTCAGGAAAATGAACAGCTTCTCGGCTATTAAACCAGCAATCAACACAGAAAGAATAAGCCCAAACAGGGTAAAGACACCGTTCGTTCCAAACGTGTCGCTGAAATTGCCAAACGCAGTTATCTGTGCTGTGACGATATTTGGAAGCGTGGTCAGAACGTGTGTCCAGGACGACACCATCTCGGCCCATATTTCGCTTATTTCGGTTAGCGGGTCTTCCACGTTCGCCTTCTCGGCAGCCTGTTTTTCGGCAACCGCATCTAGGCGTTCCAAAAGAATTGCGCGCACCTGATCATCTGACATGCGGGCAACCAGACCATCGACCTGCTCAGGTGTTAGATCGTCCGGAATGGTCACTGAAGAAGTTGAGCCGGTATCTTGCGCATAAAGCGGAACCGCCAAAAATAGAGTGCAGACAATCGCCAACATAAGGCGGAATGGGTGGAACATGATTCTCCCTCGAACACGAAATTATCTCGTTTTTTTGGGATCATATGCCTATGCGTGTATTTTTCCCAGAGCTTTCGCTGACTTGATGCAACGCCTAGAGCAAAAAAAAGGCCGAGCAATAAGCTCGGCCGTAGTCCAACAGGGAGGTATGAAGATGATGAGCGTTTCAGCATCACCGCCTTCGAGTGCTCATTTAGGGGTCAGATTGTAAACGTTCAAGGAATTTAACCCTGAAATGTCCTCATGCCCGCTATGCCATTTATGCATAGCTAAAGTTTTCCCATCTTTTTCAGTTGTTTGCGCTGTGCGATGATCTCGTCCTGCACAAAGTCGCGGAACGCCCCGACACGTTTGGAGTGTCGGAGTTCTTCGGGATAAGCCAGATAGACCGGCACGTCAGCGGTTTCGACATCCGACAGAACTGGCACAAGATGCGGGAAATCCTGTGTGACGTAATCTGGCAGAACCCCAATGCCGAGATTGTGCAACACTCCCTGAAGGACGCCGAAGTAGTTGTTTACCGTCAACAGGGATGCGGGATTGTAGGTCATAAGGTGGCGAACCATGGCCGCGCTGGCGCCCACCTGGGGTGCCGCGGGTGTTTGACAGATCAGCCGGTGATTTTGGATATCCTCCAGAGATTTCAGCATTCCACCATGGGCTTCGATGTAGTTGTGCGTCGCGTAAAGCGCCATCTGAACCGTCATCAGGCGTTTTCGCACAAGATCTGCCTGGCTGGGTTCCTTCATGCGAATGGCGACATCCGCTTCTCGCATGGGAAGGTCCAGAACTCGTTCTTCCAGCATCAGGTCGATGTTCAGATCAGGATATTGTTCATAAAGCTTGGGCAGGCGAGGGGCGAGCCACAGTGTGCCGAACCCAAAGGTCGTCGTGACCCGAAGAACGCCAAAGACCTCTTCTTCACTGTCGCGAATGCGTGCGGCAGCTGCGTCCAGCCGTTTTGACATGGCGGATGTGGCGTCGAACAACAATTCACCCTGTTCGGTGAGAATCAGCCCCCGGGCGTGACGGTGAAAAAGGGTGGCATCCAACGACTCTTCCAGCGCACGGATCTGTCTGCTCACGGCGGATTGAGACAAATTGAGCTTGTCCCCGGCATGTGTGAGGCTGCCCGCATCGGCCACCGCGTGAAATATTCTAAGCTTGTCCCAATCCATCGCCGCAACTTTCGTTATCTTTTCGAACGCCTATATGAAACAGGTAACAAGTTCTACAATCAAAGGCCGAAATCGTTACAGTTCAGTGCATAAAACCTATACAGGTCAGAAATTATGACCTAAAATGCGCTGAGTACATGCACACTGATCTGGCGAGGGGAGACGTCTGATGAGTCAGCCACAGATTACGTTAAACGACCGGTTCGATCTTGAGAAAAGCCCCGTTCTTCTGAACGGAACACAGGCACTTGTCCGGTTGATGCTGATGCAAAAGGCCAGAGACCGGCAGGCGGGACTGAACACTGCGGGGCTGGTGACTGGATATCGTGGCTCGCCACTTGGCGCTGTTGATCAGCAGATGATGCGGGCGCAAAGGCAGTTGTCCCAAAGCGATGTTACGTTTCAATTCGGATTGAACGAAGATCTGGCGGCAACGGCGCTGTGGGGCAGCCAACAGGCCGGCTTGCGCGGCGACGGCAAGTTCGATGGGGTTTTTGGGCTTTGGTACGGCAAGGGGCCGGGCGTAGACCGGTCCGGTGATGTCATGCGCCACGCGAATATGGCCGGAACCGCCAAGCATGGCGGTGTGCTTATGGCGATGGGTGATGACCATACCGGCGAAAGCTCGACCGTGTTGCATCAGTCCGAATGGTCACTGGTAGATATGTATATGCCTGTCGTCAGCCCGGCGGGTGTGCAGGAAATCCTCGACTACGGAATTTACGGCTTTGCGCTCAGCCGTTTTGCTGGGGTTTGGGTTGGGCTAAAGACCATGAAGGACACAATCGAGGTTACCTCGGTTGTGGATGGTCGCCCCGACCGAATGCAGGTCGTCGTACCTGATTTCGATATGCCGGAAGGCGGTTTGAATATCCGCCTTGGGGACACGCCGCACCTGCAAGAAACGCGTGTCATCGACTACAAAAGGTTTGCAGCCGAGACGTTTTCGCATGCCAACAAGCTGGACAGGCGGATATGGGGCAAACCGGGTGCAAAGATCGGGTTTGTTGCGGCGGGCAAGAACTGGCTGGACCTGACCCATGCGCTGTCGCTTTTGAATATCAATGAATCCGAAGCCGAACGGCTGGGGATCACGACCTACAAGGTGGGGCAGACCTTCCCGCTGGACATGGTCGGGTTCCACGACTGGGCCGAAGGGCTGGACCTGATCGTGATTGTCGAGGAAAAGCGCAAGCTGATCGAGGTTCAAGTCAAAGAGGCTATCTTTGACGACCGTCGCGGCCGCCGGGTTTATGGGTGGTACAAGGGCGGTGCCGGTACGTTGCACCGCGACGAACTGTTTCCGACCCGTGGCGCGCTCGACCCGATCATGATTGCTGAAAAGCTGGGTGAAATCCTGATCGAAGAAGGGCGTGAAACCGATGGTATTCGGGCCGGGCTGGCCTCTTTGTCCGAGGCGCGCCGGGCCGACAACGCACAGGAAATCGCAACAAGGCTTCCGTATTTCTGCTCGGGCTGTCCGCACAACAGTTCGACCAAAGTCCCGGATGGCAGCCGTGCCTATGCAGGGATCGGTTGTCATTACATGGTTCAGTGGATGGACCGGAATACCACCGGCTTTACCCAGATGGGCGGTGAAGGCGCGAACTGGATCGGTGAGGCCCCGTTTTCGACCACCAAACACGTGTTCCAGAACCTTGGCGATGGCACCTATAACCACTCGGGCGTTCAGGCGATCCGCGCGGCGTTGTCTGCGGGTACGAACATCACCTTCAAGATCCTGTTCAACGATGCAGTCGCCATGACGGGCGGGCAGGAGAATGAAGGCGATCTGACCGCAGAACGGATCGTTGCCGAAGTCAAAGCCATGGGTGTCCGTGAGGTTGCTCTGGTCTATGACGAAAAGGAAGACGTGAACTTCAAGGCTCTGCCGTCGAGTGTTCAGACGTTCGAGCGTGCGGAACTGATGCAGGTGCAGGAGAAGTTCCGCGAGATCGAGGGTGTTTCGGTCATTGTCTACGTTCAGACCTGTGCGGCCGAGAAGCGCCGCCGCCGCAAACGCGGCACGTTCCCGGACCCGGACAAGCGCGTCTTCATCAATACCGATGTTTGCGAGGGCTGCGGCGATTGCGGGGTGCAATCGAACTGTGTGTCGATCGTTCCCAAAGAAACAGAACTCGGGCGCAAGCGCGCCATCGATCAGTCAAGCTGCAACAAGGATTATTCCTGCCTGAACGGCTTTTGCCCATCCTTCGTCACGCTTGAGGGGGCGAAGATCCGCAAAGAGGCAACAACCGAAATCGACTTGCCCGACCTGCCGATGCCGGTGCTGCCCAAAATCAGCGGTACGCATAACGTGGTGATCACGGGTGTCGGGGGAACCGGTGTTGTCACGCTGGGTGCGATCCTTGCGCAAGCTGCCCAGATTGACGGCAAAGGCGCGGGCATGATGGAAATGGCGGGCTTGGCGCAGAAGGGCGGCGCGGTACACATCCATTGCCGTCTGGCCAACACACCCGAAGACATCAGCGCCATCCGTGTCGCAACCGGCGAAGCCCATGCGCTGATCGGCGGTGATCTGGTGGTATCCGCCGGAGCCAAAACATTGGGCCTGACCCGCACTGGCCGTACAGGCGCCGTTGTGAACAGCCATGAGACGGTAACAGGCGACTTTACGCGCAATACCGAGTTCCGCATTCCCGCCGATCAATTGGAACTGGCACTTCAGGCACGACTGAAAGAAGATGTCTCGCTGTTTGACGCGACCGAGTTGGCACGCGCCGTGATGGGCGACTCGATCTATTCCAACATGATGATCTTTGGCGCGGCCTGGCAGCGCGGGTTGTTGCCCGTCAGCCATCAGGCGATCTTTGATGCCATCGAATTGAATGGAACAACGATCGAACGGAACAAGCGTGCGTTTGATATCGGGCGATGGGCGGTTCTTCATCCGGCAGAGGTACAGTCCATTCTGTCCCCGACCGTAACCGAGATGCCCAAATCGCTGGATCAGAAGATCGAATTCCGCGCAAGCCATCTGACCGACTACCAAGGTGCGCGGCTGGCCAAGCGGTATCGCAAGCTGGTCGACAGTGTTGAGGATGCGGATATCCGCGAAGCGGTGGCAAAAGGCTATCACAAGCTGTTGTCCTACAAGGATGAATACGAAGTCGCGCGCCTTCTTCTGACAAGCCGTGACAAAGCGGCTGCCGAGTTCGATGGCGATTTCAAGATGACATTCCATCTGGCCCCGCCCTTTTTGGGGGGATCGGGCAGCAACGGCAGACCGCGCAAACGTGCTTTCGGGGAGTCGGTCATTGGCCCATTGAAGCTTTTGACTCGGTTGAAGGCGCTGCGCGGTACGCCGCTGGATATATTTGGCTATTCGTCGGAACGCAGGATGGAGCGTGCGTTGATCCGTCAGTATGAAAAGGACATGCGCGAAGTTCTACCGCTTGTGTCGCAGACCACACGCGATGCGATTGCCGCCCTGGCCCGTTTGCCGCTGGATATCCGTGGGTTTGGCCCCGTATTGCGCGAGAACGAGGCCAAAGCAGCCAAGCGGCGCGAGGAATTGCTGGCCGTCATTCGCGGCGGAGGGGCAGGGTTGCAGGCCGCGGCAGAATAAAACGTCACAAGCGTGTCACGATAGCTAGGCAAAATTGTTACTTGCACTTATTTTGCAGGCAGCAAGCCGGAGACCCATATGCCTTCTCGTCGTCATGCCGTTCGCGACATTTCCTACGCGCATTCCGCCGAAACCAAAGGCGGGCGGATGGTCATCAAGCTGATGGAGAACACGACGGGCCGTATGCGCCTGATCAAACGCGCGGACGGGTACGAGAAAGACGTTGCCAATGGGCGCGACTTTTGGGCTGTGATGGTCGAACGCTATGGGCTTACACTGGACGTGGCGGGGGGATCGCTTTCGAATATCCCGAAAGACGGTCCTCTGATCCTGATTGCCAATCATCCCTACGGAATTCTGGATGGCCTGATGATGGGACATATCCTGTCCGAGACACGGGGTGATTTCCGCATTCTGGCCCATCGGGTGTTTCGCAAGGCCGAAGACCTGAATCGCATCATTCTGCCAATTTCGTTTGATGAAACGAAAGAGGCGATGCAGCTGAACCTTGAGACCCGCAAAACCGCGCTCAGCTATCTGGGCGAAGGCGGGGCGATCGGCATTTTTCCCGGCGGGACGGTCAGCACCGGGGTTAAGCCGTTTTCCCACCCCATGGATCCGGGTTGGCGCGGGTTTACCGCGCGGATGGTGGCCAAATCGAATGCCACAGTTGTTCCGGTTTTCTTTGATGGCCACACCTCTCGTCTGTTTCAGATCGCCAGCCATCTGCACAGTACTTTGCGGATGGGCCTGCTGATCAAAGAGTTCAAGAAACGCGTTGATACACCGGTGAAGGTCGTAGTCGGAGAGCCGATCAGGCGCGACATTCTGGACCCGCTCAGCAAGGATACGCGCAAGATGATGGATTTCCTGCGCAAAGCCACGTATGAGCTGTCTCCAACGCCGTTGAAGTCTTATGATTACGGCTATGAGTTTGAGGAACGGCATCGCGCCTGAGTGATCTAATGGCAGTAGGTATCTTTGATTCCGGTTTGGGCGGTCTGACCGTCCTGAGTGCCGCGCAGCAACGTCTGCCGGACGTTGATTTCCTGTATTTTGCAGATAGTGCACACGCGCCATACGGTGTGCGTGATGCCGAGGATATCTATCAACTGACCCGCAAGGCGGTTCAGGATCTGTGGTCGCGTGGCTGCAATCTGGTGATTCTGGCCTGCAACACGGCCAGCGCCGCAGCGTTGCGGCGCATGCAGGAAGAGGGCGTGCCCAGCGGCAAACGCGTTCTTGGCGTTTTTGTCCCGTTGATCGAAGCGCTGACCGAACGGCAATGGGGCGACAATTCTCCGCCGCGCGAAGTGGCCGTCAAACATGTGGCATTGTTTGCAACGCCTGCCACGGTATCCAGTCGGGCCTTTCAGCGTGAATTGGCCTTTCGGGCCATCGGTGTGGATGTCGAGGCACAGGCCTGTGGCGGCGTTGTGGATGCCATAGAAGACGGCGACATGATCCTGGCCGAAGCCCTGGTGCGCAGCCATGTGGATGCGCTCAAGCGCAAGATGCCGGAACCTCAGGCCGCTATTCTGGGCTGCACGCATTACCCGTTGATGGCCGAAGCATTCCAGGCTGCGTTGGGTGAAGATGTGCAGGTTTACAGCCAGGGTGCGCTTGTTGCTGACAGTCTGGCAGATTACCTGCAACGTCATCCCACCATGTTGGGCGAGGGCCCAAGTGGTTTTCTGACAACGGGCAAACCCAATGTTGTCAGCGACCGGGCGACGCAGTTCCTCCGACGACAAATCACGTTCCAGGCTGCCTGACTTAGGTCAAGGACGCAGCCGCTCTGCTTCCCTTATTTCAAGGCCGTCGCATCGGCGGTCGAAACATGTGACACTCAAGTGAAAGAGGTCTGACATGACCCATAAAATCGCAATTCTGGGCGCTTCGGGCTATACCGGCGCTGAACTGGTGCGGCTGATCGCCGAGCACCCGAACATGGATATCGTCGCGCTGGCCGCCGAACGTAAGGCTGGCATGACAATGGCGCAGGTTTTCCCGCATCTGCGCCACATGGATTTGCCTGATCTGTGCAAAATCTCCGAGATCGACTTTTCGCAGGTCGACCTGTGTTTCTGCGCCTTGCCGCACAAGACCAGTCAGGAAGTGATCCGGGATTTGCCGAAAGACCTGAAAATCATTGATCTGTCTGCCGACTTCCGGCTGGCCGACCCCGACGAGTACGAAAAATGGTATGGCAATCCGCATACCGCGCTAAGACAGCAGGAAGAGGCGATTTATGGTCTCACCGAGTTCTACCGCGAAGACATCAAGACGGCACGGCTTGTTGCGGGTACCGGGTGCAATGCGGCGACCGGGCAATATGTTCTGCGGCCACTGATATCTGCCGGGGTCATTGATCTGGACGATATCGTTCTTGATCTGAAATGCGCCGTATCAGGGGCAGGGCGGTCACTGAAGGAAAACCTGCTGCACGCTGAACTGAGTGAAGGCAGCAATGCCTATTCCGTCGGTGGGACACACAGGCATCTTGGCGAGTTCGATCAGGAGTTTTCGAAACTTGCCGGTCGGGCTGTGCATGTGCAGTTCACGCCCCACCTTATCCCTGCAAACAGGGGTATTCTGGCCACAACCTATGTGAAGGGTGACCCGCACAGCATCTACGAAACGCTTGCCAAAGCCTATGCGGATGAGCCGTTCATCCAGATGCTGCCGATGGGTGAGACCCCTTCGACCCACCATGTGCGGGGGTCGAATTTCTGTCACATCGGTGTTGTGGCCGATCGGATTGAGCGGCGCGCAATTGTGATTGCGGCGCTGGACAACCTGACAAAAGGTAGCAGTGGGCAAGCCTTGCAGAACGCGAACCTGATGTTAGGTGAAGATGAAACTCTGGGCCTGATGATGGCCCCGCTTTTCCCGTGAGGATGGTATGAAAACGCTCAAGAAACGTCGGCGTGTACAAGTCATTCTGGTGGCAGTTGTTGCCTTGGTGGCGGCAACTGCGTTGATTGGTTGGGCATTGCAGGACGGGATCAACTTTTTCCGCTCGCCCAGCGAGGTGATTGCAGAGCCGCCGAAACCGACCGAAGTGTTTCGGATTGGCGGCTTGGTCGAAGAAGGCTCGATCATCCGCGGACAGGGCGAAACCATCCGTTTTGTTGTAACGGATGGCGGCGAAAGCGTTCCGGTCTCGTTCACAGGTGTTCTACCTGACCTTTTCTCGGAAAATCAGGGAATGATCGGCACGGGAAGTTACGTGAACGGCGTCTTTGAAGCGACTGAAATTCTTGCCAAACATGATGAGACCTACATGCCGAAAGAGGTCATGGACGCTCTGAAAGAGCAAGGTGTCTACAAAGGCGCGGAAGAAAGCTGAAGCCGTTTGAATCTGTTACGGAGCGTTGCGTGCATGGTGCATGCAGCGCTCCGTTTCGTTTTAAATCATTAATATCTGTCGGAAACGGTGTGGCCACCTAACGTTACGAGGGTGGTATGCAAACGGTTCGGCAAATTGCCAAAGAGATTGTGGCCCGTGAAGGGGGCTTTGTTGATGACCCCGACGATCCGGGCGGGGCAACCAAGTACGGGGTCACGATACACACCCTGCGCAGGCTGGGCTTGGATCTGACTGGCGACGGTCGGGTTGACGAGGCGGATGTGCGCGCAGTGTCCGCTCGACAAGCGGTCGACATCTTTGTGCAGCACTATTTCGACAAGCCGCACATTGCGGAGCTTCCCGAAACCCTGCATGCTTCGGTTTTCGACATGTATGTGAATGCCGGTGCGCAGGCGGTGAAGATCCTTCAGCGGCTGCTACAGGAAATGGGGTTTAACGTCACCGCCGACGGCGTGATAGGCCCGCAAACCGTGGCGGCCTGCAAAAGCGCGGCGCAGCCAGAGCCCGATGTCCTGCGCGACGCCTACGGGATTGCGCGGCGAAACTACTATTTTCGCCTTGCTGATCAGCGGCCTGCATCCAGAAAATACGCGCGTAGCCGATCAGGCGGCAAAGGTGGCTGGATAAAACGGGCCGAAGAATTTCTTTCGCCGCGTTATCATCTTTCGGACAGCGAATTTACCAGAAGGATCGCGGCATGGGGCTGATTTCAGGTGTGCTGGCGCTTTTGTTTGGTAACGGGCGCAACGTCTTACAGGAAACCGCAGAACTCTATCGTGAAAACACCGAAGCAGGCGCAGTACGCGCCAATGAGATTCAAACTCAGGCCATGGTGCAGTTCGGTAGCGAATTTCAGGCACCTCAGAAGGGTCTTTTTGACCGTGTCATGGACGGCGTGAACAGGTTACCGCGCCCGGCGCTGGCATTGGGAACGCTTGGCTTGTTTGTTGCCGCCATGGTCGACCCAATATGGTTTGCCGCACGGATGCAGGGCATAGCCTTGGTCCCAGAGCCGCTGTGGTGGTTGCTGGGCGTGATCGTATCGTTTTACTTTGGCGCGCGTCACCAAAGTAAAATGCAGGATTTTCAGCGGGATATCCGCTCAACCATGACGCAACTGCCAACGGTCATGAGCAATATCGAGGCCTGGCGCACGATGCAGAGCGACAGCCCGGGAGTTGCTGATCCCGGTCCGGATGCTGTGCTGAACAGCGATGTCATACGTCCCGAGGAAAACCAGGCGCTGAACGATTGGCGAAAGCTTCGCGGTATCTGACCCGCGACACTTTGTGCGTGCAGAACAAGCTAAAGGTCATGGCCCCCGGTTCCGCACCGGCGTATATTCCGGGGCATGATTACAGAGCTTGGCCACTTCACCCTGATCCTCGCGTTCTTTGTCGCAATTGTGCAAAGCGTTGTTCCCCTGATCGGCGCCTCAAAACGCTGGGCCGGCTGGATGGGCTTTGCAGAGCCCGCCGCGATCGTCCAGTTCCTGCTGACAGCGTTTGCATTTGGTGCATTGATCTGGGCGTTTGTAACGTCTGACTTCTCCCTCAGGATTGTGGTCGAGAATAGCCACACAGCAAAGCCGATGCTGTACAAGATCAGTGGAACATGGGGCAACCACGAAGGATCTATGCTGCTGTGGGTGCTGATTGTCACCCTGTTTGGTGCGATGGCGGCCTTCTTTGGTGGCGGCTTGCCACCGACACTTAAAGCCCGTGTTCTGGCCGTTCAATCGGCTATTGCCGTGGCGTTTTTCGGTTTTATCCTGTTCACGTCGAACCCGTTTGACCGGCTTGCCATCGCTCCGTTTGACGGGCGCGACCTGAACCCGCTGCTGCAAGACCCCGGGCTGGCCTTCCACCCGCCGTTTCTGTACCTCGGCTACGTCGGCTTGAGCATGGCATTCAGCTTTGCGATTGCTGCCCTGATCGAAGGGCGCATTGATGCGGCCTGGGGCCGGTGGGTACGCCCCTGGACGCTGGCGGCCTGGGTTTTCCTGACCATCGGTATCGCGCTGGGATCCTGGTGGGCCTATTACGAGCTGGGCTGGGGCGGCTTCTGGTTCTGGGACCCGGTCGAAAACGCGTCCTTCATGCCCTGGCTGCTGGCGGCGGCGCTGTTGCACTCGGCAATTGTTGTGGAAAAGCGCGAAGCATTGAAAAGTTGGACCATTCTGCTGGCAATCATCGCGTTTGGATTTTCCCTCATCGGTACGTTTATCGTACGATCAGGGCTGCTGACCTCGGTTCACGCCTTTGCCAATGATCCGGAACGCGGTGTGTTCATCCTGATCATTCTGGTCTTCTTCATCGGCGGCGCGCTTACCTTGTTTGCCGCACGCGCGCAGGCGATGGAGGCCAAGGGCGTTTTTGGCATGGTCAGCCGCGAAAGCGCGCTGATCGTGAACAATGTCCTTCTGGCGGTCAGTTGCTTCGTCGTTTTTGTTGGGACGATGTGGCCGATGGTGGCGGAGATGATGTTTGACCGCAAACTTTCGGTTGGGGCACCGTTTTTCAACGCGGCGTTTTCTCCATTCATGGTTTTGCTGGGGCTGATCCTGCCAATCGGGGCGATGCTGCCGTGGAAACGCGGTCGGCTGGGCAAAACGGCCTGGTCCCTGCGCTATGCCCTTGGTCTGGCGCTGGCGATTGCGCTGTTGGTTTGGGCGATGCAGACCGGTCGCAGCGCGTTAGGACCCGTAGGCTTGTTCCTGGGGGCTTGGATTACATTCGGCGCCGCCATTGATTTGTGGAGCCGGACAGGCCGCAATGGCAGCTTCAAACGTCTGATCCGACTTCCGGGAGCCGATTGGGGTAAGGCAGTTGCCCATACCGGTCTTGGGGTCACGATCTTTGCGATTGCCGGTCTGACCGCGTGGGAGGCGGAAGATATCCGTGTGGCGCAACTGAACCAGCCGTTCGAAGTGGGTCAGTTTACACTGACATTGCAGGACGTGCGACGGGTTCAGGGGCCGAACTATTTTTCAACCACGGCTGATGTTCTGGTCGAAAAGGGCGGTCGCGTCATCGGAACGCTGCATCCCGAGAAACGGGATTATCCCGTTGCACGCATGCCGACGACCGAGGCCGCGATTGACTATCGTTTTCTTGGTGATCTTTACGTCGTCATCGGGGATCAGCAGGCAGATGGCGGCTGGGTCATGCGCACCTATATCAAGCCTTTGGCGAACTGGATCTGGGGTGGATGTATCCTGATGGCGCTCGGCGGTGTCCTTAGCCTGAGCGACAGGCGGTTCCGTGTCGCCGCAGGTGCGCGCAAATCCCCCGCTGGCGGAGTACCCGCAGAATGAAACGCCTTGTATTGATCCTGCTGCTGCTGGCAGCGCCGGTGTTTGCGGTACAACCTGACGAAGTTCTGGACGACCCTGTTCTGGAGCAGCGGGCGCGCGACCTGAGTGTCGGGTTGCGATGCCTGGTGTGTCGCAATGAAAGCATTGACGAAAGCAACGCTGAACTGGCACGCGATCTGCGCTTGCTTTTGCGTGAACGCCTGGTTGCGGGTGACAGCGACGAAGAGGCCGTCGCGTTTATCGTTGACCGCTACGGCGAATATGTCTTGCTCAAGCCCACCACCAGCGGTTCGAATCTGCTGTTGTGGCTTGCCGGGCCAATCATGTTGCTGATCGCTGCCGCAGTCGGGTTGAACTTTCTTCGCACACGCGCCAGGGCGCAGGTTTCAGGTGAAACCGAAGCTCTAAGCGCAGAAGAACAGGAACGCCTTCGCCAAATTCTTGAAGACTGACGTTTGGTTCTGCTTTTCCCAACCAGCCCGGACAAGTAAATGTGCTTAAACACGTGGCGCGAGGGAAAAAGTCTTCATGAATTACGAAACGGTTCTATTGGACATATCGGACGGTCTGGCGGTTCTGACCCTGAACAGACCGGACAAGATGAACGCGCTGACCACACGGATGCGGGCAGAGATTACCCACGCGATGAAAGACGCCGCGGTTAAAGCGCGTTGTATCGTTATCACCGGGGCAGGTCCGGCGTTTTGTTCCGGGCAGGATCTGGGCGATGCATCATCGACCGGTAAGATCGATCTGGAACGATCATTGCGCGACGAATACGAGCCGATGCTGGAAACCATCCACAGCTGTCCGGTTCCGACGATCGCTGCTGTAAACGGACCTGCTGCGGGGGCAGGGGCCAACCTTGCGCTGTGTGCGGATGTGGTTATTGCAACGGAAAGTGCGTATTTCCTACAGGCGTTTGCACGTATCGGCTTGCTGCCCGATGCCGGGGGCACCTGGTTCATGCCGCGCCAGATGGGCTTGGCCAAAGCGATGGGGGCGGCCTTGTTTGCTGACAAGATCAGCGCCCGGCAGGCCGAAGAATGGGGCATGATCTGGGAAGCTGTGCCCGATGATACGTTTGCCGCACATTGGCACAAAAGGGCAGAATATCTGGCCAAAGGTCCAACCGCCGCCTATGGCGCGATCAAGCGTGCCATCCGCGGGACCTACGAAAACACATTGCAGCAGCAGCTTGCAACCGAGGCGCATCTTCAAGGTGAATGTGGCCGGTCGCGGGATTTTGCAGAAGGTGTGGTGGCGTTCATGGAAAAACGCCCTCCGAAATTCGAAGGGCGTTGATAAGCGTTAGGCGCGGCGACGGCGACGCGTGCGGCGTTCGGGGCCTGCGTCGTCCTCGGTTCCGTCCGAAGCCGACGAAAACGGCCCCAGTGCCTCGGTGATCTGATCCAGTGTTGGGCGCTCGCCGCGCGAAGTGGTATCCAGCGCTTCGCGCATTTTGCGCAGATGATCAGGCATGGTCCCGCAGCACCCGCCAATGATTGTGGCGCCCGAATCCCGTGCCATGGCAGCATACCGACCCATCAGTTCGGGTGTCCCGTCATAATGGATATGGCCATCCACGTATTTCGGAATACCCGCATTGCCCTTTGAGATCAGCGGACGCTCGGTGCCTTGCGCTGCAAAACCCAGAACCGTGCGCAGGATATCCGACGCGCCGGTACCACAATTGGCCCCAAAAGCGATCGGTGGGTTTGGCAAGGTTTCGACCAAAAGCGCAAGATCGGCCGAGGTGACACCCATCATCGTGCGCCCGGCCGTGTCAAAGCTCATCGTGCCGCACCAGGGCATGTCGGCCAGTGCAAAGGCCTCGGCTGCCGCGCGGAACTCCTCGGGCGCGCTGATGGTTTCTACCCAAAGAACGTCAACCCCGCCCGCTTTCAAAGCCTCGGCCTGTTCATGAAACATTTCAACCGCTTCGGAATGCGACAGGCTGCCGACCGGCTCCATAATCTCGCCGGTGGGTCCAACCGATCCGGCCACGACAACAGGGCGCCCGGCTTTGTCTGCGACTTCACGTCCAAGTTCTGCGCCGATACGGTTCAGCTCGCCCACGCGGTTCTGCGCATCATGCAGTTTCAGACGCGCCGCAGTGCCTCCAAACGTATTGGTCAGAAACAGGTCGCTGCCCGCATCGACTGACCCCTGATACAGCGCCCTGATCTTGTCCGGAGCATCCACGTTCCACAGCTCAGGTGCATCACCTGATTGCAGACCCATGTTAAATAAGTTGGTCCCCGTTGCACCGTCCGCAAGGATGGCGTCTTTGGTGTCCAGAAGTTTGCTCAGCGCGTTTGTCATAGGGTTATTCCAGAAAAAGCGTATAAACGCTGCAAAAAAACAGAGACGCCCCATGTCTCATGACCAGGGCGTCAAATCAAATTCATAAAACTCATGAAGATCATGAGTTTTGCATTTCAGGCAATCAATGCTCGCCTTCCGCCATCACCTGTTCTTTGGCCTCAACCAGAAGCTCGGCCATTTTCGAACGGATCGTGGCTTCATCTGCAAGATCACCCAAGTAGGCTTTGACTGCCTCGACAACATCGTCCTCGCCGACATGCTGCAGGTCGGTATGAACCAGTTCCTGTCCGTATTTCCGTGCCTGTTCAACAGTTTCGCCCTTCAGCGCAGACGCCCAGACAGCCATAAAGCGGTTGCGGCGCATCCGTGCGATAAACTGCATCTTTTCGTCATGGGCGAATTTGCTTTCAAACGCGGCTTCACGTTCGTCGAATGTGGTCATTGGTTGGGGACCCCTTGGATTACCGTTTCTCACTGATGATATGACAATAGGACACTCTGGGTGCAAGGTATTTGCGCTGCGTCAAAGGCCCTCGGGGCAGCGAACTTGCGGGAACGCAGGGCTTGCACTATGAGGACGCCAACGTGAAGGGACTCATTCCCTTTCGCCAGTCTGGAAAGGTCGCTTATGGCGCGTCGCAAGAAAATCTACGAAGGCAAGGCCAAAATTCTGTATGAAGGCCCCGAGCCGGGCACCATCGTACAGTATTTCAAGGATGACGCCACCGCATTCAACGCCGAGAAGAAGGACGTGATTGACGGCAAAGGCGTGCTGAACAACCGTTTGTCCGAGTTCTTTATGACCGGGCTGACCCAGATTGGCATTCCGAACCACTTCATCCGGCGCCTGAATATGCGCGAACAGCTGGTGCGCAATTGCGAGATCATTCCGCTGGAAGTGATCGTGCGCAATTACGCGGCCGGTTCGATGTCGAAACGTCTTGGCATTGCCGAAGGGACGCAATTGCCTCGTCCGATCGTTGAATACTGCTTCAAGGATGATGCTTTGGGCGATCCGCTTGTCACCGAGGAACACATCGCCGCGTTTGGCTGGGCCAGCCAGCAGGACATGGACGACATCCTCAGCCTAGCGCTGCGCGTGAACGATTTCCTGAGCGGCGTGATGCTGGCGGTGGGTATCCGTCTGGTTGACTTCAAGATCGAAATCGGGCGCGTGTTTGAAGGCGATTATCAGCGGCTGGTTGTTGCGGATGAAATCAGCCCGGACAGCTGCCGCCTGTGGGATATCAAGACCGGTCAGAAACTGGACAAGGATGTATTCCGCCGCGATCTGGGCAGCCTGACAGATGCCTATTCCGAGGTCGCCCGAAGACTGGGTGTGCTGCCTGCCAGCAATGTCACCAAGCCGACGCTGATCAACTAAAAACTCCTTCTTAGCAGCGCCGCCCCCTCAGGGCGGCGTTTTGCCTTTGCCAAGTTATTGGCAGAGCAGGGTGTTTGCGTGTGGCCGGGCCGTTTGATCAGATGACTATTCCGAAGTTTCCAGCCGCCGTGCCAGCACAACTACTCAGGTCCATCTGACGGCGCAGGATCGTCACTCGCCTGCGGCAAACTGCGTTTGAAACAGGGTTGTCGAAACCCATCAGGCGCGCTATCCCCCGCGCAACGAAATGGGCCTTGTATGCGGCCCACAGTTGGAGTTGCCAAAATGAAAGCACGGGTTCATGTGATGCTCAAGAACGGGGTGCTGGACCCGCAGGGCGAAGCAGTACGGCACGCATTGGGTGCAATGGGCTTTGATCAGGTCGAAGGCGTACGTCAGGGCAAAGTCATCGATCTTGAGCTTGCCGATGGCGCGACCGAGGCAGACGTGACCGAGATGTGCGAAAAGCTTTTGGCCAACACCGTCATCGAACGCTACGAGATCGAACTGGTCTGATTGATGCAGGCCGCGCGTCTGATCACCTATCGTCAACCGCTTGAGGTGTCGACGATCCCCGACCCGGTTCCCACCGAAGACGGTGTTGTGGTGCGGGTGCTGGCCTGCGGCGTGTGCCGGTCCGACTGGCACGCCTGGTCGGGCTCAGACCCCGACGTTGTCCTGCCTATGACACCCGGTCACGAGTTTTGCGGTGAGGTGGTCTCGGTCGGTGCGCGCGTTAAGCGGTGGCGTGTCGGGGACCGGGTGATTGCGCCCTTTATCCTTGCCTGTGGGCATTGCCCGGACTGCGCGCAGGGTCATCAGACAATCTGTCCGAACCAGATCGTACCCGGCTTTACCTGTGACGGGGCCTTTGCTGAATATGTTGCCGTGGCTCATGCCGATGCCAACCTGACATCCTTGCCCGACAGCATCGCGCCTGAAATCGCCGCCGCATTGGGGTGCCGCGTAACCACGGCGTGGCAGGCGCTTGTTGGCCGGGCGCAGGTGCGGGGTGGTGAGTGGATCGCTGTCTTTGGCGGCGGCGGCGTCGGAATATCAACGCTTCTTCTGGGCAAGGCGCTCGGCGCGCGTGTTATCGTTGTCGATATCGCCGAGGACAAGCTGGCCTATGCCGAAACTCTGGGCGCCGATGCGGTGGTCAACGCTGCGACATGCGATGCCCCTCAGGCGGTGAAGGACATCACCGGTGGCGGCGCCGATGTTGCGATCGAGGCACTTGGCGTCCAAGCCACGACCGTTTCCGCCATGCGATCCCTGCGCAAAATGGGGCGCATGGTGCAAATCGGAATGCCCGCAGGGGACCATGCGCAGATGTCGCTGCCGATGGATGTGCTCTATTCTGGTCAGCTCTCCGTATTTGGCACCCGCGGGATGCCAAGCTGGCGCTATCCGTCGCTGTTGTCGCTGATCGCGGGTCAAGGGGTCGACCTGAGCCCGCTGGTGACCCGGAAAATAACCCTGAACCAGGTAAGCGCCGAGCTTGCCGCCTTTGACCATCCAACGCCTCCGGGTGTTGCGGTTGTCACAGATTTTGTCTCGTAGGAGGGCCCGCCATGCGTGCAGCCGTAATCGTATTCCCCGGATCCAACTGTGACCGAGATCTTGCCGTCGCCTTTGAGCAGGCCGGTTTTCAGGTCGATATGGTCTGGCACAAAGACGCGGCTTTGCCCAAAGGTATTGATATCGTGGGTGTGCCGGGCGGGTTCTCTTACGGAGATTACCTGCGTTGCGGCGCAATCGCGGCGCAATCG
Organism: Ruegeria sp. AF5; assembly: GCF_056541905.1. NCBI lineage: Bacteria > Pseudomonadati > Pseudomonadota > Alphaproteobacteria > Rhodobacterales > Roseobacteraceae > Ruegeria > Ruegeria sp. AF5. The sequence continues at coordinate 228,413 of NZ_JBQFYZ010000003.1, forward strand.
CCGATTTGCAAGGCCGTGGTCGAACACACGCAACGTGGCGGTTATGCCGTTGGAATTTGCAACGGTTTTCAGGTTCTGACCGAAACCGGCATTTTGCCGGGCGCCTTGCTGCGTAATGCCGGGCTGAAATACATCTGCAAGACCGTTGGCCTAAGGGTTGAAACCAGCGACAGCGTGTTTACCAGCGGTTACAACGCAGGCGATGTGATCGGTATTCCGATTGCGCACCACGATGGCAACTATTTTGCGGATGACACGACACTGGCCGCTTTGAAAGATCAGGACCGGATCGCGTTCACCTATGCCGAAAACCCGAACGGCTCGGTCGGGGATATCGCCGGGATCCTGTCGGAAAACCGCCGCGTGCTTGGAATGATGCCGCACCCCGAACGCGCAGCAGATCAGGGCCATGGCGGCACAGATGGGGTGGCGTTGTTCCGCGCATTGTCAGGTGTGTTTGAAGCGGCGTGACTTGAGGTCTCGCCCGCCGGGGCGTAACCTTTCGCCATGAACCCCGAAGTTCGATCTGGCTGGTCAAATATGTTGAAACCGTTTCGTGGTGCACCGCTGGGCTGGCGGTTGCGGCTGGCGGTTCTTGTTCTGCTGGTCGCGACAATTGCAACGGTGTGGGTCACGAACCGGCTGTTGACCGACAGGTTCACCGAATCCACGCGCAACCGGGCGGAACTGCGGCTGACGCTGTATTCGGGCAACTTGCTGAGTGAACTGCGCCGCAACTCGATTGTTCCGCAATTGCTTGCCCGCGACCCGACGTTGATTTCGGCATTGCAGTCAGGCGATTACACCCTGTCGACACAGCGCCTTATTTCATTCGTGGAAGAGATCGGCGCGGCCTCACTGGTATTGCTGGACAGCGACGGGCGCACAGTTGCCGCGACCGACCGGAACAGGTTGGGCGAGGGGCACCGGAACACACCCTATTTTGTGGATGCGATCCGCTCGAACGCGACGATATTTTCCGTTATTCCCAAGGATGCAGGCGGATACAGCTTTGTGTATTCGCGCCGGTTGGAGAACGGGGCGGAGTTTCTGGGGGTGATCGTCGTCGAGGTTGACCTGCAGAAGTTCGAACGCGCCTGGGCCGGTATCTCGGATGCAGTGATGGTTACCGACAGCACCGGCAACATCATTCTGTCTACTGAACCCCGGTGGCGCGGGCTGGATGAGAACACGGCGATGCTGCGCCAACCGCCACAAGGTGCGATCCAGCGCGCCATCCGGGCAACAACCGATTGGACCGCGCTGCCGCCTGATGCCTATCTTCAGGGCGAAGCGGTGATGCGGATCGAGACGCGTATTCCTTTCCGCGGCTGGCAGATGACCTCGTTCACGACCTATGCCTCGATCCGGGAAAAGGTGAACAGTGTTCTGGCGCTGGAAATCATGGGGTTTGCGATTCTTCTGGCGCTTGCGTTCTATGCGTTGAGCCGCCGTGCCACGTTGCGCATGACCCTGTTCCAGCGCGAGTCGGCAGAGCTTCGCGCATTGAATGCACGGCTACAGCGGGAAATCGCTGAACGTGAACGGGTTGAAAAGACGCTGGATTTGGCCGAACAGACGCTTGCGCAAAGCTCGAAACTGGCCGCCCTGGGCGAGATGTCGGCGGCGGTCAGTCACGAGTTGAACCAGCCTCTGGCGGCAATGAAAACCTATCTGGCCGGGGCCCGTCTGCTGCTGCGCCGCAACCGGCCGGAAGAGGCCCTTGCCAGCTTTGGTCGCATCGATGGTCTGATCGAACGGATGGGCGCAATTACCCGGCAGCTCAAGTCTTATGCACGCAAGGGCGCGGATGCGTTTTCACCAGTAAATCTTGGTGAAGCGCTGGCCTCGTCCCTGTCGATGATGGAGCCTCAGCTGCGTCAGCGTCACGTCAAAATCACGCAGATCGTGCCAGAGGAACCCGTGATCGTGATGGGGGATCGAATGCGCATCGAGCAGGTCATGGTCAACCTCTTGCGAAACGCGCTGGACGCCACCAAATCAGTGGCGGAGCCGGATGTGGAAATCATCCTGGCAGCTGGTGACACGGCTGTGCTGACCGTACGCGACAACGGGCACGGAATCGAGGATATCGAAAACCTGTTCGAGCCGTTCTACACAACCAAACAGCCCGGAGACGGTGTTGGTCTGGGGCTTGCCATCTCGTCGGGGATCGTGAACGACCATGGGGGACGGCTGACTGCACGCAACGGCCAATATGGCGGTGCGGTGTTTGAAATGCAGTTGCCTGCACTGGGAAGCGACGGCCTTGAAGCCGCGGAATAACGAGGAATGACTATGGCACAAGCCATGAAAATTGCCATTGTTGACGATGAACAGGACATGCGCCAATCGATCAGCCAGTGGCTCGCTTTGTCCGGCTATGACACGGAAACCTTCGCCAGCGCGGAAGATGCGCTCAAGGTGTTGGGTCCGGATTATCCGGGGATAGTGATTTCGGACATCAAGATGCCCGGAATGGACGGCATTCAGCTTCTCAAAAAGCTGATGGGCGCTGACAGCACCTTGCCCGTGATCATGATCACCGGTCACGGCGATGTTCCGATGGCTGTCGAGGCGATGCGTGTCGGTGCATTCGATTTCCTTGAAAAACCCTTCAACCCCGACCGCATGTCTGAACTGGCCAAACGGGCCAGCAATGCGCGGCGTCTGACGCTGGACAACCGCGCGCTGCGCCGGGAATTGTCCGGCGGCACCCAGATCATGAACAAACTGATCGGTGCCAGCCCGGTTATGGAACGCCTGCGCGAGGATATCCTCGATCTGGGCCAGGCGGATGGCCATGTGCTGATCGACGGAGAGACAGGGACCGGAAAGACGCTTGTCGCACACGCCCTGCATGCGGTTGGAAGCCGTGCCGGCAAGAAATTCGTGCTGGTGTCCTGCGCGGCGCACGAGGAAGACGCGTTGGCCAAACGTCTGTTTGGGCCGATGATGCCTGAAGACGCCCAATTGCCCGCCATCGAAGAGGCGCGGGGCGGAACGCTGGTTCTGGAAGATGTCGAAGCGCTCAACGATTCCCTGCAAGCCAAGCTGCTCAGCGTGATGAACGAGCAGGGCACGCCGGCCGAGACACGCATCGTTGCGATCTCGAACCTGCAAGAGGCGGGAAAAACCTCCGAAGATGTCTTACGGCCGGACCTGTTCTACCGACTGGCCGCCTTGCGCATCACCATGCCGCCCCTGCGCCAGAGGGGCGAGGATATTCTGACCCTGTTTACCCGTCTGAGCGAGCAGTTCGCCGAAGAATACGGCTGTGATGCGCCTCAGGTAAGTGCTCAGGAAGCGGCGCAGCTATTACAGGCACCCTGGCCGGGGAACGTACGTCAGTTGATCAATATTGCCGAACGCGCGGTGCTGCAATCGCGCCGCGGGTCCGGAACAATCGCCTCGCTGTTGATGTCAGATCACGAGGAAATGCAGCCGGTCATGACCACCGAAGGCAAGCCGCTGAAGGAATATGTCGAAGCCTTTGAACGGATGCTGATCGACAACACGATGCGGCGGCACAAAGGCTCGATCGCGTCTGTGATGGATGAGCTGTGCCTGCCGCGCCGGACGCTGAATGAAAAGATGGCCAAATACGGCCTCCAGCGGTCGGACTATCTGTAAACTTTGTGGCGGGGGCTCTGCCCCCGTCGCCTTTGGCGACTCCCCCGGGATATTTTTGGCCAGATGAAGGCGATCCCGCACGCCGTCGCAGGGGCGGTGCAGTTTGCCCATTGTCTTTTCCACAGGACTGCTTTTATTGTGTCCGGACGGGCCGGGCCAGTTTTGTGTCCATAAGCCCCGAATCATTGAGTTTCGCTGCTTTGCTGATGGTGATGACGGATTGTTCGCCGCAAAGCAGACCGATTGTGCCTCATTTGGGGCAATGTAGTACCTGAGTCCGACATGTCGGGCGAAAGGAATAATGGGCAGGCTGCGGCTAACGCGCCTGTCGGAGAAGAACCGCGATGACGCGCGCGCAACGATTGAGTGACCGGGCAGGGGGCCACAGCGCCAGACCCTGCCGCGCGCCGTCCAATATCGCCCTGACAAGACACCTCCCCAAATGTGCCTGTCCACCTGGACGGGTCAGGACAACGCGTTTGGCGCGGTGCACCAAGGACACATGGCTAAGAAAATGCTTATCGATGCCACCCACGCGGAGGAAACCCGCGTCGTGGTGGTCGACGGAAACAAGGTCGAGGAGTTCGATTTTGAATCCGAAAACAAGCGCCAGCTTGCTGGCAACATCTATCTTGCAAAAGTAACACGGGTTGAGCCGTCGCTTCAGGCGGCCTTTGTGGATTATGGCGGGAACCGGCACGGCTTCCTGGCGTTTTCGGAAATTCACCCGGACTATTACCAGATCCCCATCGCCGACCGCGAGGCGTTGATGGAGGAAGAGCGCGCTTATGCCGAGGCCATGAAGGCGCGGGATGAGGCCGACGAGGGCAAGCCGAAAAAGCGGCGTTCTCGGTCCCGATCAAAGGCCGCGGATCTGAAGTCGGACGATTTGGTCGAAACGATGGAAGTTTCGACCGAGCCGACCGGTATGGAAACCATCGATTTTGACGACAGTGACGAAGCGGACATGGAGGTGCCCGAGGGGACATCGCCAATGGAAGTCGTCGCTGAGACCCCTGTTGAGGAGCCTGAGGACAACGAAGCGCCGGAAGCTGTGTCAGATGAAACTGTAGAGGGAACGGCTTCGGAAGACGAGGCAGAGGCTGAAACAGTTGAGTCTTCACAAGACGACGCAGCAGGGGATTCTGATGACGCGGCGGATGTTTCAAGCGCTGACGATGGCGATGAAGCGTCTGAATTGTCTGAAGATGACCAGGACGCAGATGATGGCGACGCGGATGAAGAACACGCTGACGCTGCCGCGAAAGATGACACGATTGAATCCGTGGCCGAGGAAGACGACAGCGAAGACATCCGCCCTCCGCGCAAGCCACGCCCGCGCCGGTACAAGATTCAGGAAGTGATCAAAGTACGCCAGGTGTTGCTGGTGCAGGTCGTCAAGGAAGAGCGCGGCAACAAAGGGGCGGCCCTGACGACATATCTGTCGCTGGCCGGTCGCTATTGTGTTCTGATGCCAAACACCGCGCGTGGCGGTGGGATCAGCCGCAAGATCACCAACGCGGTTGACCGCAAGAAACTGAAGGAAATCGCCGCGGATATTGATGTGCCCACGGGGGCGGGTTTGATTATCCGGACTGCGGGCGCCAAGCGCACCAAATCGGAAATCAAGCGCGACTATGAATACCTGCAACGCCTGTGGGAGCAGATCCGGGCATTGACCCTGGAATCCATCGCACCTGCGAAGATCTATGAAGAAGGCGATCTGATCAAACGGTCGATCCGGGACCTTTATAACCGCGATATCGATGAGGTTTTGGTCGAGGGCGAGGGCGGATACCGCATCGCCAAAGACTTCATGAAGATGATCATGCCGTCGCACGCCAAGAATGTGAAACGGTACGAGGACGCGCTGCCGCTGTTTGCACGCTATCAGGTGGAAAGCTACCTGGCGGGGATGTTCAACCCGACTGTTCAGCTGAAATCTGGCGGGTATATCGTGATCGGCGTGACCGAAGCGCTGGTGGCGATCGACGTGAACTCGGGCCGGGCCACGAAAGAAGGCTCGATCGAGGAAACGGCGCTGAAAACCAACCTGGAGGCTGCGGAAGAAGTGGCCCGCCAGTTGCGTCTGCGTGACCTTGCCGGTCTGATTGTCATCGATTTCATCGACATGGACGAGCGCAAGAACAATGCGTCCGTTGAAAAGCGTCTGAAGGACAAGTTGAAAACCGACCGTGCCCGCATTCAGGTCGGCCGGATTTCAGGTTTTGGCCTGCTCGAGATGAGCCGTCAGAGGCTGCGCCCCGGTATGATCGAGGCGACCACGCAGCCATGCCCGGCATGCCACGGCACCGGCCTGATCCGTTCGGACGACAACATGGCACTGTCGATCCTGCGTCAGATCGAAGAGGAAGGCACCCGCCGCCGCTCACGCGAGGTTCTGGTGCGCTGCCCGGTCAGTATCGCGAACTTCCTGATGAACCAGAAGCGCGAGCATATTGCACAGATCGAATCGCGCTATGGCCTGTCTGTACGGATCGAAGGCGATGTGCATCTGGTCAGCCCGGATTTCTCGATGGAGAAATTCAAGACCGCCAGCCGCATCGTTCCCGAAGCGACAGCACCTGTCGTGTCGGTCGATGCCTCGCTGATGGATCTGGTCGATTCTTCGGAAGATGACGAAACCGAAGAGGATATCGCGCCGACCGAAGATGACACCAAACCCAAGCGCAAGCGCCGCCGTCGTCGTCGCAAGAAGGGCGGGGGCAATGGTGACGCGCCGGAACAGGGCGCGGATGACGGTGAAGGGGCAGAGCAGGAGGATGCCGCAGGCGAATCCGCTGAAACCGAGACCGCTGTCGAGGCAACCGAAGCCGAAGCGACGGAAGAGGAAAAACCCGCCAAGCCCAAACGCAAGCGCGCTCCGCGCCGTCGTAAGAAAGATGCGGTGGCAGAAGAGGCTTCGGAACAGACAGAAGCAACTGATGCCGATGCCGGGGCTGATGCACCGACGGTTGAAGAGGCGGCCTCAGACGCTGAATCCGAACCTGCCGAGGCGACTGTCGCCGAGCAAAGCGAAGCCGCTGAGGCCGCTGATGCTGCGCCTGAAGCAACAGAGGTTGCCGAGCAGACTGAGGAAGTCGCCCAAGCTGAAGCGATCGTTGCGGTGGAAGAACCTGAAGTTCAATCTGCCGATGAGCCGGTCGAAGACGCGCCCGTGGAAGAAACACCCGTGGCAGCAGAACCTGAACCGGTGCTTGAAACTGTGGCAGATGAACCTGAGCCAGAATCCGACAGGCCCAAACGGCGCGGATGGTGGTCGTTGGGCAACTGATGAAAGGGCGGGCAGATTTGCCCGCCTTTCTTATTTCATTAAGTCAGTCGGATTTTCGGATCAGATAGACCTGATGTTCACCATCCAAATCCTGAGACAGCAATGTGTGGCCAGCTTCGGCGCAAAAATGCGGGACATCGATGATGGCTGCCGGGTCATCAGCCAGTACACGCAACACAGAACCTTGCGGCATGGATTTCAGCCGTTTGCGGGCCTTGAGGACGGGCAGGGGGCAAAGAAGGCCCAGCGCATCCAGCGTATCTGTAATCTCTGACATGATTTTCGGGATAGGGCGTAGTTGTAATATTGTCCAGATTCCAAGCACGAGGATGTGACTCATTGGCCCCGTGACGGACCGCCAATCATCACTTATGTGCTTAGACATGTTCGGAATAGAAATCATAGACGCGGGGCTGCTGCCCGCCATGTTTGTTGCCCTGCTGGGTGGCCTGATCAGCTTTCTGTCGCCTTGTGTGCTGCCCATCGTGCCGCCCTATCTGGCATATATGAGCGGCGTCACGATCAACGAAATGCAGGATGAGACCCGCGCCCGGCGCAAGGCAACCATGTCAGCGCTGTTCTTTGTGCTGGGCCTGTCGACGGTTTTTCTGCTGTTGGGCTTTACCGCATCTGCTTTTGGAGTGTTCGTGCTGCAAAATCAGGTACTTTTTGCCAAGCTGTCGGGGGCCGTTGTCATTGTCTTTGGCCTGCATTTCCTGAATGTCTTCCGCATCCCCTTTCTGGACCGCGAAGCCCGGATCGAAACCGGTGATTCCGGTGGCTCGGTCTTTGGTGCTTATATTCTTGGATTGGCCTTCGCATTCGGCTGGACGCCCTGTATCGGGCCCCAACTGGGCGCGATCCTGTCCCTTGCGGCGACCGAAGCCTCGGTGGCGCGGGGCACGCTGTTGCTGGGTGTCTATGCGGCTGGATTGGGTATTCCGTTCCTGCTCGCAGCCATGTTCCTAAACCGCTCTATGACGGTGATGAACCGGATCAAGCCCTATATGGGTGTGATCGAAAAGGTCATGGGCGGGCTGCTTCTGTTCGTGGGCATCATGCTGGTGACAGGCCTGTTCACCCGCTTCAGCTGGTGGTTGCTGGAAACCTTCCCGGCACTTGCGAATTTCGGCTGAGCGTCTGCCCCCCTTACCTTGACCTAAAGCCTGCGTTAACCTGCGCGGCAGAAGGTAAAGGCATGAGCAGTCAGAGAAATCAGTCACAGGTGCGCAAACGCCGGGTGTTCTACATCCCCGGTTATGACCCGATGCCGCCGCGACGATATCGCGAGCTTTACCGAACCGAGTCGCAAGCGCAGGCCCGGATTTCGGGATATGAGATCGCCATGGCTCCCAAGTCCGCGGAGGGTCTGTTCGGCTGGTCCGTGACGTCCATTCAGGACGGTGCGTCCGTCGAGACGGAGATCGAAGTTCTGGTCTGGTCAGACATCGTGCGCGACAGCATGTCCGCGTCGATCCCTGCAACCTATGCGCAATTGGCCCACACGGCGTGGATATACATTTCGACCGGCGCTTTATGGCGCCTGATGCGGTTGCGCAAAGGCCCGGTGATTGCGGCGCTCTATCCGGTGGCGATGTTGGTGTCTCAGCTGCTGGTTGCGTTTGCAGTCGTGTGGGCATGTGTGGCGATGGCTGGCAGGTGGGGTCTGTTTCCGGGTATCGCCGTTGGGGTTGCGCTGATGCTGTGGTTCCGCAAGATCGACAACCGGTTGTTTGCCTACTACCTGATGCATGATTACGCCTATTCCGCACAGTTAAAGGGGGAAACTCCGCTAAAACTGAAGGACAGGCTGGCCGCATTCCGCAAAGCGATTGAAGCCGCGCTGATATCCGGTGTGGATGAGGTTCTGGTGGTGGGCCACAGTTCGGGTGCGCATCTGGGGGTGTCTGTTCTGGCCGACCTGATCCGCGACAGGGCCGTGCCGCAACAGGGGGCAGAGTTGTCGTTCCTCAGCCTGGGGCAGGTGATGCCTATGGTGTCCTTTCTGCCAAATGCGCATGGCCTTCGGTCCGACCTTCAACTCCTGTCTTCCAGTCCGGACATCACGTGGGTCGATGTCTCGGCCCCCGGGGATGGCTGCGCATTTGCGCTGTGTGATCCGGTGGCCGTTACAGGGGTGGCCGGGCCGGACAAACGCTGGCCCCTTGTCCTGTCGGCGGCCTTTACGCAAACTCTGGCGCCTGAACGTTGGAAAGCCCTGCGCTGGCGGTTCTTCCGGCTGCATTTTCAGTACCTTTGCGTATTCGATACGCCGGGTGTTTACGACTATTTCCGAATTACGGCAGGCCCTTTGACGCTGAAACAGCGGTTCCTTGGGCGCACACCTTCGCGCAGCCGGATTGAGACGCCTGTGTCCAAATACACGTCGGTTCGCCCATGAACCCGCCCAAGCCCCAGCCGCGCGCAGACAAGGTTTCCCTATTGCGTTACCTGAAACTGTTTCGTCAGGATCTGCTGTCTGCACAGCCAGCGCGCCTTTATCGCGCGTGGATGGCCGAATTCAGGACACCCTTCTTCCGGTCCTTCCTGGTCAATGAACCGGACCTGATTGACATCGTCCTCAGGAAAAGCCCCGAAGATTTTCCTAAATCGGGCCGGATCAGCGAAGGCCTGCGCCCCTTGCTTGGAAATTCGGTGTTTCTAACCAATGGAGAGACGTGGAAACGTCAGCGACGCATCATTGACCCGGCATTTGAGGGCGGGCGGCTGAAAGACACGTTTCCCGCCATGCTGGCCGCAGCAGACGCTTGTGTTGAGCGGTTGCGCCCCCATGTCGGCAAACAGATCGAAGTCGAAGAACAGACAAGCCACGCCGCAGCAGATGTGATTTTTCGCACCTTGTTTTCGGTGCCGATCGACCACGCCATAGCCAGCAAGGTGTTTGAAAAGTTCCGCAACTACCAGCGCGAACAACCTCTGCTGAACCTTGCAGCTTTCGTTCCGCTGCCCAAATGGATGCCTCGGTTCCACTCCCGGACGACACGGAAAAACGCCGAAGACATTCGTAACCTGATCACTGACCTGACCCATGAGCGGGCAGAGGCGATCAAGGCCGGAACCGCCCCCGATGATCTGGCAACCAAGATCATGACAACCGCTGACCCTGAAACCGGTCAGTTTTTCGGGCCCAAAGAAATGGTTGATCAGGTCGCGATCTTCTTTCTGGCAGGCCATGAAACCAGCGCATCGGCCCTGGCGTGGACATTGTATCTGCTGGCGCTTTATCCCGAATGGCAGGAAAGGATTACTGACGAAGCTGCCGCTCTGGACGACCCGACCTTTGCCTCGGTTTCCAAACTCAAGATCAGCCGCGACGTGTTTCGCGAGGCACTGCGCCTGTACCCACCGGTTCCCATGATGGTGCGAGAGGCCAAGTGCCCACACCAGTTCCGAAACAGAGACGTTCCCAACGGGTCACAAATCGTAATCAGCCCCTGGCACCTGCACCGTCACGAACGGTTATGGGACAATCCCGATGGCTTTGACCCGACCCGCTGGAACAGTGAAAACGGCAGAACATGCCAGCGTAAGGCATATATCCCGTTTTCCGCAGGTCCCCGCGTCTGTACCGGGGCCGGGTTTGCCATGGTCGAAGGGCCGCTGATCCTGTCGATGCTGGTGCGGAATTTCAAATTCGAAACAATCAGCGGCAAAACGCCGGTTCCGGTGGCCCATCTGACCGTTCGATCCAGGGATGGCATATGGTTGCGGCTGGTTGAGCGCTAACAAACTACCATCGGTCCTGACTGTGATGTATGCGGGGGAAGACATCGGAATCATCATTGAACGGGAAAACATTATGGCCAAAGCAGAACAGCGCGCGCAGATGATCAACGGCGCAGGCTTTATCGCGGCATTGGATCAAAGCGGCGGCTCGACCCCGAAAGCTCTGGCGTTGTACGGCGTTGACGCGTCGACCTACGGCTCGGACGCTGAGATGTTCGGCGAAATTCAAAAGATGCGCGCGCGGATCATTCTGGCAAATGACTTCACCAAAGACAAAGTCATCGGTGCGATCCTGTTCGAACGCACCCTTGGTGAAGAGATCGAGGGCCGCAAAGTCGCTGATTACCTCTGGTCGGTCAAAGGAATCGTGCCATTCCTGAAAATCGACAAGGGCCTTGAGGATCAGGCCAACGGTGTTCAGTTGATGAAACCGATCCCCGGTCTGGCCGACACGCTGGCTAAGGCAGAAGGCGTGTTCGGTACCAAAGAACGTTCGGTCATCCACGAGGCCAATGCCGAAGGCATCGCGGCCGTGGTTGCCCAGCAATTCGACGTTGCCCGTGAAGTGACTGACGCCGGAATGGTTCCGATCGTCGAGCCTGAGGTCAACATTCATTCAGAAACCAAGGCTGAGGCCGAGGAGATTCTGAAAGCTGAAATCCTGAAGAACCTCGACCAGCTGGGTGAGGGGCAGGAGGTCATGCTGAAGCTGACGATCCCGACACAGGCAAACCTGTATGACGAACTGGCCGACCATCCGCGTGTTCTGCGCGTTGTCGCGCTGTCAGGCGGGTATTCGACCGAAGAGGCCTGCAACCTGTTGGAACAGAACGGCAAAATGATCGCGTCTTTCTCGCGCGCACTGACCGAAGGTCTGTCGAAACAGCAATCGGACGCCGAATTCAACACCGCTTTGGGCGGCAATATCGACAAGATATTCAAAGCCTCTGTCTGATCCTCAGACAGGTTTCGTGAAAGAGCGGCGCAACTGTGCCGCTTTTTTTCTGCTGATACAGCCTTCGGCATGGTCATTGACCAGCCCCATGGCCTGCATGAACGCAAACACCGTCGTGGGACCAACAAATTTCCAGCCCCGTTTCTTGAGGTCCTTCGACATTGCCACCGACTCGGGCGATGTGGATGTCGATTGTGGCGGCGGCGGGGTTTCCGCCTCATACCGCCAGACAAAAGCCGCCAGCGATCCTTCCGATGCCACCAGTTCCTGCACGCGGCGGGCGTTGTTGATCACCGCCTCGATCTTGCCCCGGTGGCGAATGATCCCATCATTTTGCAGCAGACGTTCAACATCGGCTTCAGAGAACTCGGCCATCTTGTTGAAATCAAACCCGTAAAACGCTTCTCGGAAATTCTCGCGCTTGTTCAGGATCGTGCGCCAGCTAAGACCCGACTGAAAGCTTTCCAGGCACAGTTTCTCGAACAGTCGCTGGTCATCCGAGACCGGAAAGCCCCATTCGGTGTCATGATAGTCAAAAAATTCCGGCGCCGCCTGGCACCAGGAACACCGAGGTTGACCGTCAGGTCCCAATACCGTGTTTCCCATGAGTGTACCCCTTTTGTTCCTTGGGGACGTTACACCCAACAGCCAAGATCTGACAAGCGTTAAACCTTGTCTCGGTACCAGTTCAGAATAAACACGCGAATAGCCGAGGCCAATCCGGTTTCCGGGTCGCGGTCAACATCAATTTGCGCGGCCAGTGCATTGATTGGCTGATCTTTTTCTTTCGCAATGTCGCGAAATGCCCGCCAAAACTCATCTTCAAGCGAGACAGATGTCCGGTGTCCTTTGAGGGTCAATGAACGTTTTACCGGGCGGCCGCTCATTCATCCATCTCGTGATTGTCAAGGTCACGCCTCTGCTTGTCCTGCTGAAGCCTGACGATTGTTTTCTCGGACTTGGTGCGCCCAAAGGCGACGGCATTCTGGTCTGCGCGGGCCTTCTTTTCGGCCCGCGCCTTTTCTTTTCGATACCGGTTCAGGTTGACCGGCTTGCCCATCAGTCTTTCGGGCCGATCATCTGTTCGGGGCGCACAACGGCATCAAAGGTTGCCTCGTCCACAAACCCCAGCGCAATGGCTTCTTCCTTGAGGGTTGTGCCGTTCTTATGCGCGGTCTTGGCGACCGTGGTGGCGTTGTCATAGCCGATGGTCGGGGCCAGCGCCGTCACCAGCATCAGCGATTCCTTCATCAGCTTGTCGATGCGCGGCTCATTGGCCTTGATGCCCAGCAACATCCGCTCGGTAAAGCTGTCGGCAGCGTCGCCCAGCAACTGGATGGATTGCAACAGGTTGTAGGACATCATCGGGTTATAGACGTTCAGCTCGAAATGGCCCTGACTGCCTGCAAAATTCATCGCGGCGTTGTTGCCCATCACGTGCGCAGCAACCTGTGTCAGAGCCTCGGCCTGGGTCGGGTTCACCTTGCCGGGCATGATGGACGAGCCGGGCTCGTTCTCGGGCAGGATCAGTTCTCCAAGCCCCGAACGCGGGCCAGAGCCCAGGAAACGGATGTCGTTGGCGATCTTATAGCAGCTGCCCGCGATGGTCGCCAAAGCCCCGGACATAAAGACCATGGCGTCATGGGCGGCCAGCGCTTCGAACTTGTTCGGCGCGGTCACGAAGGGCAGGCCGGTGATCTGCGCCATATGGCCCGCAACCGCTTCGCCCCAACCGTTTTGGGTGTTCAGGCCGGTGCCTACGGCGGTGCCGCCTTGCGCCAGTTCGTAGATGCCGGGCAGCGCTGCGTGAACGCGTGCAATCCCCTGACGAATCTGGTGGGCATAACCGCTGAATTCCTGCCCCAGTGTCAGAGGCGTTGCATCCTGCGTATGAGTCCGGCCGATCTTGATGATGTCCTTGAACTCATCAGCCTTCTGCTCAAGACCAGAGGCCAGTTTTTCAAGCCCAGGCAAAAGGACGTCACGAACACTCATCGCTGTGGCGATGTGCATCGCGGTGGGAAAGGTGTCATTCGACGACTGACCCATGTTGCAGTGATCGTTCGGATGCACGGGGTCTTTTGAACCGATGACACCGCCCAGAATTTCGATGGCGCGGTTCGCGATGACCTCGTTCGAGTTCATGTTCGACTGGGTGCCGGAACCCGTCTGCCAGACGACCAGCGGAAAGTTGTCGTCAAACTTGCCTTCGATCACCTCACCCGCGGCCTGAATGATGGCATCGGCAATCCTGGCATCCAGTTTTCCGGTCGCCTTGTTCTCCATCGCGCAGGCTTGCTTGATCACGCCCAGCGCACGCACAATGGCAATGGGTTGTTTCTCCCAACCGATCGGGAAGTTCATGATCGAACGCTGCGTTTGCGCGCCCCAATACTTGTCGACAGGAACCTCGAGCGGGCCAAAGCTGTCGGATTCGGTGCGGGTCTGAGACATCTGTCACTCCGTCTGGTATGCTGTTGTATGCCGTTTAGCCGCAGCCAAGCTGTGACGCAATCGGCCAGTTGCGCGCACCTTAAACCCAAGGGCGTCAAAGGTATAGGCGCGGGGTGCGTCACTTTTATTGTTATCGTCGGGGAATGTGCCATTGTGCGCGGCCCCCTCTCAGCTACAATAGGTTCGTAGCCGCCTTGGAGGACAAGATGTCGAATTTCCATCGCATTACGCTTGAAAAAGCGATCGTGTTATTTGCTGTCTGTGCTTTGTGGCTGTCTGTTCTGGGCGCATCTGCGCGCGCCGCGGACATTACCCCGTTCCTGGGGGATTATGTGGGCTCGGCAAATGTCGTGGATGCGGACGGAACCTCAACCCCGCGGGATATGAGCGTTTCCATTTTCGAGACCAAAAACGGGTTCAACGTCAGCTGGCAAACCACGACCTACAAGCTGGACGGGCGGGTAAAAGAACAGCAGTTTTCCATCGACTTCGTGCCCTCGGACCGCCCGGATGTATTTTCGGCCGCAATGAAACGCAACGTGTTCGGTCATGAGGTTCCGCTGGATCCGATGAAAGGTGAACCCTTCGTCTGGGGGCGTATCGAAGGCGAAACGCTGACGGTGTTTTCATTGTTCATTGACGTGGACGGCGGATATGAATTGCAGCAGTTCGACCGAACCCTGGCCGAAGACGGGCTGAACCTGTCATTCTCGCGCTTCATAGACGGTCAGAAATCCCGATCTGTCGAAACATTTCTGATGAAACGCTGAACCCCGCGCAGGGCGGGGCTCAAAGACTTATTTGCGGAAGCTGTCCAGCGACACGACATCGGCGTCGTGATGCGCCTGTTCTTCCTCTTCGACTTCGATCAAGTCCTCTGCAACATAATCGTCCTCATCTTCGTCGTCCGGGCTTTCGAACCGCAGTCCAAATTCCACCGATGGATCGACAAAGGTCTTGATCGCGCCATAGGGGATGTAAAGCGGTTCCGGCGCGTCTCCGAAATTAAGGGTAATGGCGAATCCGTTCTCTCCGACCTCGAGGTTTTCAAACCAGTGCTGCATGACGATTGTCATTTCTTCCGGATACCGGTCGCGCAGCCAATCGGCGATATCCACGCCAACTTCGCGTGTGTCGAAGGTAATGAAAAAGTGATGCGCTCCGGGCAGACCGGATTTCGATACATCCGTCAGCACAGTCTTGATAAGCCCGCGCATGGCGGTGTGCATCAGGTTGCCATAGTCGATGCCTTGCGACATGTGTCATCCTCAAAAGTGGTTAAGCTCAGCATAGGGGTTTTGTTCGGAAACGAAAGGGCGGGTATGATCGGATTGATCAGATATTATGCGCAACCAGCCCTGCCAGTGACATCAGAACAAACACTGTTCCGATCCCCAATTTTAGTCGAAATATCAATATGCCAGCGATAAAGGTTAATGCAAGAGCCGGAATGTTCAGCGAAGACACTTGGGGCACGGGTATTGCCGCCGGACCCAAATTCATGTCTGGCACCGATTCGAAAAGAACGTTCAGGGCAAACCACACGGAAAGGTTGAGAATCACTCCGACAACAGCGGCGGTAATGCCGTGAAGGGCGGCAGACAGGCGGGGACGTGTGGCCAGACGGTCAAGGTAAGGGGCCGTCAGGAAAATCCACAGAAAGCAGGGCACAAACGTTGCCCATAGCGCAACAGCGCCCGCAGCAAGCGCCAGTGAGAATCCACCGTTGATCTGTCCTGCCAGCATGGCGACAAACTGTGTAACCAGTATCAATGGCCCAGGGGTGGTTTCAGCGAGCCCCAATCCATCGATCATCTGGTCTGCACTGATCCAGTGATACTGATCCACAACGGTTTGCGACATATAGGCCAGAACGGCATAGGCGCCGCCAAAGGTCACAACAGCCAGACGGGCAAAGAACCACCCCAGATCGCTGAGCAATTGATGGCCGCTGAGTGTTAACGCAACAAGCGGCCCCAGCCAAAGCGGCAACCAGACCGCTATCGTCCGGGTCGAACGGGCAAGGTGCGGCGTGTCCTGAACAGCGGTTGCCCCAATGGATCCATTATAACGCAAATACCCCCACAGGGCCGCGATCAGAATGATCAGCGGGAAGGGCAGGTTGAACAGAAAGATTGACAGAAACGACAGGCCTGCGATGACACGATGTTCCGTATCCGTCAGCGCCTTACCTGACAGCTTGCGCAGGGCTTGCAGGACGATCACGATGACGGTCGCCTTGATGCCAGTAAATGCGGATTGCACCAGTGGAATGTCGCCAAATGCTGAATAAAGCGCGACCAGAACAGTAATGACAAACGCCCCTGGCAAAACGAACAGGCTGCCCGCAATCAGCCCGCCCGCGACACCGCGCAAGCGCCAGCCTGCGTAGGTTGCCAATTGCATTGCCTCGGGACCGGGCAGCAACATGCACAAGGAAAGCGCGCGCAGATAGGTCTGTTCATCCAGCCAGGGCCTGCGCTCGACCAGTTCCTGATGCATCAGCGAGATCTGGGCAGCCGGGCCCCCAAATGACAACAGGCTGATCCGTCCGAATACCTTGAAAAGGTCCAGTGCCGTAGGTCTCATGCGCCATGACCCGATGGCCAGTCATGCTTTTCATCAAACCCGTTGCGTGCCCAGCGGAACAGGGCATCATAAAGGTGCAACCCGGCTTCAAGCTGAGCATGATCATCGCGATACTGGCGGGACAAACCGACCGAGAACGCCAGCAACCCAGCGGCTTCCGGGGCCAGATCATGCTGGTCGGTATCTGCAGCGCGAATGATCCGGGCCATACGCTCAAGCGCCTCGGTTCGCAGGTCAAATGCCCGGATCATCGTGTCAAATGTGCAGCCGCTGTCCTGATGCGTCCAAAATGTATCCGGAACGTCAAAGGGGGTGGCACCAAAGTGATCAACGACTCCCTGAACTTCTTCCGACGCGACGAAAAGGAACCGTGCATTGCGATCGACAAACCGGCGGATCAGCCAGGGGCAGGCGATACGGTCAATTTTGGGCCTTTGACGCGTAACCCACAATGTGCTGCCGTCAATGCGCGCCGGCAGAATCGACTGTGGGACCAACGGCGCCTCGCGCTGTTCGTGCCACCCTTCAAACCCGCCTTCCAGATGTTCGGTGTTTTTGCCCATCCCGCGCAGCCAGGACGCCACCCCTTGGCTGAGCTTTTTGCCCTTGTGGCAGATAATTACACAAGGGTCGTCGCCAATCAGACGACTCATCGCGTCAAGTTCCGTGTGCGGGCAGCGAGTTGATCCCGGTATCAGCCGCGGATCCTCACTGAAATCCGCGTCGGTGCGTATGTCGATCAGAACCGGCGCCCGAGGCGTTCCGATCAATCGGCTCAATTGGGTTGGTGTGATGGCGTTAAGAGCAGCCATAGCATGTCTCCTTTAGTCAGTCGGATCCATGCGAAGCTTGGGCTGACGCCTCACGGGGTGTTCGCAAGCTGACCCCCTGCGTCAGTGCTACCGCGCAAGAACGTAGGGGGTCAAGTTTGCGGTTTGAACCGTCAGGCCCAGTCGAGCCGCTGACCGGTCATGCACACGGGAAGGGTGTCGGCGGGAAACTGACCCATCTCTTCAAAAAACGAGATGAAATCGAAATGATTATATGCCTCGACCATCTTGTTGTTTTTGAACCGGGCCATGACCTGACCGGTCACCTCCAAAGGGGCACCATTATCGGCCCGGCACGTCTGCACATGCAGGATTGCGGATACCCAATCGCCATTCTCGATGATCTTGGGCAAATCCACCTTGATATCCCCCAAGACATGGCGAAACGCCGTGACGAGATCCCGAAAATCGTCCGCACCCACCTGCATTTCGGGGATCAGCCCCTCGGCCATGGTTTCTGGCGCAAAGAACTGATCGATTGCCTCGGTGTTTCCGTTTTCCCAAACCTCAGAATACCAGGATCTGAGTATCTCTGAATTCGTCATCCCAACGCTCCTGTCCAACTGCGAACACGATGGCAAAAAGGAATGAACAAACTCTGAATCTGCGCAAAGGCGGCGTAAATCTCAGACATATTGGGGGGAAGTGCAGGTTTCTGTTGCCAGGTACCTGCGAACCCCGCCTTACGCGGCTAGGCGCAAGGACTTAAGTTTCGGTCTTGTTACTGCTTACGCAGCAACTGCAACCGGAGCACGATTGTCGTTTGCAATTGTACTGTTTTCGCCGGTAACGGTGGCAGACAGCCGAGACAAAGCTTACCCCTTTAGACGTTCGTCGATCCTGTTTCGGCCCCGTGATCCTCAAACGAAGGATTTTGGTGGAGCCGCCGGGTACCGCCCCCGGGTCCGATCCGCTTATTACGAGCGCGTTTATGTCCATAGTCCCGAAGGACACCTCATATATAGGTGAGGAGAGCTGCGGATGCAAACCCGGATTACACATCTTTGTTGGCTTTAATTACAGAGCGTTACGCGGCCCTATTGAAGTTTGCGGCGATCAACCATATCGCCAGAACCAGTTCGATTCCTCCAAAAGTCGCTGCCTTCAAAAAAGGCGGGTTATCCAGCGCCAGTGACAGGAAGCGGCCCAGTGCGGCACCGGCATAGGCAATGCCCAGCATCGTGTAGGCCATCGGAGCATTCAGCCAGATGACAGCAATGCCCGAGACGACAAACAGCCCTCCGACCGAAGCGCGCAGTTCGCTCAGACCCATGGTGCTGTTGGTGGGTGCCAGATCCAGCGCGTTGGCGGTATGAACTGGCGCCAGAAAGCCGAACAGGCCAAAACCGATTGTCAGCAACGCGGCAATGACATTCAGGGTCGTGATCATCCGGGCCTCATTGAATTGTAATATCAGCACCTAAAGATAGTGTGTTACGGCCCAAAGGAAAGCGATTAAACCGCCGACCACAGCCCCAAAAGACCAACCAAAACAAGGCTGAGAGCCCAGATGAGTTCAAGGTTGAACCAGCTGCGGGACAGGAAACGCAGCCCCAGCCAACGATAAACAGCGAAGGCCAGAAACCCTCCGCCCAGAACCATGGCGGCGGTGTGCAAGGCCGCAACTCCCAGAACCAGCAGACCGTTTGTTGTCATGATTTTGGAGATCGCCTGATGACCGGCATCCAGTTCATCCAACTGGCACAGACCAAGATAGATCGGAACCAGCATAAGGGCGGCCCCGTGGGCAAGCGCCACGAGAAACGACCACAGCGCCAGTTTGCTGGGTGGTATGCGCGACAGAAAACGGGGGTGACGGCGGGTGATCGCACCGTAAAGCCCCATCGCGATGACAATCAACGCAGCCCCGATGCGGATTTCCCGTTGATTGTCGACCAGAACGGCCATCAGCGCAAAAGGCAGAAGGACACCCAGCATGGCAACAAAATGCCCGCCGGCCAAAGCCGCCAGCGCGCGCCAGAGAGCGGATTGGCGCTGCTCCATCAGGGCCGAGGAAACCGCCAGCGGCCAGCCCATCCCGGGGTTCAGCCCGTGATACGCGCCGCTCAGAACAACGGCCAGCCAAAGGCCAGCCGTTGATGTCATCAGAATCTCCAATTCAGACCGAGGGGTAGCAGAAACTGTCGGTTGAACAATCTCCGCCCTCCAGCCGGATTTGGTGGCTGCGATATCCTTTGGGGAAATCGACCCAGAACTTCGGGTCCAAAACCAGCCCGCCATTGTCGCCGACATCCGCCTTGACCATGGCCGCGCCGCCTTCTTCGGGATAGAACTGATCATCCCACGTGGAATAAAGCGAATTGGTCCAATAGACGCGTTTACCATCGCGGCTGATCTCGACCATTTGCGGGCCATAGCCAAAGGTCTGACCGTTCGGATGTTTGGTCTTTTTGACAATCCCTCCGATTTCGACCTTCCCGGCAAGGGTCGGGTTCATCGGATCGGACACATCATATTGATGCATCTCACCGGTGCCCCAGCAGGCGACATAAAGGTATTTGTCATCCAGGCTCAGGTCGATATCGGTGACCAGTGGCGGTACAGCGGCAAACCCCTTGAGAAGATCAGGAAGATCATCAGGATCAGCGGGTTGCGGGTCGATGGTGATCGTTTTCTTGGCTTCGAACGTGCCATCGTCGTTGCGCCACCACGTAAAGATTGCGCCTTGCAGGTTGGTTGTATCAACGACAACGCCGCAGAACCCGTATTGTTTAACCGGGTCATGCGCGGGCCGGATTTCCAGCGCCATCTGGTGGTTTTCGCCCAGATCGATGGTCTGAATATTGGTCCGGTTGCGCAGGTTCCAGAAATGGATTCGATGACCGTATTTGTTCGAAAGCAGATCCTCGGCCACCAGCCCGTTTTCAAATTGCGGGGGAAGGCCCCATTCGGAACTGACCATGTAATCGCGCGGCAGATTCCACCAGAAATCATAGTGCTTGTCCTGCACGCCGCGCTCGATCTCATAGCGCCCGATGATCTCGAAGGTTTCACAATCCATGATGAAAATACCTGGAGGGCCATCGGTGCCGTCCGCGCCGCCGCCGCCCAGCGTGCTGACATAGATGCCTTCCGGCCCGCAATGAATCGTGTGCGGTCGTGAATACCCGGTTTTGTCAAAGACTTCCTCGGGCTCGATGATCTTATGAATCTTCGCCTCAAGCGGGTTCTTTACATCGATGATATATATCCGGCTGGAACGGATGCCGGGGATAATCAGATAGCGTCGTTCCAGAAAGGCATGACCGCTGAGCGGAGACAGCGACGAGGAACAGGCATTCCAACCGAAATGGTGAAACTCGTCGCCTTTTTCGGGCATGATCACCTGGTGCACGATCTTCCCGAAATCGGCCGAGGTCGGATCGACATTCACAACTGCCAGCCCGTCAGGTTGCGAAAAATCGGGGCTGAGCATCAGCGTGAATGCAAGCGTTTCAGCGGGGCCTTCCATCGCCAGCTTGGCCGACGGATAAAAGGTTGGGTCCGGTCTTTTGTTCATAACGTCCTCCCGTAAATCATTGTCATTCAATTCTTATTGAGAGTTCCGGTCTTGGCGCCGGATGACATTCTGCCTGCTCGTACCTCTGCCTTTGAAAGTATGTTTCCGTCTAAGCCTTCAGGCCGGTTTGCGTTTGCGTTCGGCCACATCGTGGGCCAGTTGCTGTGTGTAATGCTCCAGGTCGACCAACGCCGTGTCGACAATATCTGCGTCTCTGGCTTCAAGCGCGTCCGCAATTCTGGTGTGCAATGCGATGATTTCTTCGCGCGACCGAGCTGTGAAGGTAATCATGTTCATCAAAGGTTGCATCGCCTCGACCGCGCCAGCCAGTTGATAGGACAGGACCGGGTTGTCGGCCCCGTCTACCAGGGCCCTGTGAAAGGTGACGTCTGAGGCACAAAACGCCTCATCCGTCAGACCGGGCTGGGACTGGCGAAAGATTTCCGCCCGCATCGTGGCAAGCTGATCCGCCGTTCGTCTTTGGGCAGACAGGGGGGCACAGGCCCGTTCCAGCGCATAGCGGGCCTCGCAGGCCGTATCAAAGCTGACCGCGTTCATCGACAGCAGCAGGGTCGAGGTCGTGATCTGCTGCGAATAGGCATCTTCGAAACTCAGACGGTTTACGAACGCACCTCCGGTTGCGCCACGCTGCGTGCGGATCAGGGATTGCGCCGCCAGTCGTTTCAAAGCCTCACGCACAGTTGGGCGCGAGACTTGAAATTGCTCGGAAAGTTCCGCTTCCGAGGGTAGGCGCGCATCCACGATCAACTCGCCTGAGACAATCGCGTCCCGGATGGCTTGTGCAATCTGGGCAGACAGGTCGGCGGTTTTCCGAGGCGCTATTTTCATATTCAGAAGACCCTGAGTAAATTTTTATTTGTCTGACATTTAAAAGTCTGACATTTGAAAAGCAAGAGAGTTGAGTCGGGAGGCCGAAGTGAGTCGTACTTGGCTGCGCAGCGGAATGTGGCTGGGCTTTTATGTCCTGATCCTGTGGGCATGGTGGGTCATGTTCGCGATGGGCCGCGACATGGACTTGGACCTGATCGGTCGTCCGGGGCCTATGGGGCAGGCGATGGCTGCGATGGACCCGCGCATGGACATGTACATGCCGATGGCCGAGTTTGGCACGCTGTTCTGGATGTGGGCGATCATGATGGCCGCCATGATGCTGCCGACGCTTGTGCCAACCCTGCGCAGTTATGACGACCTGATCCGCAGTGCCAATGGCACCCGTGCCGGGTGGCTGGGTGTGCTTGCAGGGTATTCCTTGGTTTGGGTCGGGTTTGCGGCTGTGATCGCGGGAACGCAACTGGCTTTGCTGTTTGGTGGCGTGATCGACATGCTGGGCATTGCCAGATCCGGCTGGGTTGCGGGCGGGTTGATGATCGCGGTTGGCGCGTTTCAGTTCTCGCGCGCCAAAGAGGTCTGCCATGGCGTGTGCCACGCCCCGATGACCTATTTCCTGGGCCATTGGAAAACCGGATTTGCGGGCGGCGTTCGCATGGGACTGGGCCTTGGTACCTTCTGCGTCGGATGCTGCTGGGGTTTCATGGCGCTGGGTTTTGTAGGCGGCGTCATGAGCCTGTTGTGGATGGGTCTTGCGACCCTGTTCATGGTTTTGGAAAAACTTCCCCAGATCGGGCATGCTGTAACCCGACCGGTGGGAGTTGCATTGATTGCGGGCGGTCTTTTCCTGCTCGTCTACCCTATTAGCTACGGAGGATAAGCCAATGGCTAAGAACAGAAAACCAGATGCCGACCGGTTGCCCGTCAGCCAGCGTATCGACAGCCGGATGCCCAATCCCAAGCGGCGCGAGATGAGCCCGACGGACTGGGCCATCAAGGGGGAGTTGATCCTGAACTGCTCGTGCGATGTGTTCTGTCCCTGCGTCGTTTCACTGGGCGCGCACCCTCCGACCGAAGGGCATTGTCATGCCTGGATGGGTATTATCGTTGATGAGGGCCATTACGAGGGCGAGGACCTGTCGGGTCTGAATGTCGGCCTGCTGGTCGATATTCCCGGCCGGATGGGTGAAGGCCAGTGGAAAGTGGCGGCTTACGTAGATGAACGCGCCAGCGGCAAAGCCTATAACGGGCTGCTGCAAATCTTCAGCGGGCAGGCGGGCGGCACCACCGGTCTGTTCACCATGCTCGTCAGTGAAATCATCGGGGCCGAACGGGCGCCGGTTCAGATCGAGCGTGACGGCACCAAACGTCGCATCATGATAGGTCGCAAGATTCAGGGTGAGATCGAGATGCTGGCAGGCAAAGACCCCGAGCATCCCGTGATGGTTTCAAACTCAAAATACTGGATGGGTCCTGACATCATCGTGGCGCGTGGCACCAAGTCGAAAGTGCGCGACTACGGGCGCGTTTGGGATTTTGGCGGCAAGTCCGCTGAGATTTGCCCGATTGATTGGCACGGGCCCAAATGATGATCACAGGCGCGTTTGCGCAAGATGTGGCGCGCCAAAAACACTGGCAAAACTCGCAGTTGGCCGAGTTTCTGCATTAGCTGTCGCATCAGGAACTGACCTGTTTATCGGGCCAATCTCCTGTTGCTTAGTCGTAAAAGAGGTCGATGTCACAATGCCTTACGAAAACTATGTGATCCATTTCTTCAACCATCAGACCCACCACCGGGGTCAAATGCGCAAGATGCTGACCGAAGTTGGGTCGCAAGCGCCCGTCAGCGATATCGTCTTTATGCCCAAGGAGGTTTGAATGCCGCAGATTTCCGCCTCTCGCCGCTTGCGGCGCACACCGTTTTCAGAAGGGGTCGAGGCCGCAGGGGTCAAAGGATACACGGTTTATAACCGTATGCTGTTGCCCACGGTCTTCGAAAGCGTCGAAGCCGATTACCGGCATCTGAAATCCCATGTGCAGGTCTGGGATGTCGCGTGCGAGCGGCAGATCGAGCTGCGCGGACCGGACGCCGCGCGCCTGATGCAGATGCTGACCCCGCGCGATTTGCGGGGAATGCTGCCGGGGCAATGTTTCTATGTCCCCATCGTGGATGAAACCGGCGGTATGCTGAATGACCCGGTTGCGGTAAAACTGTCCGAAGACCGCTGGTGGATTTCAATCGCTGACAGCGATCTGTTGTTGTGGGTCAAGGGAATCGCCGTTGGATATCGTCTGGATGTGCTGGTGGACGAACCGGATGTGTCACCTCTTGCTGTTCAGGGTCCCAAAGCTGACGATCTGATGGCGCGTGTCTTTGGCGACCGGGTGCGCGACATCCGGTTCTTCAAATTCGATATGTTCCAGTTTGAAGGTCGCGATCTGGCTGTGGCGCGATCCGGTTATTCCAAACAGGGCGGGTTCGAGATTTATGTGGAAGGCAGCGATATCGGCATGCCCCTGTGGAACGCTCTGTTTGCGGCAGGGGAAGATTTGCAGGTGCGCGCCGGATGCCCGAACCTGATCGAACGGATTGAAGGCGGTCTGCTGTCCTATGGCAATGACATGACCGACGACAACACCCCGCATGAGTGCGGTCTGGGCAAGTTCTGCAACACACATACCGCGATTGGCTGTATCGGCAGGGACGCGTTGCTGCGTGTGGCCAAGGAGGGGCCCGTTCAGCAAATCCGCCCCATCGCCATTGCGGGCGATCCGGTGCCTGGCTGCGACCGTCCATGGGACCTTTACGGCGACGGCAAGCGTGTGGGGCAGGTGACCTCGGCCGCGTGGTCACCCGATTTCAACACCAACGTAGCCATTGGCATGGTACGCCTGAGCCATTGGGATGCGGGAACGGAGCTGGACGTGGAAACGCCAGATGGGATGCGCCGCGCGACCGTGCAGTCGCATTTCTGGATTTAAAGGGGGGTTTTGGGGGCGCTGCCCCCGTCGCTGCGCGACTCCCCCGGGATATTTGGGGCCAGGTGAAGCAGCGGGCCGGTTACAGAAACACGAAAGGAATTGAGAGATGTTCAATGCACTTGTGATGGACAAGGACGAAGAAAGCGGTTTGGCGAGCGCGTCGGTCAGGCAGCTTACGCTGGATGATCTGCCGCATGGCGACGTCACGGTCGCGGTTGAATATTCCACAGTGAACTACAAGGACGGTCTGTGTCTGTCCCCCAAGGGGGGCGGTTTGGTGCGGGCGTATCCGCATGTCCCCGGAATTGATTATGCCGGTACTGTCGAGGCATCGACCGATGCGCGTTACAAGCCGGGTGACAAGGTTGTTCTGACCGGGTGGCGGGTAGGCGAGGCGCATTGGGGTGGTTATTCGCAGAAAGCCAGTGCCAAGGCGGACTGGCTGGTTCCTCTGCCGGATGGGCTTGATACCCGGCAGGCGATGGCTGTTGGTACCGCCGGGTTTACCGCGATGCTGTCCGTGATGGCGTTGGAGGATCACGGGCTGACCCCCGATCGCGGCCCGGTTCTGGTAACCGGGGCGGCCGGTGGTGTCGGGTCGGTGGCCACTGCCATTCTGGGTCATCTCGGCTATCAGGTGGCTGCCGTGACCGGGCGACCCGAAACCGGAGATTATCTGAAATCGCTGGGTGCAACGACAATAGTGCCCCGTGATGAGCTGAATGAGACTACCAAGCGCCCGTTGGAAAGTGAAACCTGGGCAGGCTGCGTGGATGCCGTGGGCGGTGCGATGCTGGCGCGTGTGCTTGGGCAAATGAAATACGGCTGCTCGGTCGCGGCCGTGGGTCTGGCGGGCGGTGCGGCGTTGCCTGCAACGGTGATTCCCTTCCTGCTGCGCGGTGTGAATCTTTTGGGCATCGACAGCGTGATGCAGCCCTATGAAAACCGGGTTCGTGCCTGGAAAAGAATCGCCACCGACCTGCCCATGGACAAGCTTGAGTCGATGGTTCAACCGGCGGCCTTGTCTGATCTTCCGCAACTGGGTGCCGATATCCTGAAAGGGCAGGTCAAAGGGCGCGTTGTTGTCGATGTGAATGCCTGAGCGCAGATGACAGCCTAAACCCGATACGATGCCGTGTCGGGTTTTGCGAAGGCGTGTTTGGTACAAAATGATCGCAACACCTCTGGCCATTGGTACAAAACCGCCTCATGATTGCTATACATCCCAAATGTGATGGCGTAAGACCCATCCAAAGAGTACCTGAATACGGGGAGTGAGCAGCATGTCTGACGACTTCGAACTGGACACCGATGACCTGAAACGCCGTATGGATGGCGCAATGGCCAATCTGAGAACCGAATTTGCCTCGCTGAGAACCGGGCGCGCCTCGGCCTCGATGCTGGAACCTGTCATGGTCGACGCGTATGGCTCGATGACACCGATCAACCAGGTGGGCACCGTCAACGTGCCAGAGCCGCGCATGGTCACTATAAATGTGTGGGATAAGTCATTGGTAGGAAAGGTTGAAAAGGCCATTCGCGAAAGCGGATTGGGCATCAACCCACAGCTGAACGGCACAATCATAATGCTGCCGATTCCCGAGTTGAACGAAGAGCGTCGCCGTGAACTGGGCAAGGTCGCTGGCCAATATGCGGAAAGCGCCCGGATCGCGATCCGCAATGTGCGCCGGGACGGCATGGATCAGATCAAGAAGGCAAAAGCGGATGGTATGTCTGAAGACGACCAGAAGCTTTGGGAAAGCGAAGTGCAGGATCTCACGGATGCGATGATCAAGGCGGTCGATGCGGCGCTTGAAACCAAGCAAACTGAAATCATGCAGGTCTGATCTGGTCTGATGCCGAAAGATCCCCAAACCGATCCGGTCTGCGGCCCGCGCCATGTCGCTATCATCATGGATGGCAATGGCCGTTGGGCGCAGGCGCGTGGTCGCCCCAGGTTGTTTGGGCACCATGCCGGTGCGCGGCGTGTTCGCGAGGTTGTCGAGGCCTGCCCGCATCTGGGGATCAAGTATCTGACAGTGTTTGCATTCTCGACCGAGAACTGGAAACGAACGCAGGTTGAGGTAGCCGGGTTGATGAGCCTGTTTCGGCGCTACATCATCAAGGAGACACGGACCCTGGCGGACAATGGCATCCGGGTTCGGTTCATAGGTGATCGGGTACGGTTGGATTCGAAACTGATCGAATTGATGGATTCACTGGAAGAGGAAACCAAGGACAACGACCTTGTTCATCTGACGGTCGCCCTGAACTATGGCGGTCGGGACGAGGTGGCGCGCGCCACCAAACGTCTCGCGCGGGATGTGGCCGACGGGCGGCTTAAACCCGAGGATGTGGATGAAGAAACGTTACCTAAGTACCTGGACACGCGCGTTCTTCCGGATCCTGACCTTGTCATTCGCACCAGTGGAGAAGCACGGATTTCGAACTTTCTGCTGTGGCAGTCCGCCTATTCCGAGTACGAATTCATAGATACCTTGTGGCCGGATTTCACTGCCGCAGAACTCGAAAGGCTTTGTCGCAACTATGGGGCCAGAGAGCGTCGGTACGGGGCGGTTCTGGCATGAGTGATGGCCGGTGGTCTGATCTGACGAGCCGGGTCCTTTCTGCCGCCGTTCTGGTTGCAATAGGGGCCATCGAAGTCTGGCTTGGCGGTCTCTGGTTCGAGGTCTTCATTGCGGCTGCTTGTGGCCTGATGACCTGGGAACTGGTTCGGATGATTGACCCTGAAAGCCAGGGTGTGGCCGTCCAGTTGGGCGTTCTGACTGCGTTTGCCGTTATCCTCAGCTACCACCTGCCAGCGCTGTACACGCTCCCGGTCGTGCTTGCGCCGGCTTTGGTGGGTATGGGACAGATCAGCCGCTCGAAACCCCTGTACGGAATGTTCGCGGTCTGGATTGTTGCGGCTGGTCTGGGTTTCATTTCCATTCGCGAAAACTCGGGTTTTGGCTGGATGGTCTGGCTGATCGCGGTGGTGGTTGCCACCGATGTGGCGGGCTATTTTGTGGGTAAAATGGTCGGTGGACCCAAGTTCTGGCCAAAGGTCAGCCCCAAGAAAACATGGTCGGGAACGGCAGGCGGATGGGCTGCCGCGGCCTGTGTCGGTATCGTCTTCGCAAGCCACGCGGGTTTCGGGTTTGCCTTTGTTGTTGTTTCCGTTCTCGCATCAATGGCCAGTCAGGCGGGTGACATAATCGAAAGCGCGATCAAACGTAAATTCGGGGTCAAGGACAGTTCAAATCTGATCCCCGGCCATGGCGGCTTTCTGGATCGGTTCGACGGCATGATGGGGGCTGCGGTGTTTGTTCTGATCGCAGGGCTTTTGTACACGCCGGGTGAGATGTAATGCGACGGATTTCCGTTCTTGGGGCCACGGGTTCGATCGGGCAAAACACGCTTGATCTGATTTCGCGTAAACCCGAAGACTATGATGTGGTGGCCCTTACAGGCGGCGCAAATATTCGACAACTTGCCGATGACGCTCGTCGGTTGCGCGCTGATCTGGCTGTCACGGCACACGAAGACAGGTTGGAGGATTTGCGTGCCGCACTGGCCGGAAGTGGGGTCGAAGCGGCGGCCGGGCCGCGTGCGATCGCCGAGGCCGCAGCGCGCCCGGCGGACTGGGTCATGTCAGCCATCGTCGGAGCAGCGGGCCTTGCGCCTGGGATCGAAGCCCTGAAACAAGGAACAACACTGGCCTTGGCCAACAAGGAAACATTGGTCTGCGCAGGATCATTGGTTCTGGACACTGCAAAAAACCATGGCGCGCGTTTGCTTCCTGTCGACAGTGAACATTCGGCGGTGTTTCAGGCATTGGTTGGTGAAGATATCGACGCTGTCGAGAGGGTGATTATCACCGCAAGTGGCGGAGCGTTCCGCGATTGGCCGCTGAAGGATTTGGCAAACGCCACCGTCGAACAAGCGTCCAGCCATCCGAATTGGGATATGGGCCAGCGGATCACAATCGACAGTGCCTCGATGTTCAACAAGGCGCTGGAAGTCATAGAAACAAAAGAATATTTCGGAGTTTCCCCGGATCAGATCGAAGTTTTGGTTCATCCCGAATCCATTGTCCATGCAATGGTCGGGTTTCGGGATGGCGCGATGATGGCACATATGGGCGCCCCCGATATGCGCCACGCCATTGGGTATGCGTTGCACTGGCCCGACAGGCAGGAGCTGCCGGTTCAGCGGCTGGACCTCGCAAAGCTGGGACAGCTGCGCTTTAACGAACCGGATCTGACACGCTATCCAGCCCTGAAACTCGCCTGGGACGTGATGCAGCGTGGTGGGCTGGCTGGCGCAGTATTCAATGCCGCCAAGGAACGCGCGCTGGATCACTTCATTGCGGGCCGGATCGGCTTTCTTGATATGGCGGATACCGTTTCTGCCGTATTGGACAGGTTTGACGCAACGGGTGGCCTTATTGATGCCCCGATGACACTTGATAACGTGCAGCAAACCGACCATCTGGCACGTCAGTGGGTCGATAACACTGTGATGGAACGAGCAGGATAGAAATTTGGACGTACTTTCGCTGATCCCGCAATTCGGCAATCTGCTGTGGACGATTGTTGCCTTTGTTATTGCGCTGTCGGTCATTGTGGCCGTGCATGAATATGGCCATTACATTGTGGGCCGGTGGTCTGGTATCCATGCCGAAGTCTTTTCACTCGGGTTTGGGCCGGTGCTCTGGAGCCGCAAAGATAAACGCGGAACCAAGTGGCAGATCGCAGCGTTGCCTTTTGGTGGATACGTGAAATTTCTGGGCGATGCCAATGCGGCCTCGGGCAAGGATGAAGAGGCGATGGAAGACATCGCGACCCAAAATCCTGAGGAGTTGCGCCGCACCATGCACGGCGCCCCGCTATGGGCACGGGCAGCAACTGTCGCGGCTGGCCCGGTCTTTAATTTCGCCATGTCCATTCTGGTTTTTGGCCTGATCTTCTGGTCACAGGGCGTGTCGCGTGAACCCCTGACCGTTGGCGCGTTGCAGCCTTTGCCAGGCACCGTGCAGGAATTGCGCGAGGGAGATGTGATTACGGCTATCGCCGGTCGTCCGACACCGGACTATGACGAAGAAGTCGCATGGAAGGAGTTCATCGATCAGCTGCCTGTTCAACCGGTTCTGGATTATTCCGTGATCCGCGATGGCCAACCCCTTGAGGTTCAGGCCCCCTGGATGCTTCCGCCGCTGATCCGTCAGGTTGCTCCGCGTAGCGCGGCTATGGATATCCAACTGAAGCAAGGGGATGTCATCACCTCGGTCAATGGTGAACCGATCTTTGCCTTCGAACAGCTAAAGGATCATGTCGAAGGATCGGACGGCCGCGTCTTGCTGCTTGAAGTCTGGCGGGATGGGTCCGAGTTGGAATTTGCCCTGGCGCCCCGGCGCACGGATGAACCGCAGCCTGATGGTGGTTTTGTCACCCATTGGCGCATCGGAATCGTCGGCGGCATGATGCTTGAGCCTGCAACCGTACCGGCTGGTCTTTTCGATTCCCTAAAGGGCGGTGTCATCCAGACTGGACGCATCATCGAAGGGTCCTTATCCGGCATGTGGCACATGGTGACGGGTGCAATCAGCACCTGCAACATCTCGGGGCCAATCGGAATTGCCGAAACCTCGGGGGCGATGGCCAGCCAGGGGGCACAGAATTTTATCTTCTTCATTGCTGTCCTGTCGACGGCGGTCGGGTTGTTGAACCTGTTTCCCATTCCGGCGCTGGATGGCGGACATCTCGTCTTCTACGCCTACGAGGCCATTGCCGGGAAACCGCCCAGCGACCGGGCGATGCGCATACTCATGGGCATTGGAATTTCGATCATTCTGACCCTGATGCTGTTTTCGGTCAGCAACGACCTGTTCTGCTGAATGTGGCGGCTGGAGCAGATTCCAGCCGCATTACCGCCATATTTCAGCGCTACAATATTCCCGTCTAAAGGGAACAGTCATGTCCAAAACGCTGAAAAAATCGTATCAAAGCTTTAGCTTCCTCTTCATGTTGAATTGGGATGTTATGTTGAGTTTTGCCGTTACAGCGTTGGCGATGGCTGGGGCCGCCTATCTGGCGGGAATGTGATTCTCGGGAAAATCGTAGGTCTGTTGTCGCGAAGCCGTCTGCCTAACTGCTTCGATATCGCCTTTTGACAAGCTCATTCAATCCCGTTACTCAGCATTAAAGTCTCAAAATTCTGGGTAGAGCATAAAATGACTGACAGGCGAGACGCAGGCACATCCTGCGGGGGGCATATGCCGACAAACAATATTTTGTGGCAGGCGCTAACGGTTTTTTTCCTTTTTGTTGCGGTAAGTTTACTGGCGTTTCCGCATGCGGCATCGGCGCAAAACTACACAATCAACTCGTTCGATGTTGAGGGGAACCGCCGGATCGAAACCGGAACAATTATCGCTCGGACCGGAATCGAACCGGGCCAGACTGTAACTGCCGGGCAGCTTAATGATGCCTATCAGCGTTTGCTTGACAGTGGTGTATTTGAGACAGTTGAACTGACGCCGCGCGGCACGACTCTGGTCATTCAGGTCCAGGAATATCCAACGATCAACCAGATCAGCATCGAAGGGAACGCTCGCGTCAAAGACGACGTTCTTCTGGACGTGATCTCGTCGCAACCCCGCCGGGTCTTTACGCCACAGGCGGCCGAAGCAGACGCCGACACCATTGCCGAAGTGTATTCCGCCCAGGGTCGCGTCGCGGCAACCGTTATTCCTCGCATTATCCGTCGCAGCGACAACCGGGTTGATCTGGTCTTTGAAGTGGCAGAAGGCACGACCATTGAGGTCGAGCGCGTCAGCTTTGTCGGCAACCGCGCCTATTCGGACCGCCGGTTGCGCCGGGTTCTGGAAACCAAGCAGGCAACCTTCCTGCGGACATTCTTCCGCAACGACACGTTTATCGGCGACCGCATTGAATTCGACAAACAGGTCATTCGCGATTTCTACCTTTCGCGGGGCTATATCGATTTCCGTGTGAACAGCGCCAACGTCGAATTTACCCGCGAACGGGATGCGTTCTTTCTGGTGATGAACGTCACCGAAGGTCAGAAGTTCTCGTTTGGAAAGATCACGACGGTTAGTGAAATCGCCGGCGTTGATGCAGCGCCTTATCAGGATGTGCTGAAAATCAAACCGGGCGTGACGTATACGCCGACGCTGGTGGAAAACTCGATCGCGCGGCAAGAACGCCTTGGGTTGAAACAGGGTGTCGATTTCCTGCGGGTTGAACCGCGTGTGACGCGCAATGACCGTGATCTTACCCTGGACATTGAATTTGTTCTGACGAAAGGTCCGCGGATTTTTGTTGAACGGATCGATATCGAAGGCAACACCACCACGCTGGACCGTGTGATCCGCCGCCAGTTTGACACTGTAGAAGGTGACCCCTTCAACCCGCGTGAAATCCGTCAGGCCGCGGAACGCATCAATGCGCTTGGGTTCTTTGCAGTTGCGGAGGTCGAGCCTCGGGAAGGATCGTCACCCAGCCAGGTCATTCTGGATGTGGATGTCGAGGAACAGCCTACAGGTTCGCTGAGCCTTGGCGGCAGCTACTCGGTCACAGACGGCTTCGGGATTGCAATCGGCCTGAACGAGGCAAACTTCCTGGGACGCGGTCAGAATCTTGGTGTTTCGATCTCGACAGCACAGGATTCAGAACAGTACACGATTAACTTTACCGAACCCTATTTGCTGGGCCGAAAGCTGCGTTTCGATCTTGGACTGGGACTGTCGGCAACCAATTCCGGCTTTGCCAGCTACGACACGAGCTCGTTGTTCTTCACACCTCAGCTGACCTATGCAATCGGTGAACTGTCCGCTCTTCGTCTGCGCTATGGCTGGGACCGCAGCGAGATGACGCAACAAAGCAATCAGACCAATGGCGCAGTGATCGCATCCGAGATCGCACAAGGCAAACGGACGTCCAGTTCACTGGGACTGTCCTACATTTATGACAGCCGGATTGGTGGTCTGGACCCGAATTCTGGTGTTCTGTTCGAGGTAGGCGTCGACGCGGCGGGCCTTGGCGGTGATAACAAGTATTTCAAAACCACTGCGCGCGGTATCGCTCAAACGCGGGTCTGGAATGAAGAAGTGGTACTACGGGCCACATTGGAGCTGGGTGCGTTGAATTGGAGTGGAAATGACTTCAGCCGCACCGTCGACCGTTTTGTGTTGGGGCCTCGTACTTTCCGCGGTTTTGAGCCTGCGGGTCTTGGCCCGCGTGATTTGTCCAATGGTCAGGACGATGCCATCGGCGGCAACTATTACTGGGTCGCGCGTTTTGAAACCGATTTCCCCTTGGGTCTGCCCGAGGAACTGGGCCTGCGGGGCGGTCTGTTCTATGACGTTGGAAACCTTTACAACATCAACGATGTGAACACCGCTGGCGCAAATATCGTTGGTGCAGACGGGTCCATTCGTCACGTAATCGGCATCTCGGTCTTGTGGGAAACGCCGTTTGGACCTTTGCAGTTCAACTTCTCGAAGGCTCTGAAAAAGGAGACGTTCGACAAGGAACAGAACTTTGACCTGACCATTCAGGCCCGGTTCTGATCTGCGATGACGAACAGGTTCTTTACCTTGATACAGGGCCCGCTTTGGGCCCTGTGTGCATTTATGATGCTGTTTCAGGCCCCTTCGGCTGATGCGCAGCAGCTAGGTGTTCCGCAAGCCAGCGTGGTTACGTTGTCCGGTGAGCAGCTGTTCAAGAATTCCGCATTTGGGCAACGTGTATTGCGCGAGATCGAAAAAGAAAGCGCGATGCTTGCGGAAGAAAATGAACGGATTGTCGCGGAACTCAGCCGAGAAGAAAAAGACCTGACCGAAAAGCGTGCGACCATGCCAGCGGAGGAGTTTCGCCCGCTGGCCGAAGCGTTCGATGTCAAGGTTCAGTCCCATCGAGACGGACAAAGGGCAAAGCTGGACGCGCTGGCACGTCGTAGCGAGGAAGCGCAGCAAACGTTTTTTGAAATTGTTCGCCCGATCCTTGTTGATTTGCTACGCGAATTCGGGGCCAGCGTGATCATCGAACGCTCCAATGTCGTTGTAAGCACGTCAGATATCACCGAGGCCGCGATAATCCGCGTGAACACGGCAATTGGCGATGGCAGCGGGTTGCAAAAGGACACAAGCGAATAGGTTCGCTTGCCCTTGCGAGGCTGTATTGCTAACCACGCTGAAAAAGAAACATTCAGAACGGGATACCTGAATCATGACAACGGAACCCAAAAGCGCCGATATTCAGTTGATCCAAAGGATCCTGCCGCATCGTTATCCGTTTTTGCTGGTCGACAAGGTGGTGGACATCTCTGGCTATCAATCAGCCCGAGGTATCAAGAACGTCACCATGAACGAGCCGCATTTCCAGGGCCACTTCCCGGGAACACCGATCATGCCGGGTGTTACCATCGTCGAGGCGATGGCGCAGACAGCAGGCGTAATGCTGGGCGTGGGTATGGATGTCATCGACACCGAGTTGCTGATCTATTTCATGAGCATCGACAAATGCAAATTCCGCAGGAAAGTTGTTCCTGGCGACGTCCTGGAAATGCATGTCGAAACGGTTCGCGGCAAGAAAGGTGGCAAGCTTTTCAAATTCAACGGCCGCGCAACTGTTGAAGGTGAAGTGGCCGCCGAGGCAGAATTCTCGGCCTATGTCGATTGGGATATGGAAAAAACAACATGAGCGGTATCCACCCCAGCGCGATTATCGAAGACGGGGCGCAGATCGGGCAGGATTGCGTCATCGGTCCTTTTAGCTATGTGGGCGCCAATGTAAAACTGGCTGATCGGGTCGAACTGAAGTCTCATGTCGTTGTGACCGGTGACACATCGATTGGCGAAGACACCGTGATCTTTAATTTTTCGGTGATCGGTGAGATTCCGCAGGACCTGAAATTTGGCGGTGAAAACACGCGCCTTGAAATCGGTCAGCGCAACCGCATTCGCGAGCACGTGACGATCAATACCGGGACCGAAGGTGGCGGCGGTGTAACCCGGATCGGGGATGATTGCCTGCTGATGGCAGGTGTTCATGTGGCCCATGACGTGCAGATCGGCAACCGGGTTATCATGGTGAACCACGCAGGGGCAGCTGGTCACTGCATCGTCGAGGATGATGTGATCGTCGGTGGCATTTCGGGCCTGCACCAGTGGGTGCGTGTTGGTCGCGGGGCGATCATCGGTGCGCTCACCATGGTGCCAAAGGACGTCATTCCCTACGGTTTGGTACAAGCCTCCCGGGGTGAGCTTGAAGGTCTGAACCTCGTGGGTCTCAAGCGTAAAGGTGTTTCGCGCGAAGACATCTCGGCGTTGCGTGCCGCGTTCAAGGAGCTGTCTGAAGGCGATGGAACATTCATGGATCGCGCCTACCGTCTTGGTCAGGGTAACGACAGCGACTATGTGCAGCGGATCGTTGATTTTGTCACCGGACACAGCGATCGGTCGTTCCTGACACCGAGGAAATAGGAACATGCTTGCGTTGATTGCGGGAACCGGGGCACTGCCGACCGAATTGGTTGCCCAACTGGCGGAACGTCCGCTGATCTGCGCGATGGAAGGGTTCCTGCCGGATGATCTGGTCGCAGATATCGTGTTTCCGCTTGAACAGCTTGGCAGTTTTATTGCCGGGCTTCAGGCGAAGGGCGTGACCGAGATTTGTATGGCCGGCGCAGTTCGGCGCCCGAAGGTTGATCCTAAACGTATTGACGCGGCGACGATGCCATTGGTTCCGGTGATCCAGCAGGCCATGCTGTCGGGTGATGACGGAGCATTGCGGGCTGTCATTGGCCTGTTGGAAGGCGCAGGATTGCGGGTGTGCGCCGCGCATGAAATCGCCCCTGGCCTGTTGCCGCCTTTGGGCTGTCTGACTGATGTGCACCCATCCGAGAGTGATATGGCAGATGCAGACCGCGCTGCCGGAATTCTGCGGGCCATGGGGGCTGTGGATATTGGTCAGGCCTGTGCAGTCTCAAAAGGGCAGGTGTTGGCAATCGAAGGCATCTTTGGAACCGCCTGGATGCTTCAATCCCTGACGCAACGCCCGGACGCGGGGGGCGGCATACTGTTCAAAGGCCCAAAGCCCGATCAAGATCGGCGTGCTGATCTGCCGGCCATCGGGCCAGATACCGTCACGGATGCGGTCGCGGCAGGCTTGTCTGGCATCGTTCTGGAAAAGGGCGGTGTGTTGGTTTTGGACAAAGAACAGGTCATCGCCGAATGTAACCGCCTTGGGCTGTTCCTGTATATTCGCGAGCGGGCGGTCTGATGCGCGTCTTTCTGGTCGCCGGTGAACCTTCGGGCGACCGGCTGGGCGGCGCGTTGATGGAGGGGCTGAAAACACTGATCCCCGATATTGAATTCGACGGCGTGGGCGGACCATTGATGGCGGCTCAGGGGCTGACCAGCCGGTTTCCGATGTCGGAACTTTCGGTGATGGGTTTGATCGAGGTTCTGCCGAAGTTTTTCCACCTCAAGCGTCGAATCTCGGAGACCGCGCAAGCAGTGTTGGACACGCGGCCGGACGTTCTGATCACCATCGACAGCCCCGATTTCAGCCTGCGTGTCGCCAAAATCGTCAAAGTCGCCAGTGATATCCGCACCGTGCATTACGTCGCGCCCAGTGTCTGGGCCTGGCGTCCGGGGCGAGCGGACAAAATGGCAAAGGTCATCGACCATGTGCTGGCACTGCTTCCGTTTGAGCCGCCATACATGGAGCGGGCAGGGATGGAGTGCGACTTTGTCGGCCACCCTGTTGCCAGCGAACCGACGGCAACACAGGCCGAGATTGCGGCCTTCCGGAGCAGGTACGACCTAGGGGATGCACCTGTCCTGCTGGCTCTGCCCGGATCGCGCCGGGGTGAGATCGAACGTCTGGCAGACACGTTCGGTGAGGCATTGCGGCTGTTTTTGACGGACCATCCCAGTTATCGTGTCGTGGTTCCAACCGTGGGTGCGACAACTGACCTGGTCAACGCTCTGACGCAAAGCTGGCCGGGCGCACCAATAGTGCTCGACCCGCGACAAATGGGGGCCGGGCAAGCCACGGTCGAAAAACGCGCGGCTTTTGGCACGGCATGTATCGCGCTGGCCGCTTCGGGTACGGTTTCTTTGGAACTGGCGGCGCAGAATACACCTATGGTGATCGCCTACAAACTCAATTGGCTGACCCAGAAAATGGCCGAACGCATGGTCAAGCTGGACACTGTTACATTGGTCAATCTGGTATCTGAAACACGCGCCGTGCCTGAATGCCTGCTGAACGATTGCCAGCCAGACAAGATCGCCAAAGCCCTGCATGATGTGACCAATGCCCCTGACGCTCAGCAACTCGCGATGAACCTGACAATGGAACGGTTGGGGCGCGGAGGAGAAGCTCCGGGGTTGCGGGCGGCACGAGCTGTGCTGGACAGAATGCAGATTAAGCATGCTTGATCACACGCTGTTCGCCGCTTCAGCCGGGGTTGCCATGATATCCACCAATCTGGACAATTTCGCCGTCCTACTGGGTTTGATATTGGTGATTGAGCAACGCCGCGCCATCATTGGCTTTGCCGTCGCGCAGACAATTGTTCTGACATTGGCCATGACTGTCGCATTGGGTGTTGACCAGAGCGGCGCACCGTTTTGGATCGGGTTTCTGGGTCTTGTACCACTGGCCTTTGGTTCGCGCGGAATCTGGCGGCAGTTTTTCGGGGCCAATTCTGAAGGAACCGAGGTAAAAGGGGCCGTAACATCGGTGGTTACCCTGTTCCTGAGCCTGTCGATTGACAGTTTCGCAGTCATGACACCGCTATTGGCGGAGTCTGCCCCTTCATACCGTGTTGCCGCCTTGATCGGCGCAGCACTGGCCGCTTCAGTTCTGGTCGTAGTTGCCGCCTGGGGCGCACCTCGGGCTAAAAGCCTTGGGCCACGCGTCGCCCGTATGGATCGGATCGC
Source organism: Ruegeria sp. AF5 (assembly GCF_056541905.1). Lineage (NCBI taxonomy): Bacteria > Pseudomonadati > Pseudomonadota > Alphaproteobacteria > Rhodobacterales > Roseobacteraceae > Ruegeria > Ruegeria sp. AF5. The sequence goes on from NZ_JBQFYZ010000003.1 coordinate 266,243, forward strand.
CCCATATATCATGGTCTGCGTCGGGCTTTACATCCTCTTCAATTCGCCCACGGATGCCCTGTAACAGGCCTGTTTCGGCATTCCGTCTCGGGTTTGTTATCCGAGACCGTCTGTTGCAGCGGTGCGGACTTAAGATATCCTCGCTGAAAAGGAGATTTCATCATGACCCGCATCCCCCCTTTGTCAGACCCTGAGATGGCAGACGAGACACGCGCGTCACATGCGGCTTTGGGTGCTTATGGCCCGTTCGACAATTGGGCCCGGGTTGCCGCACATTGCCCACCGGTTCTGGAACATGTCGCAGGGATGTTGACGGCGTTGCGGGAGCAGCAAACCTTGCCGCGTCGGGCGCTGGAACTAGCCATGGTGACGGTTTCCAAACTAAACGCCTGTGAATACTGTGTCTCGCATCATACTCCGCTGTTGACGGTTGCAGGTCTCAGCCCCGAAGGCGCGGCGCGCCTGCCAGATGTCGAAAACCACCCCGAACTGGACGCGTGCGACAAGGCTGTCGTGCGATACGCCGAGGCGGTGACGACACGATCAGGCCGCATGCGCGACGCTGAGGTTTCCGACCTGCGGGACTGGTTCAGCGATGCCCAGATTGTCGAGTTAACCTGGCGCATCGCATTGTGCGGTGCATTCAACCGGTTCAACGATGCGCTTCAGATCCAGATCGAACCCGAGGTTGAACCTGTTTCAGCCTAGTACCCGCGCCAGATCCAGCCACCGCCAAAGATGCGGCTGCCTTCCGAGGCATAGAAGACGCAGGCCTGACCGGGCGAGATGCCTTCTTCGGGTGTCAGCAATTCCACCTCAGCAGTGGTGTCGGACAGCGGTCGAATAATGGCCTCGCGCGGGGGGCGGGTCGAACGGACCTTGACTGACAGGTGCCATTCTTCGCGCGATGTGAAGGCTTCATCGCCCAGCCAGTTGATCTCACGCACGGGAACGACACGCGTTGCCAGCATCTCTTTGGGGCCGACAACGACCTGTTTTTTGTCCACGTCCAGCTTGACCACATAAAGCGGCTCGCTCAGGCCGCCGATGCCCAAGCCGCGCCTTTGGCCGATCGTGTAATGGATCACCCCGTTATGCTGTGCCAGAACGCGGCCATCGGCATGAACAATCTCACCCGGTTCCGCAGCACCGGGGCGCAGCTTTTCAATGACGCTGGCATAATTGCCGTCGGGCACAAAGCAGATGTCCTGACTGTCGGGTTTGTCCGCCACAGACAACCCATATTGAGCCGCCATTTCGCGGGTCGCGTCTTTTGAGGGCAGGTGACCCAACGGGAAGCGCAGGAAATCAAGCTGTTCCGGCGTCGTCGAAAACAGGAAATAGGATTGGTCCCGGTTGGCATCTTCGGCGCTGTGCAGTTCCGGGCCGTTTGGCCCCATCTTGCGTTGGATATAGTGCCCGGTGGCCATACAGTCGGCCTCAAGATCCTTGGCGGTTTCCAGAAGGTCCTTGAATTTTACGCGCTCGTTGCAGCGAATGCAGGGGACGGGTGTTGCGCCTGCCAGATAGCTTTCCGCAAATTCATCGATCACCGCGTCCTTGAAGATGTTTTCATAGTCCAGAACATAATGGGGAAATCCACGCTCTTCCGCTACGCGGCGCGCATCGTGGATATCGATCCCGGCACAGCACGCCCCTTTCTTGGCCAAAGCCGCGCCATGGTCATAGAGTTGCAGTGTCACCCCCACCACATCATAGCCCTGATCGGCCAAGTAAGCCGCGACGACGGAGCTATCGACGCCCCCTGACATGGCCACAACCACCCGCGTTTCCGAGGGCGGTTTGGCAAAGCCAAGCGAGTTCAGCGGGGTCTCGGTGTCGAGGGCCATTGGCGGTTCCTGTCCGGGTTAAGAAAGACCGGCAGAATATAGGAAAATTCTACACACTCTCAAGGGGCGGTTTCATACGACCTTAAGTAGGCTGGTGCCAGCTTTGATGCAGCAAAAAGGGTAAAGCGATGTATTTGCACAAAGTGGAAGGGCCAAGGTCTGTTTCTCTGCCGGATGGATCCATACTGACGCGCGCCGATCTGCCGCCGACAAGCACTAGGCGGTGGGTAGCTTCACGCAAGATTCTGGTCGTGCGTGGGGTACTTTACGGGCTGATCAGCCTGTCTGAGGCAAAACAGAAATACGGCATCAGCGACGAAGAATTCAACGGCTGGGTTTCCCTGGTCGCGGAACACGGTGCCGAGGCTTTGAAAGCCACGGCCTTAAAAAAGTATCGACAACCTAAAGGCGAGCGAGAATAAATGATTCAACGGTAACGTCAGATTAACCATTCTTGGTCAGGTTTGATTTTAATTGGAATTATTGACCCGAATTGGAGCAGTGAAAATGCGTATACTTCTTGTCGAGGATGATCCGACCACGTCTAAAAGCATCGAACTGATGCTGACGCATGCGAACCTAAACGTTTATGCAACGGATCTTGGCGAAGAAGGTATCGATCTGGCAAAGCTCTACGATTACGACCTGATCTTGCTGGACCTGAACCTGCCGGACATGAACGGGCATGAAGTGTTGCGCCAGCTACGGATTGCCCGTGTGGAAACACCGATCCTGATCCTTTCGGGCGCAGATGATACGGACAGCAAGATCAAAGGTTTCGGGTTTGGCGCGGATGACTATCTGACCAAACCCTTCCACCGCGAAGAACTGGTGGCCCGCATTCATGCCATAATTCGCCGGTCGAAAGGGCATTCGCAGTCCATCATCCACACAGGTCGCGTGGCTGTAAATCTGGACGCCAAGACCGTTGAGGTGGACGGAAAAACCGTGCACCTGACAGGAAAAGAATACCAGATGCTGGAATTGCTCAGCTTGCGTAAGGGTACGACTCTGACCAAGGAAATGTTTCTGAATCACTTATACGGCGGCATGGATGAACCCGAGCTGAAAATCATCGACGTCTTCATCTGCAAACTGCGCAAAAAGCTCAGCAATGCAACCGGTGGCGAGAATTATATCGAAACCGTTTGGGGGCGGGGCTACGTGTTGCGCGACCCGCAAAGCAACACTCTGGACGAGACGCGAATGGCGGTCGGCCTCTGATTTGAACCGTTTGTGTTGCTGGTGGTCCACGGCGGCACATTGCACTCACGGCTCAGCACATCTGGACCTGGCCATGGCCTCGCCCTATCACTGAGGTCCAAGAACGCGTGACAGGGCGAGGCCATGAGCAATTCCATTCCCATATCAGACCTGACCGATGATGAGGCGCGTGCCGAACTGGCGCGGTTGGCGGACATACTGTCCCGAGCCAACACGCTGTATCACGCAGAAGATGCGCCCGAGTTGTCGGATGCGGATTATGATGCCCTCAAACGCAGAAATGCCGAGATCGAGGCGCTTTTTCCCCACCTGAAACGTGCTGACAGCCCAACAGAACAAGTCGGGGCCAAACCGTCGGACGGGTTTTCAAAAGTTACTCATGCCGTCCGAATGATGTCACTGGGAAATGCGTTCGACGATGGGGACATTGCCGATTTCGACAGCTCGATTCGCAAATATCTGGGCCTTGATGCAGGCGCGCCGCTGGCTTTCACAGCTGAACCCAAGATTGATGGCCTGTCTTTGTCCTTGCGTTATGAGAACGGACAGCTGGTTCAGGCCGCAACGCGGGGCGACGGTGAAGTTGGCGAGAACGTAACGGCCAACGCCTGCACAGTCTCTGATATTCCACAGCAGATTGAAAACGCGCCTGACGTTCTTGAGGTTCGGGGTGAGATTTACATGTCCCACTCTGATTTCGAAGCCTTGAACACGCGACAAGGCGAACGGGGGGGCAAACCCTTTGCCAACCCGCGCAATGCAGCGGCAGGGTCACTGCGTCAGCTGGATTCGGAAATTACCCGATCCCGCCCATTGCGTTTCTTCGCCTATACCTGGGGTGAACTGTCAGAGCCTTTGGCGGATACCCAGATGGGAGCGATTGAGCGTCTTGCGACGCTTGGGTTCCCCACGAATTCCTTGACGCGCCTATGTGCCACGACTGAGGACATGATTGCTCATTACCGGGATATCGAAGCGCAGCGTGCGACTTTGGGGTATGATATCGATGGGGTCGTCTACAAGGTAAACGATCTGTCATTGCAGGCACGTTTGGGTTTCCGTTCGACGACGCCAAGATGGGCAATCGCACATAAGTTCCCAGCCGAACTGGCCTGGACCAGATTGGAGGCGATTGACATTCAGGTTGGTCGTACAGGGGCGCTCAGCCCTGTGGCACGGTTGCATCCTGTAACGGTTGGCGGGGTGGTCGTCTCCAATGCCACTTTGCACAACGAGGATTATATCGCTGGGCGCGACGCCAAAGGCGGCACGATCCGTGATGGAAAAGATATCCGAGTGGGCGATTGGGTTCAGGTCTATCGCGCGGGCGACGTGATCCCCAAACTGTCGGATGTCGACTTGTCCAAACGCCCCGCCGATGCACGCCCCTTTGCCTTTCCGACACATTGCCCCGAATGCGAGAGCGATGCGATCCGCGAAGAAGGCGACGCGGTTCGACGGTGCACCGGCGGCCTGATCTGTCCTGCGCAGGCCGTTGAAAAGCTGAAACATTTCGTGTCGCGCAAAGCCTTTGATATAGAAGGGCTGGGTGCAAAACAGATTGAAATGTTCTATGGTGATCCAACCCTTCCGATCAATGCGCCAGCTGATATCTTCACGCTGGAACAGCGGGACTCAGCTAGTCTGACGCGGTTGAAAAACCGGGACGGGTGGGGCGAAACATCCGCCAGGAACCTGTTCGAAGCCATTGATGAAAAACGGAAGATTCCCTTTGCGCGCTTGTTGTTCGCACTGGGCATTCGACATGTTGGTGAAGTGGGCGCGCGTGATCTGGCACTTTTTTACCGCGACTGGGATGCAATGGCGCTGGCGTTAGACACTGCACGCCCGGCTGCGCTGGCCCAAAGGCGGGCGGATGAGGCGGAAGATGCCGAGCGTGCGGCAGCGCAGCTTGAAGGGCGTCGCGCACGCGTGAAAGAAGTGCGGGACGCAGCCATCGCGGATGCCAATGTCGGTGCCGATGCCAATGCCGCCTGGACAGAGCTGATCGGCATCGACGGTATTGGCGCAACACTTGGCCTTTCATTGTCGGACGCATTTGCCAATGAAGAGGAAAGACGGGCTTTCGACACGCTGCGCAGCGAATTGACGGTTATCGCCCCCGACGCGCCAGCCTCGGACAGTCCGGTCGCGGGTAAAACCGTAGTGTTCACCGGAACGCTGGAAAAGATGACCCGCGCCGAGGCGAAAGCGCGGGCCGAGGCGTTGGGCGCCAAGGTTTCCGGCTCTGTCAGCAAGAAAACCGATATTCTGGTCGCGGGTCCCGGGGCCGGGTCAAAGGCGAAAAAGGCAGCGGAACTTGGGATCGAAACTTTGGACGAGGATGGCTGGCTTCAGCTGATAGAAGGCGCATGAGCGGACGGCCCGAACAGCTTTTCCCGCTATTTGCGGGGCTGGAAACGTTGGATGGCGTCGGCCCCAAGACCGCACAAGCCATGGCGCAGACCGGGGTGGAATCCCCGCGCGATGTTCTGTTCAGCCTGCCTTATGCCGTGGTGGATCGGCGCAGGCGGGATTCAATACAGGGGGTGGACCTGCCGGCCACTCTGACCGTGGAAGTGACAGTTGGCCCGCACAGACCGCCCCGCAGCAAGGGGGGGGCCTACCGCGTTCATGTCGAAGACAGTCAGGCCGATTTCCAGCTGGTCTTCTTCCACGCACGTGGTGAGTATCTGAAGAAAGTGTTGCCACAAGGATCACGCCGCGTGGTTTCCGGCAAGTTGGAACTGTTCGACGGTATGGCGCAGATGGTGCATCCGGACCACATGCTGCCCGTTGAACAAGCAGGAGATATCCCGGAATTCGAACCGGTTTACCACCTGACGCAAGGGCTGACGCAGAAAACAGCGTTCAAGGCCAGCCGCAGCGCATTGGCACGCGCACCCGAACTTGAGGAATGGATCGATCCGGCGCAGGTGTCGCAGCAAAACTGGCCGAACTGGTCCGCGGCCATTCACGCCGGTCACAATCCGCGCGGCGCGGATGATGTAGCGCCGTTTGCCCCTGCACGTCAGAGGTTGGCGTATGACGAGTTGTTTGCGCATCAGCTGACGCTCGCTCTGGCCCGGCAGCGAGAGCGCAAGTCGCGGGGGATCGTCAGCGTGGGAACCGGGGTACTGCAATCGAAAGTGCTGACAAGCCTTCCATATCGCCCGACTGGCGCACAAACGCGCGCCATTGATGAGATTTCAGCTGATATGGCGTCTGACGCCCGAATGAACCGGCTGTTACAGGGCGACGTCGGCGCCGGTAAGACGCTGGTGGCCTTCATGGCCCTTCTGATCGCGGTTGAGGCAGGCGGGCAGGGCGTGATGATGGCCCCAACCGAAATTCTGGCGCGCCAGCATCTGGAAGGATTGCGCCCCCTGGCCGAACAGGCCGGAGTGGTTCTGGAACTGCTCACCGGGCGTGATAAGGGCGCGGAGCGGCGTGCCAAGCTTGAGGCGCTTAAACAAGGCGATATTCACATTCTGGTTGGCACACATGCAGTGTTTCAAAGCGATGTTGAATTCAAGGCGCTGAGATTGGCCATCGTCGACGAACAGCACCGGTTTGGCGTGCGGCAGAGGATGGAGTTGTCGGAAAAAGGCAAGGGGGCAGATGTTCTGGTAATGACTGCCACCCCCATCCCGCGCAGTCTGGCGCTGGCGCAATATGGCGACATGGATGTTTCGGTGCTGGATGAAAAGCCTCCGGGGCGAAAACCGATCAAAACGGCGATTGTCAACACACAGCGCATGGACGAAGTCATAGCCCACCTGCGGCGTGCGATTGATGAGGGGCGACAGTGTTACTGGGTGTGCCCTCTGGTCGACGAATCCGAAGTTTCGGACCTGACAGCGGCCGAGGAACGCTTCAAACGCCTGCGGGCCATTTTGGGTGAGGGCGTTGTGGGGCTGGTTCATGGTCAGATGCCACCAGCCGACAAAGACGCCGCGATGAGCGCATTTCATAATGGGAAAACAAAGGTCCTTGTTGCCACGACGGTGATCGAGGTTGGCGTGAACGTACCCAACGCAACGATCATGGTCATTGAACGGGCCGAGATCTTTGGGCTGGCGCAATTGCACCAGTTGCGGGGGCGCGTCGGGCGCGGGGATGCGGAATCCACCTGTTTGCTGATGTATCAACCACCGCTCAGCGAGGGAGGGCGCAAGCGGCTGGAGGTTCTGCGCGAGACAGAGGATGGCTTCCGAATCTCGGAAACTGACCTTGAGATGCGAGGCGCGGGCGATCTGATCGGAACTGCGCAATCCGGGTTGCCAAAATTCCATATCGCGGATCTGGAACGTCAGGCAGGATTGATGGCCGTCGCCCAATCCGATGCGCGGGCGCTGCTAACGACCGATCCCAAACTGACTTCGGACAGGGGACGGGCCGCACGTGTACTTTTGTGGCTGATGAAACAGGATCAGGCGATCCGTTTGATTTCAGTGGGTTAGCTGTAACGCTCCCTAAAGTTCACAAATGTTCTCAAAAAGTTCTTTACCTGTGCTTGGAAATATGAGAACAAAAGGTCAACAAAGGATTAAAACTCTGACTGGAGGTGACCCTATGCTGACCCAGATCAAGACCGCTTTCAGCCGCGCGCAATCGACCATCCTGCAGGATGCCGTTGGCGTGTTGTCTTTGGTCGTGATGCTGATGGTGGCCCTTCACCTGCCGGTTGGTTTCTAAGCCTTTCTGCCTGCGATCTCGTGCCGAAAAATCCGCGCTGTCATCCCCATTTCAGTCAAGGGTGACCTGCCTGTCCCAAACCCCTTGAGGGGCCATGCCTCGGCCCCGCGCGGTACACCGGACCCCACACGAGACACGCAATACCTGCCGCCGCCCTTTCGCCCGGAAAGCGCGGCGGCTTTTTTTACAATTGGCCGGTTTTGAAGATTTCCAACAGCGCGGACAGGACTGAGTTGGCAGCAACCGAGGCCAAGATCATGCCCATGACACGGCTGATGATTGCCGCGCCTGAATGACCGATCAGCCGGATGATGGGCTCGGCCAAAAGCATCAGTACAAACGCAACCAGCAATACGGAAAGCATGACAAGCGCTGTGATACCCTGATCCGCGATGCTGTAACGGTGGTTGTCAGTCAGGATAACGATTGCCAGCATTGCGCCGGGGGATGCCAGTGAAGGCACGGCAAGCGGGAAAATCGCCGGGTTCTGCTGGTGATACGCGTCTTCACGATCTTCTTCGGCTTGCCGTTGTTCGATCTCTTGTTTGCTTTCACCAAAGATCATCGTCAGGGCAAACAGAAACAGGATAATGCCGCCAGCGACCTGAAACGAATTCAACCCGATATCCAGCGCTTCGATCAGCACCTGACCAAATACAAGGAAGAACAGCAATACGGCAGCACTTATCACGGCTGCTAACATCGCTGTCCGCCGCCGGCCTGCCGCGTCCAATCCGGCCGTAACTGCAATGAAAACGGGAATTGTTCCAATCGGGTCGATAACGACCCAAAGCGTCACGAAATGCTCGAGCAAATTATTCAAACCCATCCCTCCTGAAATCTGGGCAGAGGGTAAACGGGTTTACGCCAAATAGCTATAATCAGGCGCAGTTTGCCTGTTCAGCCTGCGCCATGGCCTCAGCCGTGGCATCCAGAACCAGCAGGATCGACGCGTGGCGGTTTTTATAATCCCGTGCGGGCATAAGCACCTCAAGCCCATCAAACGGCGCATCAGGTGCAGGGCCGCCAGTCTTGAGCATGGCCGCCAACTGATCGCGCGCAGCTTCGACCTGCGCCCGCGACGCGCCAATTATCGCTTCCCCAACGACCGAGGCGGACGCTTGCCCCAAAGCGCAGGCTTTGACGTCCTGACCAAAGGCACTGATCTGACCATCGCGAACCTTGATGTCCACAGTTACAGTCGATCCGCATAAAGGTGAGCGTTTCTTGACGGTTGCATCGGGATCTTCCAGTCGCTCAAGATGCGGAATATCCGCAGCCAGCGCCAGAATGCGCCCAGAGTACAGCTTAATCAGGTCGTTCTCGCCGCTCATGGCTTTCCCTCGTCGTGTGTTACCCATACATAGTGGCGAGCCCACCGGATGCAAAAGGTTTTTGAGATGTCTGACCCAGTCGTGTTTGATCCTTCTACTTTGAGATTTAATGAGGCGGGTCTGATCCCGGCGATTGCGCAGGATGAAACATCAGGCGAGGTTCTGATGATGGCATGGATGAATGTACAGGCGGTTGAAAAGACCCTCGAAACCGGGCGGGTGACCTATTGGTCACGCTCGCGGCAGGCTTTCTGGATCAAGGGCGAAACCTCGGGCCATGTGCAGGAATTGGTGGATTTCCGGATCGATTGCGACCGGGACTGCCTATTGGTTCTCGTCCGTCAAACCGGAGCAGCCTGTCATACCAACCGACGAACCTGTTTTTTTACCGCCGTTCGGGGTGGGGTGGAAACTGAACTGATGGCGCCAATGGAATAGGGGGTCAAAGCCCAACCATTCGGCGTATGTCATCTGGGCTAGCTCCGTCGGCCCGGTACTTTGCAATTGCGCGGGCATCGTCGCGTTTGGCCAGCCGTTTGCCGGCATCATCGCGGATCAGATCATGATGGAAATACTCGGGTGTCGGTAGGTTCAACAACGCCTGCAAAAGAACGTGGATGCGGGTTGCTTCGAACAAGTCCCGCCCTCGAACCACCTGTGTTACGCCCTGAGCGGCATCGTCAAGCACAACGGACAAGTGATACGACGTCCCCATGTCGCGGCGGGACAGAACTACATCACCTATGGTGGTAACTACCTCATCAGGCGTGAAAGTGATAATGCCGGTTTCGCCGTCCGGACCCGATCCCAACTCAAGAAATTGGTACCTGTCCAGGTTGCAGACCGCCTGACACGCCTTGACCACGTCCAATCGCAAGGGGTCCTGAGTTGGACGAGGAAGGTTCGATAAATCTTTGCCAGCAAACCTTTTTCGACAGGTCCCGGGATAAACAAGCCCGTCGGGTCCAAGCATGGGTGCGCCTTCCTGCGGCGCACCGGCTGCTGCTGCGATATCTTTGCGATTACACGTGCACGGATACAAAAGCCCCTGCGCCCATAGCTGGTCCAGCGCCTTATGGTAAACGACCATACGATCAGATTGGCGCATCACGGGTTCTGGCCATGTCAGCCCCAGCCATCTGAGGTCTCTGTATATCTGATCCTCCCATAGCTGTCGTGAGCGGGATCGATCGATATCCTCAATTCGCAGCAGGAACCGGCCGCTTTCAGAAGCAGCCCGATCGCTGGCAACCAGCGCAGAATATGCGTGCCCAAGGTGAAGGGGGCCTGTTGGGGATGGCGCGAAGCGCGTTACGAGAGTCACGCTTTTTCTAATACATACACGTCAGAGTTAAGGTTGATACCGGGCAGGTGGGGGCCGTGTTCACGAAATAACAAACGTGCGGCCCCCATGTCGACCCAATCCGTCAGACGGCAGGTGAATTTATGGTCCGCCAACGCATGATCGTTCAGCGAAAAGCCAAGCAAACCACCCTTGGGCAACGCGTGCATCAACAAATCCAGTGTCTCGGGCGGGGCAGCACCTTTTCCGATCACTCCTATGGCTGTGATCATCGTGTACTCCCCACGCTTCAACGGCGCGGGCTTGGCGATATCGAATCCGGTCAGTGTTCGATAAACGCCCTTGCTGGCGGCTTCCTGAAGCATGTTCTCTGTTGGGTCCATCCCATCGATGACCTCGAAGCCAACAGCGCGCAGGGCAAGCCCCGACAACCCGGTGCCGCAGCCGTAGTCCAGAATTGGGGTCTGCGGCTTCGGTGCGAAAGACCACAAAGCCGCTGCTACACGGCCCGGCGTGGCGTAACCGTGTTCACCGACTTCCTTTTCATAGGTTGCAGCCCAGTTCTGATAGTGCGCTTCAGTCGCTTCAGGCGTGCCGAGGTTGTATGTGCTGTTCAGAAACGTGTCGTTCATTCCAGCATGCTAGGCCGAGTCCGCATTACGCGTCCAGTCAGCAATGTTCCAACCAGGTACTCCATTCAGCTTTGGCCCGGTCGGTATAGGCCTTGTACCGGTCTTTACGACCCCGACGCCCGCCTTTCAGGCCATCCACGGGGCGAAACAGGCCGAAATTCACGTTCATCGGCTGAAAGGTCTTAGCCTCGGCACCACCCGTAATGTGGTGAATCAAAGCACCCATTGCGCTGTCTTGCGGAACAGCGGGCAGGTCACGCCCCAAAATCTGAGCAGCGGCAAACCGACCAGCCAGCAACCCCATCGCGGCGCTTTCTACATAGCCTTCCACACCCGTGATCTGTCCAGCAAACCGAATGTTGGGTTTGGATTTCAACCGCATTTGCGAATCCAGAAGCGTGGGAGAGTTGATGAACGTATTGCGGTGAATGCCGCCCAACCGGGCAAAGCTGGCATTTTCCAAGCCAGGGATCATACGGAACACGTCGGTCTGGGCGCCGTATTTCATCTTTGTCTGGAAACCCACGATGTTAAACAAGGTGCCCAATGCGTTATCGCGGCGCAACTGCACCACTGCATGTGGTTTCACGCCGGGCTCATGCGGGTTGGTCAGCCCGACCGGTTTCATCGGACCATGGCGCAGCGTTTCGCGACCGCGTTCGGCCATAACCTCGATGGGTAGACAGCCGTCGAAGTAACCTGTTGTCTCTCCTTCGTGAAATTCAGTTTTTTCTGCTGCCAGAAGCGCGTCTATGAAGGCTTCATACTGATCCCGGTCCATCGGACAGTTCAGATAGGCTGTGCGTTCTTCTTCGGTCTCGCCCTTGTCGTAGCGTGATTGCATCCACGCTTTGCTCATGTCGATGCTCTCGGCATAGACGATCGGTGCGATGGCGTCGAAAAAGGCAAGTGCGTCAGACCCTGTCTCGGTCTGGATGGCCTGGCCCAGCGCGGGCGACGTCAGGGGGCCGGTCGCAAAGATCCACTGGCCTTCGTCGGGCAGGGTCGTCACTTCTTCGTCGGTTACCGTCACGCGCGGGTGGGCGCGAAGTTTTGCGGTCACGCTTTCTGCAAACGGGTCACGATCCACAGCCAGCGCTCCACCGGCTGGCAGGCGGTGTTCATCGGCCGTTGTCATGATCAACCCATTGGCGGCGCGCATTTCCCAATGCAGCAGGCCCACGGCATTCTGCTCATCATCATCCGAGCGGAACGAGTTCGAACACACCATTTCCGCCAGATTGCCGGTCTGGTGTGCAAAGGTGCCGATGGTCGGACGCATTTCGTGGATCACAACATCCACGTCCATTTCAGCAGCTTGCCAGGCCGCTTCTGACCCGGCCATGCCGCCGCCTACAATATGCAAAACTTGTGTCATGCGATGCCACATAGGGCAGACCACAATCGGGCGCAACTGAGGCAAAGCGGTTTCGCGAATTTTATGAAAGGGGTCTTGGGGTCGCCGCTGCGGGATTGTCAGCGCTGGTGAGAGAGACCAGCTGGAGGGACCTTCCGCCCACGGCGACCCAAAAGTGTCCTGAGGCCTTGGCCTCGACCCAGCTTTGCCACAGTGTCGCCCTTTTGAAAAGTGCAAAATTCAAAACAGTGGCGAAAAATGTGCAAAACAATTGCATTATTGGGACCAATTTGGGGGACGTTTTTCGATAAAAGCTGAAATGCCTTCTTCTGTATCCCGGTACAGCATGTTTTGCGCCATTACGTCGCCGGTATAGGCATAGGCCTGATCCAGCGGCATCAGAAGCTGTTGATAAAAAGCCTCTTTACCGATTTTGACAGCGACTCCCAGCTTGGAGGCAACCTGTTCTGCAAGCGCATTGGCTTCGTGTTCAAGCCGCGTCTCGGGGACAACGCGGTTGACCAAACCCAAATCGGCAGCACGTTCGGCTGATATGAAGTCTCCTGTTGTCAGCATCTCAAATGCCTGCTTTCTGGGGATATTGCGGCTGAGGGCCACCATTGGGGTGGAGCAGAATAAGCCGATATTAACCCCGTTCACTCCAAACCGCGTGTCTTCGGCGGCGACGGCCATGTCACAGGTTGCCACCAACTGACACCCGGCGGCGGTTGCAATGCCGTGGACCTGTGCGATGACGGGCTGGGGCAGGGACTGGATTGACATCATCACCTTCGCGCAGCGCGAAAACAGGTCATTGAAATAAGCTTTGCCGCCATCTTCGGACTGGCGTCCGGCCGTCATCTGTTTCAGATCGTGGCCAGCGCAAAATGCCTTGCCCTGACCCGCCAGGATCACTGCCCGGATCGATGTGTCTTCACGCAACGTGTCCAGTTCAGCCTGAAGCGCCGACAGCATCTCGTCACTCAGCGCGTTCAGCCGCTCTGGGGCGTTCATTGTAAGCCGCGCAACAGCGCCGGTGTCGTTACGTTCCAGAATTGCCATCTTGCCCTCCGATCCCATGTTGGGCCAACTCTAGGTCGGTATGAGCAGGAGGGAAAGCATGGCTTTGGCAATGAACCGGGACGAACTGTCACAATACCTTAAGCAGGTTTTCCCGCAGGTGCACAAAGACTTTGTTGTCGAGGACCTGACCGAAGATACAATCACAATGCGCCTTGTTGTGCAGGATCAGCATTTGCGGCCGGGGGGCACGGTTTCGGGGCCATCCATGTTTGGGTTGGCCGATGTTTGTGTATACGCAATGGTTCTGGCGCGAAAAGGGCGTCAATCCCTGGCGGTCACAACGAACAGTTCCTTGGATTTTTTGCGCAAACCAGAAGGCAACACGGACATGATCGCCAAATGTCGCCTGCTGAAACTGGGCCGGACTTTGGCCGTCGGTGACGTGCTTATGTATTCCGATGGCGCAGAAGACCCAGTTGCCAGAGCGACGATGACCTATTCCCTGCCACCTGCAGGGTCTGCAGCCGCGAAATTCGGATAAAAAAGACCGGGGACAAGCCCCGGCCCAGGAAGAGGTCCCAATAATGGGACTGGGGATCAGTTAAATCTGCCAAAAATGGCGCTTTACTTCGCGGCGCGCATCATGACGGGTCAGACCGACGTCTTTCAGCAAGCGGTCATCCAGATAACTAAGATTGACGCGGCTGCGGCGACGACGCTCCCATTGAGTGACCGCTGCCGCAAACCGCACGGCCAGTGCAGCGGCCAGAGGCAGCCGGGGGCTGTCGGTCAGCAGCAGAAGGGCGGGGGTGTGCATTGTGCGTGTCATCTCGGAATTCCTTTCAAATTGTATTGACACAAATTAGCTGTACTTGGTACACATGACTGATACATTCGAAATTGTGTCAAAAGCAAAGGAAGAATTGTAATGGATACAATTTGGCCAGAGGCGCTGTCAAAAGCTAAAGGACCGAAATACACTCTGGTTGCCGACACAATTCGAAAAGCCATAGATAACAAATCTTTGGAAGTCGGTGTCAAACTCCCTCCGGTGCGCGAACTGGCGTATCGACTGCAAATAACACCAGGTACAGTCGCGCGCGCCTATACAATCCTGACAGATGAGGGGTTGTTACAAGCCGAAGTCGGACGTGGTACATTTGTTGCGCCGCCGAAATCGCCCATTCTTGACGACGTTTGGGCGCGGCAACTGCATCTTCGCGACGACAAGTACAACGCCAATGTAAGCCTGTTTAGCCCAAGGTTGGCGGATATGGGGCAGGTGTCCCTGATCCGTGAATGTTTGAAAAAAGTGTCGCAAGCCGATCCGGGTTTGTTTCTGAATTACCCGACGCGCGATGCGTACCAGCCCGTACGACAGGCGGTTGTGGACTGGTTGTCAGATCTTCCGCTGGGTGCACTGACCCATGATGATATTGTGTTGACACATGGTGGCCAGAACGGGCTTTGCGTTGTGTTTCAGACGATCCTGCGCGGGCCCAAACCTATCGTTCTGGTCGAGGACCTGTCGTATGCCGGGTTCCGTCGCGCAGGCGAACTGATGCGCGCGGAAGTGGTCGGTGTGAAGATGGACAAATGGGGTGTCGATCCCGCAGCGTTGGAGCATGTTCTGCGCCAGACCACAGCGCAGGCCGTCTGTGTGTCACCAGAAGTTCAGAACCCAACGGGCGCGCACACACCGTTGGAGCGGAGGAAAGAGATCGTTGAGATTGCCCGTCGCTTTGATTTGCAGATCATTGAAGATGACTGCTATCGCATGGGCGACGCCCGAGAGCCCAGCTTTCGGGCGCTGGCGCCTGAACGGGGATGGCATGTGTCATCAATCTCAAAGATTCTGACACCGGCATTGCGTGTGGGTTTTGCTATCGCCCCCAGAGAAAGAAGTGTGGATTTGCGCCGGTCCGCTGAATACGGATATTTCGGACTGGCCCAACCGTTGGCGGAATTAACCCGTCATTTGCTGTCCGATCCGCGGACGCGTCAGATCGCCAAGGATGTGCGCACGCGGATGGGGGATTATCTACGCGTCGCCGTCAACACCCTGGGTGGGTTTGATTTGAACTGGGGCCCGGACGTTCCCTTTGTCTGGCTGAGCCTTCCGTCTGGCTGGCGGTCGGCTGCATTCAGTCGCGCGGCCGAGCGGGAAGGGATACAGCTCCGATCCGCCGACGAATTCGCGCTACGCGATGGGCGCGCGCCGAACGCTGTACGTATTGCCATGAATGGCCATGTGTCGCTGGAACGGTTCGAGGACGCGATGCAACGCCTGCGCGTACTATTGGACAATCCACCTGAACAAATCAGCGTTTGAAGATGGGGTAAAATAATACCTATTTTTTAAGTCTTTGTTTTTACGTATATAAATAAGACAAGTGTTGCTTGACCTGCGTGCAGGCACCTCATAAAACCCGTCCATCGAATTCGGGCCGCTCCGCTGGGGCGGTCTTTCACATCAAACAGGACTATCCTGCCATGAAAACCTTTTCTGCAACACCTGCAGACATCGACAAGAAGTGGATCCTGATCGACGCCGAAGGCGTTGTTCTGGGCCGTCTTGCTTCGATCGTCGCCATGCGCCTGCGTGGCAAGCACAAAGCGTCGTTCACCCCGAACATGGACATGGGCGACAACGTCATCGTGATCAACGCTGACAAAATCCAGATGACCGGCAAGAAGCGCGAAGAAAACTTCTATTGGCACACTGGCCACCCGGGCGGCATCAAGTCGCGCACCAAACAGCAGATTTTGGAAGGTGCGCACCCCGAGCGCGTGGTCTTCCAGGCCGTCAAGCGCATGCTGCCAGGCAACCGCCTGTCGCGCCAGCAGATGACCAACCTGCGTATCTATGCCGGTGCCGAGCACCCGCACGAGGCCCAGGCCCCCGAAGTTCTGGACGTCAAGTCCATGAACAAGAAAAACACCCGGAGCTAATGACCGATGGTTGATCAGATCAATACTCTCGAAGAGCTGAGCGCCGTCGCAGGCGTTGAAACCGTGGCCGAAGAAGTCATCGTGCGTGAACCCGTACGTGACGAGCTGGGCCGCTCCTATGCCACCGGCAAGCGTAAAGACGCTGTTGCCCGCGTCTGGATCAAGCCGGGTTCCGGCAAGGTCACCGTGAACGGCAAAGATCAGGACGTCTATTTTGCACGCCCCGTTCTGCAGCTGATCCTGCGCCAGCCGTTCCAGGTTGCCGGCGTAGAAGGTGAATTCGACGTTGTTGCAACCGTCAAAGGCGGTGGCCTGACCGGTCAGGCCGGTGCGGTTAAGCACGGCATCTCGAAAGCGCTGCAACTCTATGATCCGAACCTGCGTGGCGCACTGAAAGCCGCTGGCTTCCTGACCCGCGACAGCCGCGTTGTGGAACGTAAGAAATTCGGTAAGCGCAAAGCCCGCCGTTCGTTCCAGTTCTCGAAGCGTTAATTCGCCGGGAATACCAAAAAGAAAGGGCTCGCACTTGCGAGCCCTTTTGCTTTGCGCGGGTCAGGGATTCATTCTTCGTGAACGAGTTTCCACGCACCGTTTTCAACAACGTTGACGAACACAGTATCCGCGCCCTGATGATCCTCAGGACCATAGGTGATGTGGTTGCCAACCAGATCGTCCTGATAATCCAGCGTTTCCATCGCTGCGATGAAACTGTCCTGCGTCAGATCAGGGCCTGCGGCCTCCAACGCCTTAACCATCATTTCAGCCGCCGAATAACCCAGCATGGCAAATCCGACCGGATCTTCGCCTGTGGCTGCCTTGTATTCCTCGATAAATGCGGCCGGGGCAGGTTGATCCGCACGCGCCCAAAGATCCTGCCACGAAGCTGCCGCGTAGAATCCATCAGTCACGCCACCGGGCACCTGCGCCACGACCGTTAGGAAACTGGCCGAGGTGCCGAGAAATTTCATATCAGTCAGGCCCATTTTCTTTGCGGTGCCCACGACGGTGATTGCCTGCCGCACCCCAAGCGCCATGGTGACGATATCGCAACCCTCTTCCTTGAGCTTGCTCAGCGATCCGACAAAGTCCGTTTCATCCGGTTTATGGGTGGTTTCTGATCCAAAAGTGATCCCGGCCTCTTCGGCTCCGGCCTTGCTGCCTTCTAGAATTTCCTCACCAAAATCTGTCGGCAGGTACATGGTGCAGACCGTCTTTGAGCCAAACTCGCCTGCCAGATAGTTCACGCCAACGCGCGCCTGATCGAAATAGGTCGAGAAGGAGGTGAACTTGTTCCGCATGGGTTCCTGCAACATCTGACGCGCAGCTGTAAGAGGCGCTACGTTGGGAATGCCTTTGGGATCCAACAGCTTGAACCCTGCCATGTTCATCGGCGTGCCAAGCGATTGCAGCATGGCGAATACTTTGTCGCGATTCAGCAGTTTGTTATAGCCCTGCATGGCTCGCGGCATCTGATAGCCGTTGTCTTCGACCACGTAACGAATTTTGCGCCCGTGCACGCCGCCAGCCGCATTCACCCGATCAAAGACGACATTTGCACCTTTGGTTGCCGGAACACCAACCGCGGCAAAAATCCCGCTCAGGTCGTTGACCGAACCAATGACAATCTCATCATCGGTCACGCCCTGTGTTTGCGCCCAACCAAGTGTTGCCGATGCTGTCAGCAGTGATGCAGCCACCAGCCTGTTGCGTAATTTCTTCATCTCTTTCCTCCCGTTAATCTTTTGGTCAAGTGTACATGTCTTCGATCAGATGCCCGTGTTTCTTTTCAACCAATCCGCGTTTCAGTTTCATCGTGGCTGTAAGCTCGTCGTCTTCAGCGGTCAGCAGGACATCAATCAGACGGAAATCCTTGATCTGCTCGACCCGCGCAAATTCTGCATTCACAGCGGCAATTTCCGAACTGATCAACTGCCTGATTTCCGGTGCCGCGCATAGCGAGGCAAAATTCGAGAAGGGGATTTTATGGCCCTGCGCGTATTTTTCGACATTTTCCTGATCAATCATGATCAGTGCCGTCAGAAATTTACGCCTGTCCCCGATGATGATTGCGTCCGCGACATAATGACTGAACTTAAGGCGGCTTTCGATCTCGGCTGGGGTGATGTTCTTACCACCTGCGGTGATGATAATGTCCTTCAGGCGGCCCGTGATGGTGACATAGCCATCCTTATCTAATGTCCCCATATCTCCGGTACGCAGCCAGCCGTCGGCGGTAAAGGTTTCTGCCGTTTTCGCGTTGTTGCGCCAGTATCCCTGAAAAATGTTCAGGCCCTTCAGTTGGATTTCGCCATCGCCCGAGATACGGATGTCGCACCCTTCGACGGCTTTGCCTATGGTTCCGATCTTATTACTGTCTGTGGTGTTGAGTGTGGCAAGGCCCGAAGTTTCGGTCATCCCGAACCCTTCCACCAACGGCACGCCGATGGACCAGTACCATTTCAGCAGATCAGTCGAGATTGGGGCGGCACCTGTTCCGCCTCGTCGCAGTTTGTCCAGACCCAGCATCCGGCGCAGGTTTTTCAAAACCAGCTGATCCCAGAACCAGAATCTGGTGGCGACGCCGGATGGAACTGGTTGGCCTGCGCTCAGATATCCGGCACGGCGCGCACCAGCTTTCAATGCCAAACCGAATGCCAGCCGCCCCAAAGGCGTGGCTTCCTGTGTTAGGATCTGGACATGTGAGTAGATCTTTTCCCAAACCCTTGGCACCGCTGTGAAGGTTGTCGGCGAAACCTCCTGAAGGTTTGCAAAAACAGTTTCAGGGCTTTCGGCAAAATTGACAGTGCAGCGGGCCGCCAATGGAAAATAGACCGAGACATTACGTTCCAGAATGTGACACAGAGGCAGGAAACACAGCTGTTCATCGCTGGGCAGCGCTGGCAGCGCCCGTGCCGCGGATTCGATGGCCGCCAGAATATTTTCATGGCTAAGCATTGCGCCTTTCGGCTGACCCGTTGTTCCCGACGTATAGACCAGCAAGGCAGTGTCCTGCGGTTTGGCCAATGCAATTTCCGCTTCGAAGCGCCCGGGCTCGGCCAACTCGGCCTTGTGGCCCAAGGCGAACAGCTCGTCGATCATCATGCAGCGCGGATGGTTCAGGTCATGCAATCCTTCGTCCTCAAGGATGATTACCTTGATCAGATCGGGAACCTCGGTCTCAATTCCCAGAAACTTGTCCAGATGTTCTTCATCCTCGACAATCAGAAACCGGCTGCCGCTGTCGTTGATCAGATACTGCAACTGACTGGCGGAATCCGTGGTGTAGACGCCGGAAGCGATACCGCCAACGCCCTGAATACCCATGTCGAGCCAGGCCCATTCCTTGCGATCTTCGGACAGGATTGAAACCACATCGCCGCGTTCCAGTCCCAGCTTGCGCAAGGCCAGCCCGATCCATTTGGCATGCTGCCAGTAATCGGCCCAGGAATAGGATTTCCAGATACCCAGGTCCTTTTCGCGATGCGCCGTTCGGCTGCCCAGTTCGGCACATCGGCTTTGGAACAACTCGGCAATGGTGATGCAGCCATCAACTCGTACCGGGCGCTGTCCTGCTGTTGCGTTGAACTGAACGCCGTTTATCACGACCTGAGGGGGGAGGGGCGTGGCGTCCATCCGTTTTACCTCCACGTCTTTTTCCGCTTCCAGCGGCGGCTTTCGCGCGCGCCTTCTTCTTGTTTTCCAAGATAGAAGCTTTGAATATCCTCGGATCGCAAAAGCGCATCCGCGGCCCCGTCCATGACGATGCGACCCACCTCCATGACATAGCCGTGATGCGCCAGTTCCAGCGCCGCATTGGCATTCTGTTCAACCAGCAACATCGTCATATTCTGTTCTTCGTTCAGACGTTTGAGAATGCCAAAGATCTCTTGCACCAGCAGAGGGGACAGGCCCAATGACGGCTCATCCAGCAACATGATACGAGGTCTGGCCATCAATCCGCGCCCTATGGCCAGCATCTGTTGCTGCCCACCCGAAAGGGTTCCGGCCTCTTGCGACCGACGGCTTTTCAGAACCGGAAAATAACGAAAGACCAGCTCACGATCCTGTTCGATCTGGTCTTTGTCTTTGCGGGTGTAGGCGCCGAGGCTCAGGTTATCATCAACCGTCAGAAGTGGAAAAACTTCGCGCCCTTCCGGGATGTGAACCACCCCGCGCTGGACAACCTTGTGCGGTTCCCAGCCCTGAATGTCACCGCCGTCAAAGGTGATCGTTCCCTTTTCCGGGTCCATCACGCCAGAGATGGTTTTCATCAAGGTGGTCTTGCCCGCGCCGTTTGCGCCAAGGATCGACACGATTTTTCCTTCGTGAACATCCAGCGAAACGCCCCGAATGGCCATGATTGGGCCATAGAAACTTTCGATATTGCGGACTTGCAAGATCGGAGCGTTCATGAGGCTTTCCCCAGATAGGCCTCGATCACGGCCGGGTGCGATTGCACGTCTGCCGGTGGCCCGAGGGCCAGCTTTGCCCCATCTGCCATGGCCAGGACCCGGTCGGACACGCCCGATACCAATCCCATGTCGTGTTCGACCATCAGCACGGTAATGCCCATTTGCCGCCGGATATCGTCGATCCACCAACGCATATCGGTCGTCTCTTCCACTGACAGTCCCGAGGCCGGTTCATCCAGCAGCAGCAACTTGGGATCGGTCGCCAGGGCACGTGCAACTTCGACCACTTTGCGCACGCCGTAAGGCAGCCCGGAAATCAACTTGTCGCGATAGGCCTGCAGGTCGAGGAAATCGATGATCTGT
This sequence comes from Ruegeria sp. AF5, assembly GCF_056541905.1. NCBI lineage: Bacteria > Pseudomonadati > Pseudomonadota > Alphaproteobacteria > Rhodobacterales > Roseobacteraceae > Ruegeria > Ruegeria sp. AF5. Next base: position 287,391 of record NZ_JBQFYZ010000003.1, read on the forward strand.
TCAACTTTTTCCCGGTTCTCCAGCTCTTGCCGTCGGACTGAAGGGGTGAACAAAAGTTCCGAAATCAGGTTCGTCTTGCGGTGCCGATGCCGTCCAACCAAAAGGTTTTGCAGGACAGTTGCGTGTTCGAAGAGCTCAATGTTCTGGAAGGTCCGCGCCACACCAAAGGCCGCCACGCCTGACGGTTTGACCCGAAGCAGATCGTGACCATCAAACCGAATCGACCCTGAAAACGGTTCGTAAAAGCGCGAGATCAGATTGAAGACCGTCGATTTGCCCGCGCCATTCGGCCCGACTATGGCAAAGACTTCGCCCTGCTGAACTTCGAAGGACAAATTGTCCACGGCCGTCAGGCCACCAAATTTCAGGGTAACGTTTTCAAATTCAAGCAAGCTCATCTCAGACGCTCCGTCTTGAGATAGGATTTCTGCCGTTTGAACATGTCCTTGCGATAGAAGGGAAACAGTTCGAACCAGGTGCGGATTTTCAGCCAGCGGCCATAGATGCCCATGGGTTCGAAAAGGATGAAGCCGATCAGGATCATGCCAAAGATGCCGAACTCCAGCCCCGGAATGGCAACGGTGTTTCCGCCGATGATCGCGCCGACATATTCCTTTGAAATCGATAGAAACTGCGGCAAAAAACCGATGACAATCGCGCCCAGAAACGCGCCGTGGATCGAGCCCAGCCCGCCGATAACGATCATCATCAGCAATTGGATCGAGATCAGGACGCTGAAGGTTTCATTGTTAAACGCACCAGCAAACAGACCCATCAACGCGCCGGCCCAACCTGTAACCGCACAGGACAAGGCGAATGAAATCATCTTTGTTCGCGCGATATCGACACCCATCGCCTGCGCCGAAACCTCGGAGTCGCGAACGGCGATGAAGCTACGTCCTAGCGGGGCCCGCAGCAGGTTTATATATCCCAACGTGACCAGAACGGTGACGAACAAAACCAGCCAGTAAAAAAGATCAGGCGTCCCCCAGCGGTCAACCGTAAGGCCAAAGATCTCGACCCCGCCGATATATTTACCCGCGACACCACCAGTGATCGGCTCGGACAATACGATGATGTCATCCATCAGGATGGAAAGCGCCATGGTAAAGATCGCCAGGTAGATACCGTGAAGCCTCAGGGCAGGGACTGCGACGGTCACGCCCGCGATCCCGGTCAGAATTCCGGCCAGCGGAAACGCGACCAGAAACGGCACGCCTGCCTCAATCAGGGCCACGTTGGCGTAACAGCCAAAGGCCAGAAAGGCCGCATGACCCAGACTGACTTGCCCTGTATGTCCGGTCAGGATCATCAGACCCAGCCCGGCGATGGCCCAGATCAGAACGTTTGTCAGTTCACCCAGATAGAAATCGTCCAGTGCGAAAGGCGCGGCCGCGACGACAAACAGTAGAAGCAGATAAAGGCGCAGCTGGAACCCGTCTTTCCAGGGGCGGATATCCTGCATGTAGTCGGTTTTGAAAACGATCCGCATGGCTCAGACCTTCTTGACCCGGACCTGACTGAACAGCCCGTTTGGTCGGAAGATCAGGACGGCAAGCAGCAAAGCGTATGGCGCGACCTGGCTGTAACCTGCCGCAATGTACCGGCTGGCGAAGGGTTCGATAATGCCGACAATCAGCCCTCCGGCCAATGCACCCGGCAAACTGCCGAATCCGCCGATAACGGCGGCGGCAAACGCCTTGATGCCCAGCAGTCCGGTTGTCGGATCCACAGCGCCTTTTGCAGCAAAGAGAATTCCGGCAATTCCTGCAACGCCTCCGGCCAAAGCCCAGACCCATCCCTGAACACGCCTGACGGGAATGCCCATGTAATAAGCTGCCAGCTGGTTTTGCGAGGCACCCTGCATCGCCAGACCCAGCTTGGTGCGGCTGAAGAAAACATAGAGTGCCCATGTCAGCAGCACCGTAACAACGATTATCGCGACATCCTCCATCCCCAGTACAAGACCGCCCATTCGCACTTCTTTGCCCGCAAGCGGGTTTTGCAGCGTTTGCGGCTCGTGCCCCCAGATCAGACCGGCAACGAAACGGATCACAAAGCCCAAAGCAATGGTCAGTATGACAACGGCGGTCTGGCTTTCACCGAACAAGCGGCGAATGATCAGGCGATCCAGAAGAAAACCGAGCGCGCCCATTATTCCCAATGAAACAGGCAGAGCGAGCCAGAACGGCAACCCCATGTATTCGGTATTTGTCAGGCCGATGGTCACAAATGCGCCCAGCATCATGAAATCGCCCTGCGCAAAGTTCACCGCTTCGGTAGCCTTGTAGATCAGTACAAAGCCAAGCGCGATCAGGCCGTAGACACACCCGTTCGCCAGCCCGCTAATCAGCAGCTGCGCGTTATCCACACTGTCCTCCCTCCACCGGTTTTCCAGCGTCTTCGTCCGCCCGCGTGTATCCTCCGGTAACGCAGGTGAGTTCTACTATGGGGTGATAATCACCTTTCCGTCACTCTTTTTCAGCGCATCGGCAAGATTCGACACAAGATTTTCGAGAGTAAGGTGTTCGGAAACATCCGTTTTCCAGCGTCCATCGGCAAAGCGGGCCTGAACTTCGGCCACAACCCGCATTTGGTCAGCGGGCGGTGTCGACATCATCCATTGCGTCAGCCAGAAACCTTCGATCCGTTTGCCCATGAAGATCAGCTGGCCGGTCTGAGAAAGCGTTGGCGCTTCGGTCGAAAGTTTGCCGTAGCTGACCCAGCGCGCCCGGTTGGGCATGGTGCAGAACAGTTTCTCGGACAGTTGATCCGTCAACGCATCAAGGAAGACCCGAGGTTTCAGCGTGGTGCTTATCGCGGCAAATTTCTCGACAATTTCAGGATCGGAAGTCACAAGCACTTCGGCTGCTCCAAGACTTTTCAGCGTATCGACTGTCTCGGCCCGGCGCACCAGCGCGATGGGTTTCAACCCCAGATCACGCCCGAGGCTGCACATCAGTTTTCCCAATTGGCTGGACGCAGCGGATATCACAAATGCGTCACCGTCTTCCCTTGCCATGTCCACCATCGCCATCGCGGTGAGAGGGTTGACGATTTGCGCGGCACCGTCATCATCTGAAATATCCGGACGCAAGGGAATACACATTTGCATCTGCGTCACGATGTATTCCGCCCAGGCGCCGGAACCTGCGGCCACGAAAGCGACGCGCTGTCCCTTCAGAGCCTCGGCACCTTTTCCGGTTGCAACGACGTCGCCACAGCCTTCGAATCCGGCCGCCGCACCTTTGACGCGCGGCTGGCCGTATTCACCCTTGATGAAGTGGAGGTCGGACGGATTGACCGACGACGTGCGCAGGCGGATCAAAACCTGACCGGGGCCGGGTTTGGGAACGGGCAGTTCTGCTGCTTCAAGCCAGTCTGCTGCATCCTCGATAACCGGTCCGGTCGAAGTGGCCGAGTACCCGCCGTGTTTCAGGATGGCAGCTTTCATTGTTTGGGGCAGGTCAGTCATGGGATCATCCTCAAGATGGCTTGTTCAATGCGCACACCCCCTTAAACAGGAGATTGCCAACGGGCGACCCCGGGGCGAGGATGTGTTGTCGGGGCAGCCAATCAAAAGCCGCACACTGGGTCAATTCAGAGAAACGATAACGTAAGGGCACGACTGGAAAATTGGCGTGCGGGGTAGGGGCCGGGAACGGGCTACCGGCCCCTTTTTTGTTATTGCTGCGTCAACAGCGCGGTCAGTTCTTGAATCTTCAAGGCGATGGTTTCAGGCGACTCTTTAATGTCATTTACGATCTTGATCGCCTGTTCTTTCAGATCCGTGGCCAATGTGCTGTCCTGAATCGAGGTCATGATACCTTCATAGTCGAAATTGGTGGGGTCCAGCTTGCCTTCCTGAATCCAGGAGCTCAGCAATTCCTGTCCCTGACCCGCCAGCGCCGCCACCTGATCACCGGCTTGCTGTGCTGCCTCGGATGCTTGCTCCGCGACAGACGAAGCTGCCTCACTGGCTTGATCGGCAACCGACGATGCGGCTTCCTGCGCCTGTTCGGTCAAGGATGAAGCTGCCTCGCTGGCCTGTTCTGTTGCGTCTTCAAGCGCGTCAGTCGCAGCTTCCTGAGCAGTTGACGCGGCATCAGCCACTGCATCGCCCGCCTCCTGCGCTGCGGATTGCACTTGTTCAGCCGGAGTTTGTTCGGACTGGTTGAGATAGTAGTAACCACCAACACCGACAGCGGCGATGATGATCAGGATAAGAATACGCGACATGTGTGTCTCCTTTGGAAAATGTGTCGCCGGGATGCGTTAAATGTAGCGGAGATACAAAGGGGAATTCCTGTGAATTCTCAGCAGAATACAGGTTTGGGCCGTGCTACGCTGATTGCACCAGATTTCACGGCAAGAACACGCCGGGTGACCCAGGCCACTATAGTTTCTGACAGCGGACCACTTGCAATTTTGTTGAGAACCCAAATCAGACCGGAAGACGTTTTCTGACAGCCTTCGATATTGGGAATGTGGCGGAGAGACAGGGATTCGAACCCTGGGTGGGCTTGCACCCACAACGGTTTTCGAGACCGCCCCGTTCGACCACTCCGGCACCTCTCCGCGGGGGTCTGTGAGGGGGGGATTTAGTCAGGAACGAACGGGGGCGCAAGCAGAAAATTCCGGAAATCGTGATTGCCGGGATTTTCCGTTGCCTGCCGGCGCAAAACACCTACTCTGAAAGGTATGACACAGTTTGCACACCGCATCGCCTTTTGGTTTCTCGCCCCGTTTCTGGCGCTGGTTCTGGTTCCTCTGGAGCTTTCTGCGGCGAACCGGGATCGGATTGAGGCTTTTCTGACGACGACCGGTTTTGACGTAGCTCTTGAAAGCATCGCCCTGAGCTCACGGTCCGCGCCGCAGATGTTAGGTGTTGACCCAGAGGGTTTCGGCTCGGACTGGACCCGTTTGACGGACGAGGTTTTTGAAGTCGGTGCAATGCACGACACCGCAGTTTCCATTCTGGAACAGACCCTAAGTGACGAAGCCCTGGCACACGCGGTGGAGTTTTATGCGTCTGACCTTGGTCAACGTCTGGTCGTGGCCGAAAATGCCTCACACATGCAGGAGGACGATGACGTCAAGCAATTGGCTGGTCAAAGGATTATCTCTGACCTGATCAAGAGCGGATCGAAACGGGTCGAAAGTTTTAAACGCATGAACAACGCGATTGATTCCACAGGCACGGCACTGCGTGCCTTGCAGGAAATTCAGGTGCGTTTCCTTCTGGCGGCCAGCGCATCGGGGGTCATCGAGCTGCAGTTGGGCGGGGATGAACTGCGCGAATTGATGAAGCAAAATGAACCGGCAATGCGCCAGTCGCTGCAACTGTCTAATCTGGCCGGTGCGGCTTACACCTATCAAGGTTTTTCCGACGCCGATGTGGATACATATGTTGACGCGCTGGAACAGCCGCTGATGCAGGAAGTCTACGAGTTGTTGAACGCCATCCAATATGAGATCATGGCCATGAGGTTCGAGGTTCTGGCCGCGCGGATGGCCGAGTTGCACCCGGCACAGGACATTTGATGCAGCGCGCTATTCTGGCATTTGTGGTCGCCCTGTGTTGGGCACTGCCGCTGTATGCCGATGGAAAAGTCGATCGGCTGGCACAAGCCATGCGTCTGACACAGGTGATGGAAATCCTTGTTTACGAGGGGCAGGGCCATCGCGAGACTCTTGACGATACTTTTTTGGATAACAAGGGTGGCGCTTTTTTCGAGTCGCAGGTCAATCGTATCTACGATCCCCTTTGGATGCGGGAACATCTGACGGACGCCTTCAAAGAAGGTATGTCCGATGTTCAGCTTGATCAGGCCATCTTGTTTTTTGAAAGCGATCTTGGCCAGACCATCGTAACACTGGAAAACTCGGCCCGGCGCGCCATGTCGGATCAGGCAATCGAAGACATGGCCCGAGAAGCCTACAAATCCGCAGAACGCAGCACCGCTCAGTTTGCTTTGGTCAAGGAATATATCGAGGCAAATGACCTGATCGAAAAGAATGTTCAGGGGGCATTGACGTCTGACTACAGCTTCTTTCAGGGGCTTGATGTTGATGCGCGGACCGATGATCAGGAACTTCTGGCCGAGCTTTTATTGCAGAAAGATAGCCGGGCCGAGGACACTGAGGAGTGGCTTTTCTCGTTTCTTCTTATGGCCTACCGCCCGTTGGACGAGGCTCAGATGCGCGAAAATATCGCGTTTTCCAGAACCGAGACGGGACAGGCCTTGAATGAGGCCGTGTTTGACGGCTTTGATCGCATGTTCAATGATATTTCCTATCGCTTGGGGCAGGCGGTTGGACAGGCGCTGAGGGCGTCCGATCTTTGACGCCGCTTTGGTGTTGACTTTTACCTGTAATCTATGGATAAGCGCGCATCCCGGCAGGTTTTCCGCGCCGGGTATCGTTATTATTTGGCCCTCATGACGTTGTCAGGGGCCATTCACACAGCCCGAAAAGGGGCGCGCTGTTCGAGGTGGCTTTCAAGTTTCTTGGGGCCAAAACACCCAGCCGGGGACCACAGAACGCGGGTTAGAAAAGGAAAGACGCATGTTTGCGGTCCTCAAGACTGGCGGCAAGCAGTACAAGGTTCAGGCGGGCGATATCCTCCGCGTTGAAAAACTGGCTGCCGACGCAGGTGAAAAAGTTCAATTCAACGATGTTCTGATGCTGGGCGGTGACGCTCCGGTCGTTGGCGCACCTTTCGTTGCAGGCGCAGGCGTTCAGGCCGAAGTGATCGAACAGATCAAAGGTGACAAGGTCATCAAGTTCGTCAAACGCCGTCGTAAGCACAGCTCGAAGCGTACCGTTGGCCACCGTCAGAAACTGACACTGGTCAAAATCACCGACATTCTTGCGTCGGGCGCCGACAAATCGGGCATCAAAGCTGCAACCGGTTCCGCTCCGGCTGGCGAGGCGGCACCCGCTGCAAAGCCTGCCAAGAAAGCCGAAGCCAAGGCTGAAGCACCCGCTGCTGCCGCTGCTGACGATCTGACCCAACTGAACGGTGTCGGCCCTGCCGCCGCCAAGAAGCTGGTTGAGGCCGGTATCGAGAGCTTTGCCGCTCTGGCCGCCTTGTCGGATGAGCAGATTGCTGCTATCGAAACGGTCAAAGTGAAACCCGAATGGGTTGAGCAAGCCAAAGAATTGGCTAAAGGCTAAGGAGAGAGAGAATGGCACATAAAAAAGCTGGCGGTTCCTCCCGTAACGGTCGCGACTCAGCTGGTCGTCGCCTTGGCGTAAAACTGTATGGTGGCCAGGCCGCTATCGCAGGCAACATCATCGTGCGTCAGCGCGGCACCAAGTTCTGGCCGGGTGAAGGCGTAGGCATTGGCAAAGATCACACCATCTTTGCAACTGTCGATGGCGCCGTGAAGTTCCACAAGGGACTTAAAAACCGCACCTTTATTTCGGTCCTGCCAGTGGCGGAGGCCGCAGAGTAAGCCGAGACCCAGAAGGTTTAAGAAAAATTCATGGGGGACCGGCACAAAGTGCCGGTCCCCTTTCTCGTTTTAACGCAGTCGTGACCGAAAGAACCGATGACAGTCGCAACCACCAGTTTCCTGATCTTTGCCGCCTCTCAGGTCGGTACGCCGGGGCCGGCCAACATGGTCCTGCTGGGAACGGGTGCGCGCTATGGGTTTCGTGCCGCATTACCTTTTGTGGCCGGTGTCGTGCTTGGTAAGCAGCTGATTATCTGGCCCGTGGGCTTTGGCTTGCTGCAACTGGCGGAACAGGTTCCGACGGCCTTTGCGGCGCTGAAATATGCTTCGGCTGCATATATTTGCTGGCTGGCGTGGAAGATCGCGAATTTGCGATTGTCGCGCGAAAATGCGGTCGGTGATGTTCCGGGATTCTGGGCGGGGTTGATCGTGCATCCGCTGAACCCAAAAGCCTGGGCCATGATTGTTGCGGGTTTTACCGGCTTTGTCGCGGCGGGGACGTCCAGCTTTGATGCAACGCTCACGATCGCTCTTAGTTTGTTGATCTGCCAGATCGTTTTGCACCCGATTTGGACTTTTGCCGGGGATAGAATCGCGCATGCGGTTGAAGGTCGCCCGGCGGAAAAATATCTGATGTGGACGTTGGCGGGTCTTACGGTCGCGTCCGTACTATTCGTGTTGTTCGGAGGAGGAACACACCAATGAAGCTTGAGACAATAATTAATCAGCCGGTCATTGAAACCGAGCGGTTCGATCTGCGCCCCCTGCGCCGGTCGGACATGGGCCTTATCGAGCATTATGCAGGTGATGAGCGCGTGGCGCGGATGACCACCAGTATCGCACATCCACTGGCCCCCGGATCGATCGAAGCCTTTGTAACCCGTTCGATGGCCGACAACCGGGATGAAGACGTCTGGGTCATGGATGCCACCAAGGACGGAGGTCCGGAACTGATCGGTGTGATTTCGCTGAAACGACTTGACCGGAATCAGTCCGAAGTCGGCTATTGGGTCGCGCCGATCTATTGGAACACGGGCATTGCCTCGATGGCTGTCGAAGCACTTGTTAACGCCAACCCGCTGGAGAACGCGACGATGTTCGCCAGTGTGTTTCAGGATAATCCGGCCTCGGCCCGGGTCCTGACCCATTGTGGGTTCCAGTATCTGGGCGATGCGGAAAGCTATTCGGTGGCACGCGATGCGAATGTGCCCACCTGGACTTACAGTAAAAAACTCTGACTTGTGGCCGATGGGGCCTTTGCAGTAGGGGACACACATGAAATTTCTCGATCTCGCAAAGGTCTACATCCGGTCCGGGGCCGGCGGTAGCGGCTGCGTCAGCTTCAGACGCGAAAAGTTTATAGAATACGGCGGCCCCGATGGCGGGGACGGCGGCAAAGGCGGGTCTGTCTGGGCCGAAGTTGTGGATGGGCTAAACACCCTGATCGACTTCCGCTATCAGCAGCACTTCTTCGCCAAAAACGGGCAACCGGGCCGGGGGCAGCAACGCACCGGCAAGGATGGGGACGATATCGTTCTGCGTGTGCCGGTTGGCACTGAAATCCTGGACGAAGACGAAGAAACCGTCATCTGCGACCTGACCGAAGTCGGGCAACGTGTTCTGCTGGCCAAGGGCGGCAATGGCGGGTTTGGCAACCTGCATTTCAAATCTGCCACAAATCAGGCCCCGCGCCGCGCCAATTCGGGGCAGGCGGGGATTGACCGCACAATCTGGCTGCGGCTCAAGCTGATCGCCGATGTGGGTCTTTTGGGTATGCCGAATGCAGGCAAGTCGACCTTTCTGGCGGCCACGTCGAATGCGCGGCCCAAGATTGCCGACTATCCGTTTACCACGCTGCACCCCAATCTTGGCGTTGTCGGCGTGGACAACGTCGAATTTGTTGTGGCCGATATCCCGGGCCTGATCGAAGGTGCTCATGAAGGCCGTGGCATTGGTGACCGTTTTCTGGGTCACGTGGAACGCTGTGCCGTGTTGTTGCATCTGGTCGACGGCACCTCTGCGACGGTCGCCGATGATTACCGCACGATCATTCACGAGTTGGAAGCCTATGGCGGCGAGCTGGCTGAAAAGCCCCGGATCACTGTTCTGAACAAGATCGACGCGCTGGATGACGAAGAACGTGCCCTTGCCGTCGCAGAGCTTGAGGAGGCCGTGGGCGGCCCCGTCATGACGATGTCCGGTGTGGCGCATCTGGGTGTAACCGAAGTTCTGCGGGCGCTGCGCAGCCAGATTGACGACAACCGTGTGCGTCAGAAACCCGCTGAGGAGGCACAGCCTTGGCAACCCTGACCTCGGCACGCCGTCTGGTGGTAAAAATCGGGTCGGCTTTGCTGGTTGATCGCGACACTGGCCTGCTGCGGTCTGACTGGCTGCTGTCGTTGGCGCAAGATGTTTCCTGGCTCAAGGGGCAGGGGAAAGATGTGATCCTTGTTTCATCCGGTTCGATTGCACTTGGCCGCGGAGTATTGGGCCTGCCGATGGCGGCACTGCCTTTGGAACAGTCGCAGGCTGCTGCTGCGGTTGGGCAAATCCGGCTTGCACGCGCCTACGAAGAGGCGTTGGCACCCCATGGGATCACTACAGCGCAGGTTCTGGTGACGCTTGAAGACAGCGAAGATCGCCGCAGGTATCTGAACTCACGCGCAACCTTGGAAACTCTGCTTGGGTTGGGCGTCGTTCCGATCGTCAATGAAAACGACACGGTTGCAACGGACGAAATCCGGTATGGCGACAATGACCGTCTGGCCGCGCAAATCGCCGTGACAGTAGGGGCCGACCAACTGATTCTGCTGTCGGATGTGGATGGCTTCTATTCGGGCAATCCTAAGGAAGACACTTCGGCGAAGCGCTTCGAGACAATCGACAGGATCACACCCCAGATTGAAGCCATGGCCGGTGATGCGGGCTCGGGCCTGTCAAAAGGCGGGATGAAAACAAAACTGTTGGCGGCCAAGATGGCAACCGCGGGCGGTTGCGCCATGGCGATTACCGAAGGGTCGGTTCTGAACCCTCTGAAAACGCTTGAAAACGGTGCCAATTCCACATGGTTTACCGCGACATTGGATCCACACGCAGCCCGCAAACGATGGATTTCGGCGATGAAACCTCGGGGTGAGATTACCGTGGACGAGGGGGCGGCCAAGGCACTGGCCAATGGCAAAAGCCTGCTCCCTGCCGGGATTGTGGAAGTGACCGGAGATTTCGGTCGCGGCGATCCTGTCGCCGTCCTTGATCTGGAATCCCGCCGTCTGGCTCAGGGGATAAGCCGGTATACGGCGCAGGAAGCCGATGCGATCAAGGGGCGTAAGTCTTCTGAGATTGAAGCGACGCTGGGCTATCCCGGCCGCGCAGCCCTCATCCACCGGGACGACCTCGCCCTTTAACCTTCAATAAGATGATCTGAAAGGCACGCGATATGAAAGACTTCGATAGCATTCCTGCTCTGATGGAAGATCTTGGGAAACGTGCCAAAGCCGCTTCGCGTGAACTGGCTTTCGCAACAGCTGAACGAAAGCACGCAGCGCTGATTGCAGCCGCAGACGCGGTTTGGGCCAATCGGGCACGGATCATCGAAGCCAATCAAAAAGATCTGGAATTCGGCCGCGACAAGGGACTGAGCCCCGCAATGATGGATCGCCTGATGCTGGATGAGGCGCGTGTTCAGGACATGGTGGACGGGCTGAGAACCGTCGCGGAGCAGGCCGACCCGGTAGGTGAGGTTCTGTCTGAATGGAATATGCCCACGGGCCTTAACATCCAGCGCGTCCGGACACCGTTGGGGGTTATTGGCGTGATCTACGAAAGCCGACCCAACGTGACTGCGGATGCCGGGGCGCTGTGCCTGAAATCGGGCAATGCGGTAATCCTGCGTGGCGGATCCGAAGGCTTTCATTCCTCAACCGCGATCCATGCCTGTCTGGTCGAAGGGCTGAAGGCCGCGAACCTGCCCGAAGACGCCATTCAACTTGTGCCCACACGCGACCGCGCCGCGGTGCAGGAGCTGCTGACGCTGACCGACTATGTCGACGTCATCGTTCCACGCGGAGGCAAGGGACTGGTAGGCCTTGTACAACGAGAGGCCCGTGTGCCGGTCTTTGCCCATCTCGAAGGCATCGTGCACATTTACATCGACAAGGCTGCTGATCCGCAGAAAACGCTGGAAGTTGTGCTGAATGCCAAGACCCGCCGCACTGGTATTTGCGGAGCCGCTGAATGCTTGCTGGTTCATCAGGATATCGCCGACACACTGGGGCGTGACGTGGTTGCGGCACTGGTCCAGTCAGGCGTCGAGGTTCACGCCGACGGTGTCCTCGCTGGGGAGGGTACAGTTGCTGCTACGGCGGAAGACTGGGGAAAAGAGTTCCTCGACAGCGTGATCGCGGCGAAGCCCGTTGCCGATATTGATGCCGCGATTGCTCATATTCAGCAATACGGCTCGAACCACACCGATTGCATCATGACCGAGAATGACACGGCTGCGGCCCGTTTCTTTGAGCGTCTGGACAGCGCAATCCTGATGCACAATGCCTCGACTCAGTTTGCGGATGGTGGCGAGTTTGGCATGGGGGCAGAAATCGGAATCGCGACGGGCAAGATGCACGCGCGCGGACCGGTTGGGGCGGCGCAATTGACCAGTTTCAAATATCTCGTGCGCGGGAACGGAACGATCCGGGCTTAAAACCGAAGTGACACGCGGGTTGCCGAGGTTTCAACGGCAATCCGCCGGCCCATCGCAGCTGCCGTTTCAGGCAACAACGCGAACTGAACGTGCGCGGGCGTGATCTTGGTGGGAAACCGACCTGTCACGACGTTCTTCCAAAGATCACTATCGACATTCAACCGGTCTGCAACCCCGGTCACTATCCAATTGTTGCCCTGATTGACGATCTCGACTGCGCCGCCCAGCGGCATGGCACTTTCGCAGCACATAAGCGCCAGAAAGGCCAGTTTGACCTGATTACGCGGCACAGGCCCGGTCAGGTTCCAGTTGACCCGTATCCGCCCGGCACGCTCGATATCTTTCAGCAGTTCGGTTACTTCGGTCCGACCAAGCGGCTGATCACTGGCCGAGCCAAAGGCAACGCGGAAAAAGCGTATACGTGCCCCGGCACTTCCGACACTGCCCGAGATCAGTTCCATCTCGGGGCCCTGTACGGCGCCCACCATATCCAACAGCTCAAGCCCGTTGGTGATCGCGCCGATCGGGCTGATCAGATCATGGCAAATCCGCGAACCGATCAATTCGGCCAGGTTGACGTTGCTCTCGCCCATGCGTACCTCCGACTGTATCTGCCGCACGTCCCGGAGGCCCCTATGACAGACATGAATGCTATACTTGCACCGGGCATGTTTGTCCGCCACCCGGATTTTCCCGAATGGGGCGTCGGACAGGTTCAGTCCAACATTGCAGGCAAGATCACCGTGAACTTTCGCGAGCAGGGAAAAGTGGTGATCGACGGAACGCGCATCGCCCTGATGCCGGTCTTTGATCTGTGAAAGTGGTTTAGGAAAGGTTAACAACGCTGACCGAAGCGGGGCTTGTTGCCTTTGGCTGAAAAACTGCGGTATCAGCAGCCAAAAGAACACGGATCACCCCATATGCCGGATACTGGCCCTTCTTTCACCGTAAAACTGGCCGAGACCGAAGCCGACCTGCAAGCAGCTCAACGCCTGCGCTATGACGTCTTCGTGCGTGAGTTGGGGGGCGGCGGAGAGATGGTTGATCACGATGCTGGCCTCGAGAAAGATCGTTTCGACCCGTATTTCGATCATATGTTGGCCTATGATGATCACACCGGCGAAATTATTGGCGTCTACAGGATGTTACCGGGCGAACGTGCTGCGGAACTGGGACAATTCTATTCCGAAGATGAATATGACCTGACCGTTCTCAAGAACAGTGGGCGCAAACTGCTGGAGTTGGGACGGTCGTGCCTACACCCCGACTACCGTGGGGGTACGGCAATGTACCACCTGTGGAACGGTTTGGCCGCTTATGTAGCGGAACGTGACATTGAGGTGCTGTTCGGCGTTGCGAGTTTTCACGGAACAGACGTGGCCACATTGGCGCAGCCCTTGTCGATGCTTCACCACAACCATCTGGCTCCGCCAGAGTTGCGCGTACGGGCGCAGCCCGATGTTTTTCAGTCGATGGACCTTGTGAAACCAGAGGCTTTGGACCGCCGCGCCGCCATGGTTCAGGTGCCAGCATTGATCAAAGCCTACCTTCGCTTGGGTGGTTTCGTGGGCGAGGGCGCCTTTATCGACCACACCTTCAACACAACGGATGTGTGCCTGATCCTCGACACGACGCGCATGAATGAACGGCAGCGTCGAATTTATGGCGGGGCGTGACGCTGTGAACGACCCGCTCTGGAATAGTGAAGACGCGCCCGATCCGATCGAGCTGGGCGTTACCGGATGGGTTCTGGTCATTCTGCGCGGAGTCCCGCTGGCGGCCCTTGTCTTTGGTGGCCTGATCATCCTTCTGGCCGTTCGCCTGATCGAGTATCCGATTTTCGGCGTCCGGCGACCTGTGACGCCGTTCATCACACAGTTTGTCTGCCGCAACGCGTTTCGAATTCTTGGCATCGGATTCCGCACATCAGGCGCGCTGATGAAAGAGAGGGGGGCGGTGGTGGCAAACCACACGTCCTGGCTGGATATCTTTGCTCTGAACGCGCGCAAGCGGGTCTATTTTGTCTCCAAGGCAGAAGTTGCCAAATGGCCCGGTATCGGCTGGCTGGCCCGTGCGACCGGGACGCTGTTCATCGAACGGGATCGCAAGAAAGCCAAGGAACAAACCAAGCTGTTTGAAACCCGCCTGAAAGTGGGTCACAAACTGTTGTTTTTCCCCGAAGGCACCTCAACCGACGGGCTTCGCATTTTACCTTTCAAAACAACGCTTTTCGCCGCGTTCTTTGCAGATGAGTTGCGTGATTTCATGTATATCCAACCCGTTTCTGTGGTGTTTCACGCGCCCAAAGGCCAGCCAAAACGCTTTTATGGCTGGTGGGGGGATATGGAGTTCGGGCCGCATTTGCTGAAGACCCTTGGCGCACGTCGGCAAGGAACTGTTGAACTAATATATCATGCGCCAGCGCGGGTCAGCGACTTTGAAAACCGCAAGGCTCTGGCCGCCCATTGTGAAGACGCCGTCAGGCATGCGCACGCATTGGCGCAGCTTGAAAAATAGGGGCGATTGGCCCTTGCGTAGCGCGCAAACCTGCCTTATACGCGCGCCATTCAAACCCGCAGGCGGGGTTTGGCCTTTTTGAGGGAGACATCCTCATCAAGACCGCCGGTTGGAGCGTCCGCTTCTTTCACCCCCGCCCAGGCGTAAACCGGAAAAGGAAAATTGCATGGCTCTTCCCGAGTTCACCATGCGTCAGCTGCTGGAAGCTGGCGTTCACTTTGGTCACCAGACACAGCGTTGGAACCCCCGCATGGGCCCGTTCATCTACGGCTCGCGCAATGGCATCCACATCATGGACCTGACCCAGACCGTTCCGATGCTGGATCAGGCTCTGCAGGCTGTTCGTGACACCGTCGCAAAAGGTGGCCGCATTCTGTTCGTTGGTACTAAGCGCCAGGCAGCTGGCCCGATCGCTGAAGCGGCTGAAAAGTCGGCTCAGTACTACATGAACCACCGCTGGCTGGGCGGCACGCTGACCAACTGGAAAACCGTTTCCCAGTCGATCAACCGTCTGAACCAGATCGACGAAGCCATGGAATCGGGCGCAGAAGGCCTGACCAAGAAAGAGCGTCTGGGCATGGAACGTGACCAAGGCAAACTTCAGGCGTCGCTGGGTGGTATCCGCGAAATGGGCGGCGTTCCGGACCTGCTGTTCGTCATCGACGTCAAGAAAGAAGCACTGGCCATCGCAGAAGCCAACAAACTGGGTATCCCGGTTGTGGCTGTAGTCGACACCAACTGCTCGCCCGATGGCGTTGACTACATCATTCCCGGCAACGACGACGCGGCACGCGCAATCGCTCTGTACTGTGATCTGGCCGCACGCGCCGCTCTGGACGGTATGACCGCGCAGATGGGCGCAGCAGGCGTTGATCTGGGCGCATTCGAAGAAGCTCCGGTTGAAGAAGCTCTTGCGGAAGAAGCCGCAGAAGCCCCTGCCGAAGCGTAAGCTGCCCGTCACGTAAATGACATATGGGGCAGGGTATGACCTGCCCCAATTCCGTTTGAATTGAGGAGAGCCAAAAGATGGCAATCACAGCAGCAATGGTTAAAGAACTGCGCGACTCGACCGGCGCAGGCATGATGGACGCAAAAAAAGCGCTGACCGAAACCGGCGGCAACATGGACGACGCCGTTGACTGGCTGCGTACCAAAGGCCTGGCCAAAGCGGCCAAGAAATCAGGCCGTACCGCAGCAGAAGGTCTGGTTGCTGTTCACGTCAACGGTGGCAACGGTGTTGCTGTCGAAGTGAACTCGGAAACCGATTTCGTTGCGAAAAACGCTGAGTTCCAGGAAATGGTCAGCAAGATTGCAAACGCTGCTGAAGGTGTGGACGACATCGAAGCACTGCTGGCCGCTGATCTGGGCGGAAAAAGCGTTGCCGACACGCTGACCGACAAGATCGCCACCATTGGCGAAAACATGTCGGTGCGCCGCATGGCCAAACTGTCAGGTGAAACAGTTGTGTCTTATGTGCACAACGCTGCGACCAGCGGCATGGGCAAAATCGGTGTGCTGGTTGCACTGTCGGGTGGTGATGAAGCTATCGGCAAGCAGGTTGCGATGCACATCGCCGCTGTGAACCCGGCTGCCCTATCCGAGGCCGACATGGACCCGGCAATTGTCGAGAAGGAAAAGCAGGTTCAGATGGACATCGCCCGCGAATCCGGCAAGCCGGAGCAGGTGATCGAAAAGATGATCGAAGGTCGCATGAAAAAATTCGTCGCCGAATCGACATTGCTGAGCCAGCAATTCGTTGTGAACCCTGATCTGACCGTTGAAGCCGCTGCAAAAGAAGCCGGCGCAACCATCACCGGCTTTGTTCGCCTGGAAGTTGGCGAAGGAATCGTTGTGGAAAAAGAAGACTTCGCTGCCGAAGTCGCAAAAGCTGCTCAGGGCTAAAGAAAGGCTCCGACAGGGGCCTTGCTGAACAAAGTGAAAGGGTTACGCGTCGCGTAGCCCTTTTTTGTTGGTGGCACATCAGAGAATTGGCAAAGAAGTGAAGGATTGGAGGGCCCCGCATGATGGGGATGGTCGAGGCCCCCCAAAATTCCGACACAGGTACGCGGACGAATAGGCGCCCCCTTGTCAGAGTGATTGGAGAGCTTTGAAATCGCAAAGATCCAACCGAATGTTCCCTGGCTAAAGCCACCACTCACGGAACACTCTCACTTTGCAACTTTTAGGTTAGATTTGAAAAGTAGTGATTTCCTTACCTAGGGTAAACTGACGCGGGATGGCGTCATAAAAACACTCCTAAACTTCCATAATGAACATCTGATTATGCAAAGATGCCTTCAAAACAGCCTGAGCCGTCGTTTCAACCGACAACGCCTCACGGGCGAGTCGAAGATGCTTTTCGACAGTTGCCGCTGTCAGGCCCATCAGCAAGGCTATGTCCTGCGTGGTTTTTCCGTCACCAACCCATTGCAACGCCTCGCGCTGACGCTTTGTCAGGGCCCGGTTCGGTGGGTTGAAAGGCAATGTCAGGATCTTCAGATGCGCAACGTTGTTCATCAAAAGAATGTCTTCACCATGCTCTTGCCAGATCGCGTCAATGTCTTCCTGGCTCATCCCTTCCTTGGCGGATAGGGAAATCGCCCCTTTCGAGCGCACAGAGACCGAGTTGAAACTGATGGTGTAACCAGAAACGACGCCCATGGACTTGTTGAACTCGAAAACCTCACGCTCTTTATCGGTCATCGACCCGCGAGAATGCATGTCCAGCAACATTTTCCAGCTGGCGGCACCTTCATTGTCCAGCGCCCATTTCAACATGGGGGCGTGAAAATACAAACCGTCCTTGATGAAGCCATCCACATAGGCACGGTTATGGTTAGTCAGAATGACAAAGTCCTCTGGATCACCCAATGAGGTTGCCGTCCTGTATTGCGTGTGGCCGTAGATAAGACGATCGAACCCGAATTCCGCCATCTGTCGGCAATGCGCATCCCACAGGTCTTCCAGGGTCTTGGCATAGCTGACAAACCGCAGATATTCCCTGAGGGTCATGCCGTGCCACCTGCTTTCAAATGCGCGGCCAGCGCGTCCAGAGCAAGAACATAGCTTTGGGCGCCAAAGCCACAGATCTGCCCCAGAGCAACAGGCGCAATATAGGACTTGTGCCGGAATGCTTCCCTTGCATGGATGTTGGACAGGTGAACTTCGACAACCGGCAGGTCAACTGACGCGATGGCATCCATCAGCGCAACCGACGTGTGTGTGAACGCCCCCGCATTGATCACAAGGCCATCTTGCACACCGCGTGCGCCGTGGATCGCATCAATTAACACACCCTCATGGTTGGATTGCAGATGCGAGACTTCAAGGCCAATGGACGCGCCATGGCGCTGGCACTCCTCCTCGATCATCTTCAGAGTGGTGCTGCCGTAAACCTCGGGCTGCCGTGTGCCAAGCAGGTTGAGGTTTGGGCCGTTCAATACCAAAACGTTGTGCATGTCTTCACGATCCCCATTAATGGTACATAGACGCCTAAAGGTTGGGTTGTCTACCTGCCTTTGCCGGATCGAGTACAGTCGAAAAACCGGTGTACGAAGCGGGTCGCTATTTTGTTAAGGGCTTCAACTTTCCGCCATGGTGACAACGATTTTTCCGAGAACGGATCGCTGCGACAATTGTTCAAGCGCCTCGTGCGCGCGGGCAAGCGGGAACCGGGCGCTAATTCGGGGTTTGATTTTGCCGGCTGTGTACAGATCGAACAGGTTCTTGACGTTGTCAGCATGGCCGATTGGATCGCGGAAAACTGACGCGCCCCAAAACACACCAACGATCTGACATCCTTTCAAAAGGGCCAAATTCAAGGGAATCCGCGGAATGCCCGCTGGAAAACCGACGACAAGGTAACGACCTTTCCAGGCCATGCTGCGCAGGGACGGTTCGGCCAGCGTACCGCCAACAGCGTCGTAGACGATGTCTACGCCTTCAGGACCGGCAAGTTTCTTAACTTCGGCTGAGAAGGCTTTTTGCGCATCCTTGTCCATGTCGCGCGGGTAAATCACCACGTCATCGGCACCAATCTGGCTACAGAATTCGGCCTTTTCAGGTGATGAAACGGCTGCGATCACCCTGGCACCCATGGCTTTGCCCAGTTCAATGGCGGCTGACCCCACACCTCCGGCGGCACCCAGTACCAACAGGGTTTCACCGGGTTGAATCTCCGCCCGATCCTTCAACGCGTGGCAGGACGTGCCGTAGGTGAAAATGAAACAGGCGGCATCTTCATAGGGCATCGCATCAGGAATTCGGATTGCAGTGTCCGCCTTGAGCGTGACATGGGTCGAAAACCCACCATGCCCGGTTAGGGCCAAAACACGGTCGCCTGGCTTCAATCCATTGACGCCTTCGCCCACAGCCAGAACTTCACCCGCAATTTCACCGCCCGGAGCAAAGGGCCGTGGCGGCTTCATCTGGTACAGATCGCGGATAATCAACGTGTCCGGAAAATTCACACCCGCTGCTTTCACACCGATCAAAAGTTGGCCTTTGCCCGGCTGCGGATCTGGTAGGGTCGTAAGCTCCAGGGTTTCGGGACCGCCCGGTGCGACGCTGAGTAATGCTTGCATACCGCCTCTGATCTGCCTGTACTTTGTGTCGAGGAAGTTTTGGTGCAGCATGGTTTTTTGTCAACGCTACGGTCCAACGCCTGCCGCGACGGCAAGAGGAACGCAATTTGTATCACGATGAACTGGTGACAAAGAAACTGAGGAGCACAAAATGACCCCCGACACCCTCTTTTCGCTTCACGGCAAAACCGCTTTGGTAACAGGTGGGGCGACAGGTATTGGCCGCATGGCAGCCGAGGCGCTGGTTCGTGCGGGCGCGCGCGTGCTCATTGCCTCAAGAAAAGGAGACGCCTGTGCCACGGTCGCCGCAGAACTGAACGCGCTGGACGCGCCGGGCAGCGCCGAAGGCTTTGCCGGTGACATTGGCAGCGCAGCCGGTATAGGCAAGCTGGTCTCTGACATTCAGGCGCGTACGGACAAACTAGACATCTTGATGAACAATTCGGGGGTGTCCTGGGGTGCTCCCATGGGGCAGTTTCCCTACAATGCATGGGAAAAGGTCATGTCTGTCAACGTGACAGGGATATTTGAACTGACCCAGCGGCTTTTGCCAATGCTAATGAAATCAGGCACCGCCGAAGACCCGGCGCGCATTGTCAATGTGGGGTCAGTCATGGGTGAAGTCCCAATGGGCGATGGGGCCTACAGCTATTCGGCCTCAAAGGCTGCTGTTTTGCACCTGACCAAGGTCTTGGCCAAGGAACTTTCGCCGCACCACATTACGGTTAACGCACTCGCTCCGGGGCCGTTTGTGTCGCGCATGACTGCCTTTGCGACAGCCGATGAGGATATCAGAGAACGGGTTGGCAAGTCTGTACCTCTGGGTCGCGTCGGACGGGACGAGGATATTGCAGGCTGTATGTTGTTCCTGTGCGGTCGCGGCGGCAGCTATGTGACAGGCGCAGTGATCCCGGTTTCGGGTGGGATCAACGTGGTGACCGCCGGAAACATCTTTGCCGAGGCCCTGTGACGGGAAGACAGCCGATGAAAACCGAAACCAATCTGGATCTGGCGGCGGTAGATGCGTATCTGAGCGCGCATCTTTCCGGCTACAACGGGCCATTGGAGGCGAGGAAATTTGATGTCGGGCAATCCAACCCGACGTTTGAGTTACGCACACCAGAGAAGGAATACGTACTGCGCCGAAAACCCGCCGGAATATTGCTGAAATCGGCACATGCCGTTGATCGCGAATTTCGGGTTCAAAGCGCCCTTGCCGGGAGCGAGGTTCCGGTGCCCACGATGTATCTGCTGTGTGAAGACGACAGCGTCATCGGCTCGGCCTTCTATGTGATGAAACGCTTGCAGGGCAGGGTGTTTCCGGACCCAACCCTGCCCAAAGAAAGCAACGAAACCCGCGCCGCCATCATTGACGAAATGAACAGGGTTCTTGCCCAATTGCACATGGTGGATATCGATGCCGTTGGCCTGTCTGACTATGGGCCGATTGGCAACTATTACGAGCGTCAGATCGCGCGCTGGACCAAGCAATACCGCGCGTCCGAGACCTCGGCCATTGCGGATATGGATGCGCTGGCTTCAGCGCTAGAGACCTCGGTACCGGCCGATGACGGACAGCGCACGCTGGTGCATGGGGATTACCGCATCGACAACCTGATGTTTGCGCCGAACCGGGCGGAATGTATCGGGGTGTTGGATTGGGAACTGTCGACGATCGGTCACCCTTATGCGGATCTGGCCGCAGTAATCATGCAATGGCAGTTGCCGCCGGGAAAACAGGGCCGGGGGCTGGCGGGTGTGGATCGAAACAGCCTGGGCCTGCCCAGCGATGAGGCATTCATTGCCCAATACTGCAAACGTCGAGGCCTGGATGGCATAGACAATTTCGGCTTTTATTTGGGCTTCAATTTCTTTCGCATGGCGGGCATTCTACAGGGTGTCTACAAACGCGCGCTGAATGGGAACGCGTCAGACCCCGACCGCGCAAAGGCTTTTGGCGCATATGTTCCTATATTCGCCCAGCACGGCCTGAAAGCTCTTGAGTCCACATTAGAGTGACGACCTATCAAGCTGTTTTTATGTCACTATCTTGCCTTGAAAGTTCAACTTCAAGATTTGGCAGACTGTTCTTTCCAAAAAACAGCTCAGCCCCGGTGAACATGCTGGGAACCCCAAACACACCTCGCCGAACCGACGACTTGGTTATCTCTTTCAGTTTCAGTTTAACGTCGGGGCTCGACATGGCTTCGCGAATTTTGCGAACGGGCAAGTCGTTTTCATGCAGGATATCCGTTAAGACACCGATCTCGTCCGCCTTCTGACCATGCACCCAAATTGCATCAAAAATCGCGTTTATATATTTGACTTCCCAAGGTTTTCCATTGGCAAAGCACGCACCGCGCATGGCAAGTTTGGTATTGATCGGAAAATGCGGGCTCATATGAAAGCTCAGCCCACGACGGCGGGCAAACCTATGCAGATCATGCGTCAAATAGGCCGTTTTCTGGCGGTTTTCGGAGTATGCCTGAAACGGGCTTTGGTTATGCGTCGCCTTGAACACCGCAGGTAGAAGGACAGGCACATATGTAATGCTTGCGTTATGGCGCTCGGCAAGTTGGGGAAGGATCTTATGGGCGAGAAACGCGTTCGGGCTGCAAAAATCGTAAATGAAGTCTATGGTCTGCGTCATAGGGTTCCTCCGTTTCGGTCCCTTGAAATCTTGTTCATTGAACTTCAGGCGAATCTGCGTCGAAATCAGTCTAACATTTCATTGTGAGACACGCTGATGAAGTCTGTTCACGAATTTCTCTGCAACACGCAGCTTTTTGCTGTTATTTCAGGTCACAAGCTTAAACAGTCGCAATTCAGAACCTCACGGAAGCTCGCGAATGTCCCACAGGCAATCCATGTTTGATCAAACCCGGCTGGATCGGCTTAGCCATTGGATGGAGAGCTATGTTGAGCAGCGCAAATATGCTGGATCATCCTTTTTGCTGCGCCAAAAAGGGAATGAGGCCTTTTTTCATGCCTGTGGTCTCAGCAGCCTGGAGACTGGCCGGCCCTTCCAACGGGACACGTTGGTGCGCATTTATTCCATGACCAAACCGGTCACATCGGTCGCGTTGATGACATTGGTCGAACGCGGGCTTGTTCACCTGAACGTGCCTGTGTCTGAGTTTCTGCCTGAATTCAAAGATATGCACGCGCTGGTCCCAGGGGCGGAGAGACTGGATCAGACCGAGGCTGCACCGCCTCCCACTCTGCATCAGTTACTGACGCATACCAGTGGGCTAAGCTATCCGTTCAACTCCGGGCTTTTGCCCCAAGCGATGGATGAACGGGACCTTATTTTCAAACCTAATCAGGGACTTCTGGAACACCTTGTGCGCGATCTGGCAGGGCTGCCACTGGCGTTCCGACCCGGTGCACGCTGGGAATACTCGGTCGGGATTGACGTGCTGGGTCGAGTGATCGAGGTGGTCTCGGGCCAGTCATTGGAGCAGTTCTTTCGAAGCGAAATCCTTGAGCCGCTGGACATGCGCGAAACAGGTTTTTCCGCACCCGCTGGGGCAGGGGATCGTTTCGCATCGCTCTATACCCCATTGGCTGGCGACGCGATGGCGCTGAATTCCGCGGATCACGGTAGCGAAAGCCTGCGACTGTTCGATTCCCACATAGGATCCCCGTTCGAAAACACGACGACCTTTTCCGGCGGTGGCGGTCTGATCTCGACAATCGATGATTATGCCAAATTTGCGGACATGCTTCGAAATCGGGGGGCCGGGAACGGGTGCCGCATACTTGGTCCGAAAACAGTCGATTTCATGATGCGCAATCACCTTCCCGGCGACATTGCGTCAATGGGTCCGCAGAGTTTTGCAGAGCAACCGATGGACGGAATGGGCTTTGGGCTGGCCGGAGCCGTCGTCCTGAACCCCGGTCTGGTAAAAGTTCCCGGCTCAATCGGAGATTTCAGCTGGGGTGGCATGGCCTCGACTTATTTCTGGATTGACTGGCAGAATGACCTGACGGCGATTTTCTTTACCCAATTGTCCCCGTCAAGTTCGTACCCATCCCGTGCCGAACTCAAGGCGCTGGTCCATGCGGCCATGATTGAATGATTTCCCCTGTACTGATACCCGGTGCCGGACGACACAACTTGCGAGCAGACGATGACCGAAGCGGAACGTATCTTACTGGATCTTCTGGATATTGAACGTCTTGAGGTCGATCTGTTTCGCGGGACAGGGTCGGGCGGTGAAACGCCCACACGCATCTTTGGCGGACAGGTCATCGCGCAGGCGCTGGCTGCGGCGTATCGGACTGTTGAAGAACGGTTATGCCATTCGCTACACGCCTATTTCATTCGCCCGGGCGATCCGGAGAAACCCGTTATTTATCAAGTTGATCGCGCGCGAGACGGAGGTTCTTTCACAACCCGCCGCGTGGTTGCGATTCAGCACGGAAAGCAAATCCTGAACATGTCTGCATCGTTTCATGTCCAAGATGAAGGCTGGGACCATCAGCATCCGATGCCCGTCGTGAACGCACCGGAAGCATACCCGTCCCGATCTGAATTGCGTAAAACATACGTTGAACGTGTTCCAGAAAGGTTGAGGGGCGAATTGCTGCGCGAACGCCCGATCGAGGTTCGGGAAGTCGATCATCTGGACCCATTCACACCGAAAGTCTCTGATGATCGAAACCAGACTTGGTTCCGTATGCCTGCAGCCGCTTCCGTTGACGCCAGAACGCAGCACTTACTGCTGGCTTATGCGTCTGACATGAACCTGATGTCCTCTGGATTGCGGCCACACGGTCTGAGCTGGTTTAGCGGAGAGTTCAACGGCGCAAGTCTGGACCACGCGCTATGGTTTCACGCACCGGTAAATTTTCAGAACTGGCATCTGTACGTAATGGACTCGCCGTGGACGGGGCAGGGACGCAGTTTTAACCGTGGATCGATCTATTCCGAGGACGGTACCCTTGTTGCATCTGTCGCACAGGAAGGATTGATGCGCAGAATTCGCGCACGACCTTAAGTATTGCCAATAAACTTTTGATTTAACTTCTGCATTCCGCTAAGCCACCGATCGTAATCAGCCGCTTTGAATTGCAAATAATCAGCGACTTGTGGATGAGGCAGAATCAAAAACCGTTCATTTCGAATAGCTTGCACACAGGATTCAGCCACATCTCTGGGCTCAAGCATCCCATCAATCGAAGCTACTGAGATTTCATGGCCTTCGGTCATTTTCGAACGTACCGCCTGCGGACACAGGACCGAGACTTTCAATCCTTCAGCGCCATATGTCAGCGAAAGCCATTCGGCAAATCCTACAGCCGCGTGTTTGGTAACCCCATATGGGGCTGCACCAGGTTGGTTCAGCAAACCTGCCGCAGACGCAGTTATCATTATATATCCGCCGCCGCGACGAACCATGCGTGGAACCAGATGGCGAGCAGTCCAGACATGGGACATGACATTGATCTTCCAGATCCGATCCCAATCTTCGTCCGCAACATCGAGACCGCCAAGCGTCAGAATTCCGGCATTTGCGCAAAACAGGTCAATTGGACCGACAGTTTCTTCAACAAAATCAATCAGAGCCTTGATCTGCGCTTCGCTGGAAACGTCGCAGGGATACGCCTGACCACCAATTTGCTCTGCGACCAAATTTGCGCCAGCGATGTCGACATCCGAGCAGATTACACGTGCACCTTCTTGGGAACACCGTTCTGCAAGACCACGACCAATACCTTGGGCAGCGCCGGTGACAACGACAGTTTTGTTCTTAAGCTCCATGCGTATTCCGGACAGGTTCGTTACAGTGTTTTCAATGTGTTGGCTTGCGTTCTGTAATACAAGCACCCATAATTAATCATAATACCAATTATACGTTATATGGCATGGCGGAGAAATACTCAGATACAACCGCAATCAGCGATCAGATAAATGCGATCAACACAGGTCTGATGCGTGTTATCCCAACGCGTAACCGGCACCTCGGACTGTGCGGACCGGGTCTTCGCCGCCATGTTGCGTCAAGGCTTTGCGCAGGCGTCCAATGTGAACATCAACCGTACGCGTATCGACATAGATATCGCGTCCCCAAACCCGATCAAGCAATTGTTCACGGCTCCAGACCCTGCCCGGCTTTTCCATGAACGTGCTAAGAAGCCGGAATTCGGTTGGACCCAGTTTCAAGGGCTTGCTGTCGCGGCTGACCTTGTGGGTTTCCGAATCCAGAATGATGTCATCGTACTCCAGTCGCAAGCCAACAGTTGCCGGTCGGACGCGGCGTAGTTGTGTTCGGACACGCGCCATCAGTTCGACGATCGAATATGGCTTGACCACATAATCGTCGGCACCAGTTTCCAGCCCGCGAACCTTGTCTACCTCTTCTGATCGGGCCGACAGCATGATTATCGGGATCGAGCGTGTGTCCGGACGGCTTTTGAGCCGGCGGCAAACCTCAATCCCGCTGAGGTTGGGCATCATCCAGTCCAGAACAATGATATCCGGGCAGTCTTCGTCGACCAGCAGCATAGCTTCGTCACCGTTGGCCGCCTTTGAGACGCGAAAACCTTCGGCTTCAAGGTTGTAGGCCAGCACCTCGCGTTGGGCCAACTCATCCTCGACCACCAGAACCGTCGGTTGATCTGCGGACATCTCAAGCCTCTCCTACGCTGTTTGCGACGTTATATCGGCCTTGGGCCGAGCCTCGGTCGGGCGGTCGCCTGTAACCAGATACACCACCTGCTCGGCAATCGAGGTTACATGGTCGCCCATACGCTCGATGTTCTTGGCGATGAAATGCAGGTGCATACAGGCCGAAATATTGCGCGGATCTTCAGCCATGAAGGTCAGGAATTCGCGGAACAGGCCGTTATACATCTGGTCGACCTCTTCATCGCGGTTGATGACGTCGGTGGCCAGTTCCGCGTCGCGTTGAATATAGGCGTCCAACGCGTCGCGCAGCATACGTTCAACCTCGCGCGCCATGCGGCGCAAGGCAGCTGCGCTGCCGCTGATCTCGCCTGCATTAGCCAGAACGGTCGTACGCTTGGCGATGTTCTTCGCGTAATCGCCAATCCGCTCGAGATTACCGGATACTTTCAGGACTGAAAGAACCAGTCGCAGGTCACTGGCCGTGGGCGCGCGCAATGCAATCAGACGCGCGGTTTCCTCGTCAATCAGGTCTTCCAACGCGTCGATGGCCTTGTCACCTTGTCGTACTTCCTGGGCCAGCTCAACGTCACGGCTTTCAAGCGAGCGCGCCGCGCCCATGATAGCGGCCTCAACCAGACCGCCCATCTTCATGATATGCGCCTGGATTGTTTCGAGGTCGCGGTCAAAAGCAGATGCAATATGTTGTTCGCTCATTGTTTGATACCTGTGCTCAGCCGATACGGCCTGTAATGTAGCTTTCCGTGCGCGGATCGACCGGATTGGTAAAAATCTGACCGGTTTCACCGAATTCCACCAGATTACCCAGGTGGAAAAAGGCCGTTTTCTGACTGACGCGCGCGGCCTGCTGCATCGAGTGTGTGACGATCACAACCGAATATCGGGAACGCAATTCGTCGATCAACTCTTCGACCTGTGCGGTTGCAATCGGGTCCAGCGCCGAGCACGGCTCGTCCATCAACAGGACTTCCGGTTCGGTTGCCACGGCGCGCGCGATACACAAACGTTGCTGTTGCCCCCCTGACAAACCCGTGCCAGGCGCATCCAGACGGTCCTTGACCTCATCCCAGATTGCGCCTCGACGCAGGGATTTCTCAACGATCTCATCCAGTTCCGCCTTATTCTTGGCCAAGCCGTGGATGCGCGGACCATAGGCCACGTTGTCGTAGATCGACTTGGGGAACGGGTTCGGTTTTTGGAACACCATGCCGACTTTGGCGCGCAACTGAACGGGGTCGACCCGCTTGTCATAAATGTCTTCGCCGTCCAACAGGATATCACCTTCGACACGGCAGATATCGATGGTGTCGTTCATCCGGTTCAGACACCGCAGGAAGGTCGATTTTCCACAACCCGAAGGGCCGATAAAGGCCGTGACGGTCTTGTCTTCGATCTCAACACTCACGTCCTTGATGGCGTGGGTATCACCGTAATAAACCTGAACCTTCTTCGCGTTGATCTTGATGTCTTTGGAGTCCACGGTTCTCTCCACTCGTGTCATGTCATTCATTGTTGCCCCCAATTACCAGCGGCGTTCAAAGCGGCGGCGCAGGATGATAGCGATGATATTCATGGTCAGCAGGAACATCAAAAGGATGATGATTCCGCCCCAGGCCTTTTCGTAGAACCCGACATCAGCGCGTGCGGCCCAAGTGTAAATCTGGGCGGGCATTGCCGAGTTCGGCTCGGTAAAGCCGGCAAGGAACCCGTCGGGATATCCCCGCGCCACAAAGCCTACCATGCCGATCAGCAACAACGGTGCAGTTTCACCCAAGGCTTGTGCCAGACCGATGATGGTGCCGGTCAGAATGCCCGGCGCGGCCAAAGGCAGCACGTGGTGGAACACAGCCTGCATTTTCGAGGCCCCTACCCCCAACGCTGCATCACGGATCGACGGTGGAACCGCTTTCAGCGAGGCGCGGGTCGAGATGATGATCGTCGGCAATGTCATGAGGGTCAGAACCAGACCACCTACCAGCGGTGCCGATTGTGGCAGGTGCATGAACTGGATGAACACGGCCAGACCCAGAATACCGAACACAATCGACGGCACGGCTGCAAGGTTCGAGATGTTCACTTCAATCAGGTCGGTGAACCTGTTCTGCGGGGCGAATTCTTCAAGATAGATCGACGCTGCCACACCAATGGGCAGTGACAGGCCCAAAACCACCAGCATCATGAAAAACGACCCAATGACCGAGGCGCCGATGCCAGCACCGCCCGGGTTGTCAACGCCAGAATCCGCGCCGGTGATGAACGGCCAGTTGAAAGCCTGCTTGATGATGCCCGCCTGTTCCAGCGCATCAACCAGATCCAGATCGCTTAGCTGTAGAAACCGGCTGTCCTGCAAGGTGTCACGGGACACGCGGCCTTTGAAATACCCGTCGACCCGGCTGGAGGCGGCCAGATCAAACTTGACCGGATCACCCAGCTTGCCGGGGTTGTCGGCATAGTAAGTTCGGATTGTACCGCCGATTTTGCCAAGAAGACGTTCGATGGCCGCTTCGTCGAAATCAACGCTGATCCCTTGGTCCTCCAGTTCTTTGCTCAGCTGAGCGATGAACAGGTTGGAATAGGCCTTGGTCTTGAACAACGTACTTTCCGCCTCGTCTCGCTGCGCAGCGGACAAGGTGAAATCCACGCTGACAACAGTGCGCTGAAAGGCCGGAATACCTTGCGACAGGATCGAGGCGAACAGAACGATCAGGAAGAACAGGCCCGTTGCAATAGCGACAATCCCGTAGGCCCGAAATCGTTTCTCTGCATTTGCACGTTTTTTGGTATGTGCATCCGCTACAGTCAGAGAGACAGAGCGATGACCTGTTTCAGGGCTTTGCATACTGGCGTCGGTCATTCGTATTGCTCCCGATACTTACGCACGATGTAGAGGGCAAAGATGTTCAGCCCAAGCGTGAGGGTGAAAAGGGTCATGCCCAGTGCAAAGGCCACAAGCGCTTCGGGCGAAGCGAAATCCGCGTCTCCGGTTAGCTGGCTCACGATTTTTGCGGTGACCGTCGTCATGGCTTCAAACGGGTTCAGGCTCAGCCGTGCTGCCGCCCCTGCCCCAAGAACCACGATCATAGTCTCACCGATGGCGCGCGATGCGGCCAGCAGGATCGCCCCCACGATACCCGGAAGCGCAGCTGGCAGAACGACCTGACGGATGGTTTCCGATTGCGTTGCGCCCAATCCGTAAGAGCCGTCGCGCATGGCCTGCGGCACCGCATTGATGATGTCATCGGACAAAGAGGACACAAACGGGATCAGCATGATGCCCATGACCAACCCAGCGGTCATGACTGCCGTGCCAGCTTTCATCCAGCCAAGCCCCTCATCCCCGAACAGGCCAAGCAAAAGCGGACCAACGGTCAGCAGCGCAAATAGGCCGTAAACGATGGTCGGGATACCGGCCAGAATCTCGAGCAGCGGTTTTGCTACGGCGCGGACACGGGGGGAGGCGTATTCGCTGAGGTAAATCGCGGCGAACAAACCGATCGGGACGGCCACCAGCAGCGCAACGAGCGAGATATAGAATGTCCCCCACAACAAGGGAATAATACCAAGCTCAGACGACCCGCCGCGCCCCGAAAAGCTGGGGGCCCATGTCGTGCCGAAAAAGAAATCGGTAGCAGGGTAGAGCTTGAAGAATTCCCAAGTGTTGAAAACCAGGGACAGGACAATCCCGACAGTGGTCAGAATTGCGATGGATGCGGCCGCCAGCAACAGGATACGCACCCCCTGCTCGACCACATTACGCGCGCGGTATTCCGCGCGAGTTTGAAACCAGCTGACCGCAGCACCGGCGAGTGCGGTCAGTATGACGGCGACTGCCATGATCGAATAGCCGGTCGCATTCATGATCCGATAGGTTTGCGCCGCGCGCAGCACAGGTTGCGTGATATCCGACGTCACCACCTGCCCGGCATCCTTCAGACGCTGGGTCATGTCGATTACATCCGCGCGCGCGTTGCGCGCCAGTTCCTCGGGTATCTGCCCGGCGGCAACCGCGTTATCCAGACCGTAAGCGGTGCGACGGACCTCGGCCATGACCAGATTTAGGGACGAGCCGTCTTGGATGGCGGAACCCGAGATCGTTTCAGAAACCTGAGAGTTCACGTAAAGCGGTTGTACCAGCAACCAGAGGATCATAAGGCCAAATGCGGGTACGATCGTCTTGAGAGCGACATTTGCGCCATAATACGACGGCAGCGAGTGCAAAGCCCGGATATCTCCTGTGACGCTTTGCAGGGCGCGTGTGCGCCCCAACACGTAACCGACTGAAGCAATCGCAAGCACGATCAGAACGAGCCATACTATCGGCATGAAACCCCCATTTGGTCTTGGCCGGGAAAGCTGAAAAATGTGGGGGCGACATAAATGCCGCCCCCGGTATTTCGAACCAAAGGCGGGATTAGCTGCCCGAACCCATGGTTACTTCGTTGGCGATTGCATCCTGAGTTTTTGCCAGCTCAGGGTCCGCAACCAGACCATAGTTTGCCAGAGGACCCGAAGCGCCTGCGATTTCGTCGTGGGTAAAGAACTGGGCGTATTCTTTCAGGCCGGGGATCACGCCAATATGGGCTTTCTTCACGTAGAAGAACAGCGGGCGCGAAACCGGATATTCACCGGTCGAGATGGTTTCGGTCGAAGGAGCGATACCCGACATGGTTGCCACTTTCAGCTTGTCGGTGTTGTTCTCGTAGAACGCCAGGCCGAAGATGCCGATGCCATTGGGGTTGGTGTCGATACGCGCCAGCGTTTCGGTGTAGTCACCATCGATGTCGACCGCCTTGCCGTCGGTACGTACAGCCAGACATGCATCTTCTGCGTCGTCTTCGCTCATGCCGCCAGCAATCATGGCTTCCATCGCGCCGGTCGCTTCACAACCGATCAGCAGAACTTTTTCTTCGAACACTTCACGGGTGCCGTGTTTTGTACCCGGAATAAAGCCCGCGATTTCTACATCAGGCAGTTCGGGGTTGAATTCAGCCCAGGTGGTGTAAGGGTTATCAACCACTTCACCGTCTTTCAGAACTTTTGCGCCCAAAGCGTTAAAGATGTCGGCAGGTTCAAAAGCGGTGAAGGCAGGACCGGTCTGCTGGCTTGCAAAAACGATACCATCATAACCGATGCGGACTTCCATGATGTCAGTCACACCGTTTTCGGCGCAGGCTTTGATTTCTTTTTCACGGATCGCGCGCGATGCGTTTGCAATGTCGATGGTGTTTTCACCAACACCTTCACAGAAACGCTTCAGACCAGCTGACGAACCGCCCGATTCAACAACCGGGGTCGGGAAATCGGTGTTCTCACCAAACAGTTCCGCAACGATCGAGGCATATGGCAGAACGGTCGACGAACCGGCAACCTGAACGTTGTCACGGGCAGCAGCGGTGGTTGCCGAGACGGCGGCGATTGCCAGCGCAGAAGCCGACAGTTTCACAAAGGACATTTCAGTCTCCTTGAAAAGGTATGATTGATCACCCCCATGATGATCCTGCGTGCACCCCTAGGGGTCGTGCGTAAGCCTTTTGTGACAAGTGTGTAACGCTTTTATGACAACTCTCGAATATCCTGAGATTTCGAGTCAGAAAATCGTAACGAGGCAGATTTCGTAGGGTGGTAATGCGGGAAGGGCTACCGTGGTAAGATGACCGTAAACACGGAACCTTTTCCCAACTCACTTTCCACGCGCAACCGTCCGCGGTGGCGATTGACGATGTGCTTGACGATGGCCAGCCCCAGCCCCGTTCCACCCAACTGGCGGGACCTGTGGTTGTCGGCGCGATAGAATCGCTCGGTCAGGCGTGGCAGGTGTACGGAATCAATTCCTGGCCCCTTGTCGATGACCTTCACCCGCACCCCTGGCCCACGCATCGCCGCGTCACGCTCTGATGACAGAACGCGGACTGTGACGCTACCACCGCTGGCACCGTATTTTATTCCGTTTTCGATCAGGTTGGTGAATACCTGCCGTAACTGATCGCTGTCTCCGGTAACGGAAAGCGGGCCGTCCTGTGCGTCAAGCGTCAGCGTCACGCCCGCCTCTTCCGCAAGGGGGCGCAACGAGTTCATGGTGGATTGCAGCAGCCCTGTCAGCTCCAGCTGTTTATTTGGGCGAACTCTTTCTTCGCTTTCCACGCGGTTCAGGGACAAAAGATCGCCAACCAGCCGGTTCATCCTGTTGGCTTCATCGGCCATGATTTGCAGGAACCGGTCACGCGCAGCCGGATCGTTACGTGCAGGGCCGCGCAAGGTTTCAATGAAGCCCATCAGCGCCGTCAAAGGCGTCCGCAACTCGTGACTGACATTGGCAACAAAGTCGCGGCGCATCTGACTTGCCTGCTCCAGATGCGTGACATCTTGAAAAGTGGTCAGAACGGCCCCGCCCGACACAGCTCCGACCCCGTTCATATACCGGCATTGCACATCAAATGTTGTGTCCTGCGCGCCATCATTGGAAAGATGACGCGCTGCCTTGCTTCCTTTGGACTGGAGGCTTTGCTCAATCGCTTCAAGAACCTGTGGCTGCCGCAGGATGGTCGCGAAATGCCGCCCCTCGATATTCTGCCCCAGAAGGGTTTTCGCATCCGTATTGGCGGCAATGATCCGTTCGGTCTGATCCACTATCAGCGCGGGCATTGGGATGGCCTGAACAAATCCGTCTAGAAGGTCATCTGACATGCTTCAAACCCCGATCAATCCGCGCGCTTTATTGAACAGGTCTCAGAGTGTCCCGAAACCTGCGCATGTTTTCCTGATAATGCAGCGCGCTTAGGGTAATCCGTTTTGCTGCGGCCTCGTCCAGTTGGCGCACCACTTTGCCCGGAGCCCCCATCACAAGGGAGTTATCCGGAATCTCCTTGCCTTCCGTGATCAGGGCCCCTGCCCCGATCAGGCAATTCCGTCCGATCCGGGCACCATTCAGAACAATCGCGCCCATTCCGATCAGAGTATTTTGTCCGATCGTACATCCGTGCAGCATCACTTTGTGTCCGATGGTGCAATTCGGACCAATCCACAAAGGATACCCGGCATCGATGTGCATGACGCAGTTTTCCTGAACGTTGCTACCTGCACCAACGCGGATTTCCTCGTGATCTGCGCGTATCGTGCAGCCGAACCAAACCGAGGCACCCTTTTCCAGCACAACCTTGCCGATCAGGTTGGCATCGGGCGCAACCCACGTGTCCTCGTGAATATCCGGCATGTGCTCACCTAAAGCGTAGATCGTCATGACAGCCCCTCGAATTCGTTTTGAAGTTTGCGCACGTGTTGTTGCAGATTTGGCTGTTGAATACGGCGCATCCGTTCGGCGCTGACGATGGTCTTGAGCTTCTTTTCGGTCGCCTCAAGATCGTCATTGATCAGGACATAATCGTAATAGCCCCAGTGGCTGATCTCATCCCAGCTTTTGAGCATCCGCCTTGCGATAACTTCATCGCTATCTTGTCCACGCGATTCCAGACGGCGGCGCAGTTCAGGGATCGATGGCGGCAGGATGAAGATCGACAACGCATGCTTACCCAGATCCGAGTTGCGGATCTGAACCTCGCCTTGCCAGTCCACGTCGAACAGCACGTCCTTACCCGCGTGGATCGAACTACGCACCGGATCAGCGGGTGAGCCATAGAAATTACCGAAGACATGCGCATGTTCCAACATCTGGCCATCGGCGACCTTCTGCTTGAACTCGTCTTCAGAAAGAAAATAGTAATCCCGCCCATGTTCTTCCCCCGGACGCGGGGCACGGGTTGTGGCCGAGACCGAAAACTCAAGGTCCTTGTCCCAGTCCATCAGCCGCTTTGCCAGGGTAGATTTGCCTGCCCCGGACGGGGAAGACAGGATGATTAAAAGGCCTCGGCGATCCGCCATATCAGTCGTTCCCATCGTTATTCCACGTTTTGCACTTGTTCGCGCATCTGATCGATCACCGCCTTCAATTCCAGCCCGACAGCCGTCAGATCCGTACTCTGAGCCTTGGAACACAGCGTGTTGGTTTCGCGGTTGAACTCTTGCATCAGGAAATCAAGCTTGCGTCCGACAGCCCCTTCCTGCCCAAGCAACTCTCGCGCTGCGGCCACATGTGCAGACAGGCGGTCGATCTCTTCGGTAATGTCGGCTTTGACCGCGATCAAAGCCAGTTCCTGCGCGACGCGATCCGGGTCCGCGCCCTGCGCATTGTCCAGTACGTGCGCCAGATTGTCCCGAAGT
Organism: Ruegeria sp. AF5; assembly: GCF_056541905.1. NCBI lineage: Bacteria > Pseudomonadati > Pseudomonadota > Alphaproteobacteria > Rhodobacterales > Roseobacteraceae > Ruegeria > Ruegeria sp. AF5. Next base: position 321,516 of record NZ_JBQFYZ010000003.1, read on the forward strand.
GCCGCGGCCATCTTGTCCTTGCGTTGCACGGCCAGATCGGCTGCCTGCGCTGTCAGCGCCGCAACTTGGTCCAGCTGAGTGTTCAGCACGGCCGCCAACGCTTCGCCTTCGGTCTGGCGCATTCCGACAAAAGCGGCCAACAGGTCGTTGAAATCTTCGGTCAGGCGCGCCACCAGCGGAGCGGGATCATCCGCATCTGCGGTTGCATCCAACATGCCTTTCAGTGCCAAAAGGTCCGAGGCGCGCGCCGGTTCCAGAGCAATACCGCGCGCAGCTGCCATCTTGTGTGTTTGTTCCAAAGCGCTCAGGGCAGCGGCCATAGCGACCTCGTTCAATGCCAGTTCCGAGGCAGAGTCCTCGCGGGTCAGACGCATTGAAAGGGTCACATTCCCACGGCTCAGGGATTTTGACAGCGTGGCCCTAAGGACCACCTCAAGCCCGGTCAGCCAATCAGGGACGCGCAAGCGCATATCAAGGCCTTTGCCGTTGACACTGCGCAACTCCCACGTCCAGCTGTGCGGTCCGTATTCCCCCTTCCCCGAGGCAAACCCGGTCATGGATCTGATCATGACTGTCCTTTCCTGTGACCTCACCCATTTGGATGTGTGCCGCACCTAATGCGATTGGCCGGTGCAGAGCAAGAGTTTGCTGAGGCCGCATTTGTTTGGCGTAAGTTAACCATTCGTTAAAGAATTGCTCCAAAATTGAATAAACCCGAGTCAAACTACCCCTGGTAATGGCTTGCAGGCCACAAATGCTCCGGTTGTGTTGCATTTTATGAAAATGGCGGCCAATTGACGTAAGGGTGAAGAAAATGAAAACCTTTTTCGGGACTGGTTCCGGGTCAGAATTTGGAAAGATCGTCGCAATGGATCGCTTTGACAGTGGGCGCAGCCTTACGCCGATCCGCCAGGCCGAGGCGTATTGGACTGCATTGCTGAGCGGTGACGGTGTTCCGATGCGGTCTCAGGTCGACCCGCGTGGACTGGAAAACATACTTGAATATACTTTCATTCTTGAACGGATCGCCCCCGGACTGGCCCGGTTTCGCCTTGCCGGAAGCCACTTGAACGCGCTTGCGGGGATGGAGGTTCGCGGCATGCCTGTGACGGCCTTTTTTCAACCTGATGACCGCGCCAGTCTTAAGGACGTTCTGGAGCAGGTTTTCGCAGCACCCGCCGTTGCCGAACTGGGGTTGGATTCGAGCGGGATACTGGGACGTACCCGGATGCAGGCCTGCATGATCCTTTTGCCGCTCAAAAGCGATCTGGGCGACGTCAGCCGGGTTCTGGGCGTCATGGTTGCGGATGGTGCGATTGGTAAAACCCCACGCAGATTTTCGATTACGGATACGCGGATCAAATCGTTTTCGGAAGTTCAGGCACCAGTTCCTGCTGTGCCTCAAACCGTTGACGGTTTTGCCGAAGACCAAACGGATTTCAAACGCGCGGCCAAACACCTTCGTCTGGTCGTGTCGCGCGATGACTGAACCAGTTTGAACACCCGGAACAAAAAAAACAGCGGACCGTTGGCCCGCTGTTTTTCCTTCTTTTCGCACGCTTAACTTGCGGCGCGTTTTGATCCGTTACGGCGCAGGTTGGTCAGTTCTTCCGCCACAAGGAACGCCAGTTCCAGTGACTGAGACGCGTTCAGGCGTGGGTCGCAGGCGGTGTGGTAACGATCCGACAGATCCTCTTCGGTCACGGCCCGCACACCACCGGTGCATTCGGTAACGTCGAGACCGGTCATCTCGAAATGGACACCGCCAGGGATCGTGCCCTCGGATTGATGCACACCAAAGAAATCGCGCACCTCACGCAGGACAGAATCGAACGGGCGGGTTTTGTAGCCCGTGGCCGATTTGATCGTATTGCCGTGCATCGGGTCGCAGACCCAAGTAACCTTAGCGCCTTCTTCCTTCACGGCCTTGACCAGACGCGGAAGGTGTTCACCCGCCTTACCCGCACCAAAGCGCGCGATCAGGGTCAGGCGGCCCTCTTCATTTTCAGGGTTCAGCTTCGACATGAGAACCTTGAGGTCTTCTGCCGTCGTCGTCGGACCACATTTCAATCCGATCGGGTTCAGAACGCCACGACAAAACTCGACATGTGCGCCGTCAGGCTGGCGTGTACGGTCGCCAATCCAGATCATATGGCCAGACCCGGCCAGCCAGTTGCCCGAGGTCGAATCCAGACGGGTCAGCGCCTCTTCATATTCCAGTAACAGACCTTCGTGACTGGTGTAGAATTCAACGGTCGAGAATTCGTGCGTCGTGTCTGCCGTGATACCAGCCGCTTCCATGAAGTCGATGGTGTCCTGAATGCGGTCCGCAACTTCGGAATACTTCTGAACGTCCTGTTCGTCGGTAAAGCCCAGCGTCCACGAATGAACACGGCTCATGTCGGCGAAGCCACCGGTTGAGAAGGCACGCAGCAGGTTCAACGTGGCCGCCGCCTGCGTGTAGGCCTGCAACATCTTTCCGGGATTCGGAATCCGCGCTTCGGGCGTGAACGCCAGTTCGTTGATGATGTCACCCCGGTAGCTGGGCAGTTCTACACCATTCACAACCTCTGTCGGGGCGCTGCGCGGCTTTGCAAATTGACCGGCCATGCGACCGACCTTTACCACGGGCACCTTGGCACCGTAGGTCAGAACCATCGCCATTTGCAGCATCACCTTGAAGGTGTCACGGATCGCATCGGCGCTGAATTGTTCAAAGCTTTCAGCACAATCCCCGCCCTGAAGCAGGAAGGCCTCGCCGCGACCGGCGGCACCAAGATGTTGCTTGAGGCGCCGCGCTTCACCGGCAAAGACCAGCGGGGGATACTGCGAAAGCTGGGCCTCGACCTTGGCCAATGCGGCCGCGTCGGTATAGTCTGGCATCTGAACCCGGGGCTTGTTGCGCCAGTTCGACTTTTGCCATTCGGTCATAGCTTTGATCTCCGCTGAAGTGTTCAGGTCGCCTCTATACAAAAAGCAATGAAGAGTGACCATATCCCATTTGCGCCTCTTGACGCCGCAAACAAGCTTTGATCATGGTGACTGCCAAATACGTCGCCGGATACCAGGTTTTCCCGCGCAGAATTAAGGACATTTTGTCATGCAAGTGCAACGCCAAGCAGTCACGGTGGAAAATGCTGGGGCCACACCCCGCCATTTCGTTTTTGTCCTGCTGGACAAGTTTTCGCTGCTGTCTTTTGCGTCGGCGCTCGACAGCCTGCGCATCGCAAACCGCATGGCCGACAAACAACTTTATACATGGACGCTTTCAGGTGAAGGCGGAGATTCGATTTCATGTTCAGCCGGAACCGAATTCAAACTGGATCGTGACCTGGACGAACTGCAACGCGACGATGTCGTTCTGATTTGCGGGGGCGTTGACGTACAAGCCGCGACCACCAAACGCATTCTGAACTGGTTGCGGCGCGAGGCACGGCGCGGATTGCGGATCGGCGGTCTGTGCACGGCTGCTTATACCTTGGCCAAGGCCGGTCTGCTGGACAACAAGCGGGCGACGATACATTGGGAAAACTCCGACAGTTTCATCGAAGAATTCGATGAGGTCGAGTTGACGAAAGCAGTCTTTCAGATTGACGGCAGTCGTATGACGACGGCTGGGGGGACCTCTTCTATCGATCTGATGCTCAAGTTGATTGCAGACGATTTCGGCGAAGACCTGGCAAATGCGGTGGCGGATCAGATGATCTATTCGTCTATCCGGACAGATCAGGACACGCAGCGCCTGTCTACACCGACGCGTATTGGCGTACGTCACCCCAAGTTGAGTCAGGTCATCCTGATGATGGAAAAGAACATAGAAGAGCCGATCTCACCTTCGATTCTGGCCAAGGAAGTCGGCATGTCGACCCGCCAACTTGAGCGACTGTTCCGGCGTTATCTCAGCCGCTCGCCCAAGCGGTACTATATGGAGCTTCGTTTGCACAAGGCGCGGAACCTGCTGATGCAAACCGATATGAGCGTCATCAACGTAGCCCTGGCCTGTGGGTTCGCCTCGCCTAGCCATTTCTCGAAATGCTACCGCGCGCATTACAACACCACGCCCTATCGCGAGCGTGGTGCGCAGAGCGGGCGGCTATCGGTCTGAGCGCCTAGAATTTCTCCAGAATGGGCGTAACATTGGTGTTGAGGGAAAAACTGAGAACCATCAGACCGTCGTCACGTTCGTGCAATACCGTGTAGATGAAAACATAGCTGTTCTTGTCATTCCAATACACCCGCATCTCCTGCGTGAAGCCGTTTTCAAGCTCGACCCGCTTGGCCACGTTGGCGTGGGTCAGGTAATATGGAACAAGGTCGCGCAGTTGGCCCTGAAGAACCTCCATCTCCTGCGGCGTGTATTCATCAGCGCCTCCCAACCGTTTGACGACGTTCGAAAATTCGCGGTTCTTCATCTTGGTATCGACGAAGGTTTCATAATCGGCATAGGTCGGAAAAACCTCGTCCGCCGCAGCGGGAACCGCCAAAAGGCACAAGATTATCGTTGCGAGAATGCGGAACATATCAATCCTCTATGAAGTGCATTCCGACACTCCTAGGACGAACGGGCGAGCCTGTAAACCGCCCCTTTCCCGACCGAGATGAACCAGATTGCCCCATCAGGGGCCTGCACGATGTCGCGGACCCGTTCGGTTTCGGGTCCCCTGATCTGCTCGACCTCGCGCAGTGGATCCCCAGACAGCCGCGCGATATAGTCGAATTTCAGCGAGCCCACGAAAATGTCGCCCCGCCATTCGGGAAACATGCCGCCGGAATAGACCATCAACCCCGACGGCGCGATGGACGGGTCCCAGTACAGGCGCGGCTGCTCCATGCCAGGCTTGCTGGTGCCCTCGCCGATTTTTTCACCCGAATAATGTGTGCCGTACGAGATAACAGGCCAGCCGTAATTGGCACCTGCGCGGGGTTGGTTGATTTCATCTCCACCCCGCGCCCCGTGTTCCGAGATCCAAAGTCGGCCAAGCGCGTCCAAATCCGCGCCCTGTGGATTTCGATGACCGTATGACCATATCTCGGGTTCGATATTCGATTGCCCGACAAAGGGGTTATCTGCCGGAACCGTCCCATCGCGGTTGATATGAATGACCGAGCCCAAAGGATTGGACCGATCCTGTGCATTCTCCGCCTGTCCCCGCTCGCCCAAGGTCACGAACAATGTCTCATCATGCGCTTCGACCACACGGCTGCCAAAATGCCGACCACCCGTACCACCTGGCGATGCCTCGAAAATTACTCGAAGGTTCTGAAGGTTTTTGCCAGTCTCGGACAGGCGCGCAACCGCAACCGCAGTCCCTGCACCGTCGCCCTGAGGTTTTGCGAAGGTCAGAAAGACCTCTCGACTTTGATTGAAATCGCGTGAGATCGTGACGTCCAGCAATCCGCCCTGCCCCAAAGCCGCAACCATTGGAACGCCTGAAACATCCCCAACTTGTCCATTTCGCACATACAGCAACCTTCCATCCCGTTCCGTGACGAGGAAGCTTTCATCGGGTAAAATGCCAACCGCCCATGGGGTCTCCAACCCGCCGACCATTTCTTCCAGCTGGACCATCCCGGCTGAAACCGACAACGTTTGGGCTGCGGCATTCCAGGCGCAGAGTGAGAAAGACAGAATCATCGCCGTTCTGAGCATTCTGGTCCCTTTCGGTGACAATCAGGGGTGAGTCCCAACAAAACAGATAGGATTTCAAACGAAAAAGACAGGTTTGCGTTAGGACTTTTCTTTTCCGAACAGCTTGCCTAGGGTCGTCGCCAGAACGAATACGTTCACAACTGGGAGTAACCATATGAAAAAGCTGCTTACTGCAACTGCAGCAACTGCATTGCTGGCCGGCGCAGCCATGGCCGAAGATGTCAAACTGGGGATTTTGATCGGCTTTACCGGCCCGATTGAATCGCTGGCCCCTGCCATGGGATCGGGCGCGGAACTGGCAATCGCCGAAGTCAACGAATCCGGCAAGTTCATGAACGGTGCCAGCGTGGCTGGTGTACGTGCTGATACCGGCTGTATCGACAATGGTCTGTCCACCTCGAACGGCGAGCGTATGATCGCTGACGGCGTTGCAGGCATCATCGGCGGCGACTGTTCGGGTGTAACCGGCGCGATTCTGCAAAACGTTGCCATTCCAAACGGCATGGTCATGATCTCGCCTTCGGCGACCTCGCCCGGCCTGTCGACCATGGAGGACAACGGCCTTTTCTTCCGCACCGCACCGTCGGATGCGCGCGAAGGTCAGGTTATGGCTGATATCCTCAAGGATCGCGGCATCAACTCGATCGCGCTGACCTATACCAACAACGACTATGGCAAAGGTCTGGCCGATGCGATCCAGACGTCCTTCGAAGCGGTTGGCGGTGAAGTGACCATCGTTACGGCGCATGAAGACGGCAAGGCCGACTATTCGGCTGAAGTTGGCGCGCTGGCCTCGGCCGGTGGAGACATTCTGGTTGTCGCGGGTTATCTGGACCAGGGTGGTCTGGGCATCATCCAGTCGTCGCTGGACAGCGGTGCGTTTGACACCTTTGGTCTGCCCGGTGGCATGATTGGCGACTCACTGCCCGCAAATGTCGGCCCCGACCTGAACGGCTCGTTCGGTCAGATCGCCGGGTCGGGTGGTGAAGGTGCAGAAAAGTACTTTGCACTGGCCGAAGCAGCCGGATTTGACGGTTCGTCGCCCTATTCGCCCGAATCCTATGACGCGGCAGCGCTGTTCATGTTCGCCATGCAAGCCGCCGGTTCGACCAATCCGGCAGATTACGCGGGCAAAGTAATGGACGTCGCCAATGCGCCGGGTGAAAAGATTTATCCCGGTGAACTGGCGAAAGGTCTGGAACTGCTGGCCGCCGGTCAGGACATCGACTATGTCGGCGCGTCCGGTGTCGAGTTGATCGGCCCCGGCGAAAGCGCAGGGTCTTACCGCGAGATCGAAGTGACCGACGGCGAAAACAAGACCGTCAACTTCCGTTGATCCCGCATATCAAACCATAAAATCAAACAGCCCGGGCCTTGTGCCCGGGCTGTTTCAATGACAAAAGGCTGCACCTCGTTTCACGGGGACAAGGCAAGGGGATACCATGATCGTCGTCGAGGACGTGCATAAGCATTTCGGCGGGTTTCACGCGGTGGACGGGGCGTCGCTGGAAATCCAAAAAGGGTCGATCACCGGCCTGATCGGGCCCAACGGGGCCGGAAAAACCACTCTGTTCAATGTAATCGCCGGTGTTTTGCCCCCGACCAGCGGCAAGGTGGTTATGGATGGTGAAGATATCACCGGCCTGCCCCCGCATGAGCTGTTTCACAAGGGTTTGCTGCGCACGTTCCAGATCGCGCATGAGTTTTCGTCGATGACCTGCCGCGAAAACCTGATGATGGTGCCCGGTGCGCAATCGGGTGAGGCGCTATGGAATACCTGGTTCGGACGCAAGCGCATCGCTGATGAAGAACGCGCGCTGAAAGCCAAGGCAGACGAGGTGCTGGAGTTTCTGACCATCGAACATCTGGCCGATCACAAGGCCGGTCAGGTTTCGGGCGGTCAAAAGAAACTGCTGGAACTTGGTCGTACCATGATGGTGGACGCCAAGATCGTATTTCTGGACGAGGTCGGAGCAGGCGTGAACCGCACCCTGCTGATGACCATCGCTGATACGATCCTGCGCCTGAACAAAGAGCGTGGTTATACATTTGTTGTCATCGAGCACGACATGGATTTCATCGGCAAGATCTGCGACCCGGTCATCTGCATGGCCGAGGGCAAGGTTTTGGCCGAGGGTACTCTGGATGAGATCAAGGCAAACGAGCACGTGATCGAAGCCTATCTTGGCACCGGCCTCAAAAACAAAGACAAGCTGGAGGCCCAGACATGACCGCTGGCATGAGCGACAACCCCTATCAGGACGACAAGGGCAACAAGGACGCATCGATTACCAACACGCAAGGTATCGGAACAATGACGCCTGCCCATCGTAAAAGCGGGACGACTCATCGCGTTGAAGGCGGCCCGTTTCTGATCGGCGACACCATGACCGGCGGTTATGGCAAAGGCCCGGATATCCTGCATGACTGCACCATTGCCGTGGACAAGGGTGAGATCGCCGTTATCGTCGGCCCCAACGGTGCGGGCAAGTCAACGGCGATGAAGGCCGTGTTTGGGATGCTGGATGTGCGCGCCGGCTCTGTACGTCTAGACGGCGAGGATATCACCAGCCTCACCCCACAAGATCGCGTGATCCGCGGTATGGGCTTTGTTCCTCAGACATCGAACATTTTCACCTCGATGACTGTCGAGGAAAATCTGGAAATGGGTGCCTTTATCCGTCACGACGATTTCTCGGACACGATGGAGCAGGTCTATGATCTGTTCCCAATTCTGCGTGACAAACGCAACCAACCTGCCGGCGAACTGTCTGGCGGTCAGCGCCAACAGGTTGCCGTGGGTCGCGCGCTGATGACGCAACCCAAGGTCCTGATGCTGGACGAGCCCACCGCAGGTGTCTCACCCATCGTGATGGATGAGCTTTTTGACCGCATCATCGAGGTCGCACGCACCGGCCTGCCGATCCTGATGGTTGAACAAAACGCCCGCCAGGCACTGGAGATTGCCGATAAGGGATATGTGCTGGTTCAGGGGCGAAACGCCTATACCGGTACGGGCAAGGAATTGCTGGCTGATCCGGAAGTGAGAAAGAGTTTCTTGGGCGGTTGAGGATGAGACGGCGCACAAACTCCCATTTGGTGCGCACCGTCCTCCTCATTCTAGCAGTGGGTTCGCAGAAACACGTTGCTTCAAGGAAAACAGTGTAGAAAATCACTGCATAACTAAGTGCAACCGCCTTCCTAATTCTCACCCCGCCGGATTGCTACAATATCCGGAGTCATTCGCGGCATGTGGACCTTTGACCGACATGTCATAGTGCAGGTTATCGAAATCCACCACAAAGGTCACCACGTCCTGATCCATGATATGCAGGAAGGTGAGCGAGTTCAGACCGGGAATAATCTGCGCCTCGCCCTTGATGTTTTCGGCCACGATGAACCCCTTGTCCGTCTCACCCGACCGCGCCAGAGTCACCGATCCCCCGTTTTTGTCGGAGAGGCAATTGACGACAAAATCCGCGCCATTCAGCGGGTCGTCGATTGCAGCTTGTACGAATGTGGGCATCAACAGGCCAGCCGTGATCAGCGCGGTAAATCTCATGAGTTTCTTCCTTCGGTTACTTATGCCTGCCCTCGCGCGCTATTACGCTCGCGAGATCAGCCTTATATTTCGGTACTGGCTGCGCTCGACAATCACATCTTCCGCAGCTCAACGAAGTGAACTTAGGAAAAACCCTTTCGTATCATAGACCTGAACCAGCTATTTCACCGGAACTTGAGGCCAGGTGAGGTGGTGTGCGCTCAGCTTGAGACAAAAACAATCTGGGGCCCTAGATTGGCAGACAAAACGGCCCGGCGCGGGTCACTTTGAACCTGAATCGCTCAACCCATGTCTGATTGTGTTTTCAATATGTCAGGATAATGGTGCGTTAAATTTGAGGACGTTAAACATGACTATTATTTATTTGTTTTAATGGCTCTTTCACGAGACCAAATCGGTTATTTTCACGCGTGATTCAAAGGGCAAAAAACACGCTTAAGTTCAATTTGTGACATAATGGAGCTTTAGGCGGGCCATCCACGCCGGTCGGGCCATATTACTGAACCAATGGCTCGACAGTTCGAAGGCGAATGCAAAATCGAAGACAAGGACCCGCAGACTATGAAACTCTGGATCGCTTTGCCGCTTGCCCTATTTTCGGCCACTCAGGCAGTAGCCGAAGAACGCCACCTATTGTGCACCTCCGACCGCGACGGCAGCGAAATCCGCCTTAGCCGTGCCGCGGACGGTGACAAAGGTAACATTGAAACCCCAATAGCCGCAGGCGATGCTGTGATCCTCAAAGGCGTGGGAAGCATGACGTTCATGTATATCGAAGGTCAGAACGTGATGACGCTGGTGGTTCAACTTGACGACATGTCCTATGATCTGTCTGTCAAAGGTCCCCATGCCGACGAAGATTTCGGCAAATGCCAAGACGTTCAGGCGTGACTTTGCATCCAAGCAATACTGCCGGGTGGCCACGCTGACCTCAAAAGTCGCGCGGCTTCACCTGCGCGTTTGGTTCTCGGAAACTCACAAGCCTTGCTGGTTCCGCGTTACCCTGGCAAAAAACGTTCGCCCAATTCGTTGAAAACCATAGCCGTGTGTTGAATTACCAATGGTACACATGCCATAAAGCCGCACCCGGACAGTGAGAAGAATTCATGGATTTACTGAACGCGTTGGTCACACTGGCCAACTTTGTCATCGTGCCTGCGATTGCCTATGGCAGCCAGCTGGCATTGGGAGCGCTTGGCGTGACCCTGATCTACGGCATCCTGCGGTTTTCGAACTTTGCCCATGGTGACACCATGGCCTTTGGGGCGATGATCGCTGTGCTTGTCACTTGGGGCTTACAGGCCGCTGGTGTCAGCTTTGGGCCGTTGCCGACTGCCCTGCTCGCCCTGCCCTTTGCCATCCTTGGCTGCATCCTGCTGGTGTTGGTCACGGACAGGCTGGTCTACCGCTTTTACCGCGAACAAAAGGCCAAGCCGGTTATCCTTGTGATCGTATCAATGGGTGTAATGTTCATCATGAACGGTTTGGTGCGCTTTATCATCGGGCCGGATGACCAAAAGTTTTCGGACGGTGCAAGATTCCTGATATCCGCGCGGGACTTCAAATCCATGACAGGCCTACAAGAGGGGCTGGCTATCAAGACCTCGCAAGGGATTACACTGATAGTGGCCGTTATTGCCGTGGCCTTGTTGTTCTGGTTCCTCAATAAAACACGAACCGGGAAATCGATGCGCGCCTATTCCGACAACGAGGATCTGGCGCTTTTGTCCGGCATCAACCCTGAACGTGTTGTGATGATCACCTGGATCATCGTGGCCGCCTTGGCGACCACAGCGGGTGTTCTTTACGGGTTGGACAAGAGCTTTAAACCCTTCGTCTATTTCCAGCTTCTGCTGCCGATATTCGCTTCGGCCATCGTGGGTGGCCTTGGTAACCCACTGGGCGCAATTGCCGGCGGGTTCATCATCGCGTTTTCCGAGGTGACGATCACCTATGCCTGGAAAAAAGTACTGACCTATGTGGCCCCCGAAAACCTGGAGCCGTCCGGATTGGTCCAGCTCCTGTCCACCGATTACAAATTCGCTGTCAGCTTTGTCATCCTGCTGATCGTGCTTCTGTTTAAGCCCACGGGCCTGTTCAAGGGAAAAGCAGTATGACCGAATCTGTCAAAAACACTCTGCTTTTCATAGCTGTTGGCAGTCTGATTCTGCTGACCGGTTTCACGCAAAGTTGGAACACTGCCGTTCTGATCCTGAACATGGGGCTGATCTCGGCCATCATGGCGATCGGTGTGAACCTGCAGTGGGGCTTTGCGGGCCTGTTTAACGTAGGGGTTATGGGCTTCGTCGCGCTGGGTGGTCTGGCCGTGGTTCTGGTTTCGACAGAGCCTACTCCGGGCGCCTGGGGCGCAGGCGGTTATGGTATCGTTCTGTCCTTGCTACTGGGGGCTGCCACCGTTGTTGCAGCCGTACTGGTGGCAACAAGAATACCCAAAGGCCGGGTGCAAACGCTCACAATAATCACTGTCCTTATCGTCGGCTTCTTCCTCTACCGGGCCGTGTTCGACCCCAATGTTGCTGCGGTCGAGGCCATTGACCCGGCGATTGCCGGTAACATCGGTGGACTGAACCTGCCCGTTCTGCTGGCCTGGCCTGCCGGAGGTCTGCTGGCTGCCGGGGCGGCGTGGCTGATTGGCAAAACCGCGCTAGGGCTGCGGTCAGATTATCTGGCAATTGCCACACTGGGTATCGCCGAGATTATCATCGCCGTCATGAAGAACGAGGACTGGTTGGCCCGCGGCGTGAAGAACGTCTATGGCATCCCGCGTCCCTCCCCGGTTGTCGGGTATGAAGTTGACTTGCAGCAAGATCCGGCTTTTCTTGCCCGCGCCGAATGGCTGGGGCTGGATCCGGTCACTGCATCCACCCTCTCGGTGAAACTTGGGTATTCGCTGCTGTTCATGCTGGTTCTTCTGGTGCTGCTCTGGATGGCGCAAATGGCGCTGAAAAGCCCGTGGGGCCGTATGATGCGCGCAATCCGCGACAATGAAATTGCAGCCGAAGCGATGGGCAAGGACGTCACCCGTCGCCACTTGCAGATTTTCGTATTAGGGTCGGCCATTTGCGGCATCGCAGGCGCGATGATGACCACTCTGGACGGACAGCTGACGCCGGGCACTTACAATCCGCTGCGCTTTACCTTCCTGGTTTGGGTCATGGTGATCGTTGGCGGTTCGGGCAACAACTTCGGGGCCGTTTTGGGTGCGTTCCTGATATGGTTCTTGTGGGTTCAGGTCGAACCGATTGGCTTGTGGTTGATGAGTGTTATCACTGCAGGCTTGCCGGATGGCAGCGCGCTGAAGGCACATCTTATTGATAGTGCCGCACATATGCGCCTGTTCACGATGGGCCTGATCCTGTTGATTGTTCTCAGATTCAGCCCAAGGGGTCTGATCCCCGAGAAATAGGTCCGCGCCACGTTCCAATGCGCAAAACCGCGCCACTTATCTGGCGCGGTTTCTTGATTCTTAAGGTTTTTCTGAATAAACGAACCCACCACAGTGTTTTCGATTTGCGGCAGGTTGCTGGCACTCACCCTCGCCTATGCCGTTTCAATCGATCAACAAGACGAGTAGACAAGAGTAGAAAATGAAAGCACCACATCTGAAATCACTCATTCTGTTTCCGGCTATTGCGGTTGCGGTATCCGCTTGTGTCCCCAGCCCCGAAGATCTTGAGACGACGCCCGTCAAGGTTCAGACACCTAAAGGTGTCGTGACCTGTCAGTTGTATCGTCAGGATCGCGTGACCTGGGACCGTGCAATCGACTTCCCAGCCACGAAGATGTCTGTTCCCGAGGCTGACGCCTATTGTCGCCAGGAAGGCCAACGCCGACTGAAGTAAACGCTGTAGCGCCCACCAAGGACGCTACGTTTTTACCTGTTGCGAAACAATCCGCCGAGGATACCGCGCACGATCCGGCGCCCGGTTGTGCCCTTAAGCTCTTTGATCACCGCTTCGGTCATTGCCGTGGCAAACGTGTCCTGCTTGCGCTCAACCCGGGAGGAGGACCGGCCGACCCGGCTGCCCGAATATCTGCGGGCCGAAGAATATTCGCGTTCGATCGGCGATTGCGCTTCAAGAACTTCGTCGGATTCGGCCAGTTCTGCGGCATTGGCCGCAGCTTGGGCCCGCGCCTGAAGAATCTCGAAGGCAGATTTTCGATCTACGCTCTTGTCGTATTTTCCTGCCATCGCCGAGGCGGCAAGGATATCCCGGCGTTCGGCATCTGAAATTGGCCCCAGCTGAGATCCCGGCGGACGAATAAGCGTACGCTCGACCACGCCCGGAACACCTTTCTTTTGCAGCATTGAGGTGACGGCCTCCCCCACACCGACTTCGCGAATTGCCGTTTCCGTGTTAAAAGTCGGGTTCTCGCGATAGGTTTCAGCGGCCAGCCGCAGGTTCTTTCGGTCCCGCGCCGTGAATGCCCTTAATGCGTGCTGAATACGGTTGCCCAGCTGTCCAAGAATATCTTCCGGGATATCGGCGGGGCTTTGAGTAATGAAGTATACACCCACACCCTTTGAACGGATCAGGCGGGCGACCTGTTCGACCTTGTCCACCAGAACCTTTGGCGCATCGTCGAACAACAGATGGGCTTCGTCAAAAAAGAACACCAGCTTTGGTTTTTCGGGGTCTCCGACCTCTGGCAGCTCTTCGAACAGTTCACTCAACAGCCACAACAGGAACGTTGCATATAGCCGTGGGGCTGCCATCAGCTGGTCTGATGCCAGAATGTTCACCATTCCGTGCCCGTTTTCGTCAGTTCGCATCAGATCGGCCAGATCCAGTGCAGGCTCGCCAAACAGCTTTGTACCACCCTGATTCTCGAGGACCAGCAGACGTCGCTGAATCGCCCCAATCGAGGACGTGGATACATTGCCGTATCGCAATGACAGTCGCGCCCGATTCTCTCCGATCCAGACCAGCAGCGCCTGTAGGTCCTTAAGGTCCAGCAACGGCATCCCTTCTTCGTCGGCCACGCGGAATGCGATATTCAGGATACCTTCCTGCGCCTCGCTCAACTCCAGTAACCGCGACAGCAACAGCGGACCCATTTCCGTCACCGTCGTGCGCACTGGATGGCCCTGTTCACCGAACAGATCCCAGAATGTCACCGGGCAGGCAGAATAGGCAAATTCCTCGAACCCGATCCGACTGGCCCGGTCCTGAAAGGCCTGATGCAGTTTGTGGGCCTCGCTTCCGGGAAGGGCCAGACCAGACAGATCCCCTTTCACATCCGAGAGGAATACCGGGACACCCGCCTGAGAAAAACCTTCTGCAAGAATCTGCAACGTCACGGTTTTGCCGGTACCGGTTGCCCCGGCAATCAACCCGTGGCGGTTGGCATATTTCAACGCCAGTTCCTGCGGCTGGCCATAGTTTTCACCGCCACCGCCCAAAAAGATATTCGTGCCCATTAACATTGCCTTATTGTTCACCGATCTGCCGCCAGCATACAAAGTTAACCTTTGACTGCGATAGTCTATTTGCCTTGCATTGCGAGGCAGACTTCCTCCCTGTCGACTGGCCGTGCCTGCTGGCACGGCCTTTTTGGTTTGGCCATCGGATTATTATTCTGGCGCATAGATTAAAAAATGAGGATAGCTGTTGACCCGTGTGCGCCCCTTCCGTAGGGTTTGCGCATAAATAAGTCGGCCAGTCCGACGGGGAGAAACTTATGGGGAAGGGAGCTGGTCGAACAGCTCCCTTTTTCTAATCTCCGAAGGTGCGGTTCCAGGCCTCAGGCAAGAATCCGTTCACGTTCGCAAAGGCTGTTCTGTTAGTGCCTGACACTGGTTCAGAAGAGTGTTAAACGAAGCAAAAAGATCAATCATCAACCCGAGGCATTCATGTTCAAGAAAATCCTCTCGTTCAACACGGTCGCCGCTGTTCTGCTATCCGGCGCAGCGTATGCACAAGACACAACCACAACCGCGCCAGACGCCGGTCTGGACCTTGGTCAGGAAGGCCCCCGGGTCGGAGAACAGTTCGTAAAGGAAGAATTCGGCGATTGGGACGTATCCTGTATCAAGGCACAGGAAGGCGAGGATCCTTGCGCCATCGTTCAGGTTCTGGAGGGCAAAAATGGTGATCCGATCGCAGAAGTATCCATCGGGAAACTGCCAGAAGGTGGGGCAGCCGTTGCTTGGGCAAATGTGATCGTACCCCTCGAAACTCTGCTGCAAGCGCAACTGGCCCTGTCAATCGATGGCGCGCCGCGTAAATTGTACAACTATCACCAATGCGTTCCCGTGGGCTGCATCGCGCAACTGGGTCTTAGCCAAGGGGATATCGACGCGATGAAAGCTGGAACCAAAGCGACGTTTTCACTGGTTCCCGCCCGTTTCCCGGATCAGGTTCTTGAAATGGACATGTCGCTCTCCGGCTTCACATCGGGCTTTGACGCTCTGAACGTCAACACAAACTAAGAAAAAACATCCGTGGAAGCCGCCGTTTTATTAACGGCGGCTTTTTCACTAAACCCGCTTCAGGGCCAGTACGGCATTCAACCCACCAAAGGCGAATGCGTTGCTAAGCGCGACGTCGACCTTTGCTTCGCGTGCTTCGTTCGGTACCACGTCCAACGCGCATTCCGGGTCCGGTTCCTCATATCCAATCGTCGGTGCAATGACACCGTCCCGCAGTGCCATGATGCAGGCCAGCAGCTCAACAGCTCCGGTCCCGCCTATCAGGTGGCCGTGCATGGACTTCGTGGACGATATCATCAGATCGTCTGCGTGCGGCCCAAACACGTCGGCCACGGCTGCGCATTCGGTCTTGTCATTTGCAGCTGTTCCGGTGCCATGCGCGTTGATATAACCCACATCTTTTGCGTTCAACTTCGCATCGGCCAAGGCACCGGCCATGGCACGCGCGGCCCCTTGTTTGCTGGGCATCACAATGTCCGAGGCATCCGATGACATGGCAAAGCCGACAACTTCGCACAGTATTTCGGCCCCTCGGTCGCGGGCGTGTTCGTATTCCTCAAAGACAAAGACGCCAGCCCCTTCGCCCTGCACCATTCCGTTGCGGTTGGCACTGAACGGGCGGCACGCGTCTTTCGACATCACGCGCAGACCTTCCCAGGCTTTTACACCGCCGAAACACAACATCGATTCGGACCCGCCCGTAACCATGACCGGAGCCGCGCCGCTGCGCACCATCTGAAAGGCCTGAGCCATCGCATGGTTTGATGACGCACATGCTGTCGACACGGTGAAACTGGGGCCCTTCAGGTTATGTTCCATTGAAACATGACTGGCGGCTGCATTGTTCATGAGCTTTGGAACGACAAAGGGGTGTACCCTGTTCTTCCCATCCTCATAAACAGAACGGTAATTGTCATCCCAAGTCGAAACACCACCACCCGCGGTTCCCAGAACAACACCTGATCTTGCTGCCAACTCGCCGTGAAACTCGATGCCCGACTGCTCAATCGCCTCTTTGGCTGCCGTCAGGGTGAATTGCGTGAAGCGGTCGTACAGCGACATCTGCTGTCGGTTGAACCGCCCTTCCGCCTCGAAACCCCGGACCTGTCCGCCGATCTTGATGGCCAACCGATCAACATCCCGGAATTCAAGTTCCGAAATACCACAACGACCTTCGCGCATTGCTTCCAGCGTGTCAGGGACCGAATGGCCCAGCGAATTGATCGTACCTGCTCCGGTAATGACAACGCGTTTCATGAGCGTGTGTCAGACCTTTTCCGACACAAGCTTTTCGATCCCAGAGATGATCGCGGCCACATTGGAGATATCGAAGTCATTGGCCTCGGGCTCGTTGGCATTGAAAGGAATCGAAATGTCGAACTCTTCCTCGATGGCAAATATGCTTTCGACCAGCCCGAGGCTGTCGATACCCAGATCTTCCAGCGTGCTTTCGGGCGTTACATCCGATGGCTCCAGAACGGCCTGCTCTGCAATGATCGCGATGACGCGGTCGCTGATGCTCATGTCGATCCCCTGATTATCAGTTTGAGGTTGATTTAATCGCTCGGGGTCTGTTTGAAAACAGCCTTTTTCAATGCCTCGACGTCGCGTGCCATACGGGGCAAACGCCGTTGTGCCTTGTAGATGTCCGTATGCGTTTCCATTTTGACTCCGGGATACCCCATGATCACGCGACCAGCGGGTACGTTGGACAGTATCTTAGTGCCGCCACCGGCAATAACCCCATCCCCGATGAAAATGTTGTCGACAACGCCGGTCTGACCGCCCAGAACCACGTTGTTTCCGATCTCAACCGAACCCGACACACCAGTCTGACCGCACAACAGGCAGTCCTGACCGACTCGGGTGTTGTGCCCGACATGGACCAGGTTATCCAACTTGGAACCGTGGCCAATATACGTATTTCGGATCGTGCCATTGTCGATTGTGCAATTCGCGCCAATTTCGACATCGTCACCGATTTCCACAGCACCCAGCGAGTGAATGCGCAGCCAGCTCTGAGCTTTGGCCTCACCCTGATCGCCCATTGTCTTGCGTACATTTTCGACGCCCGAGACTTCGGGGGTAACAAAACTGAACCCGTCCCCTCCGATCCGGGCACCGGGTTGCGCAATAAAACGATCTCCGATCTGCGCCCGTGCGCCAATGCTGACCATTTCGCGCAACACTGCCTGGTCGCCCAATATGGCGTCCATTCCCACGGTGCAATGTGCCCCTATGACAGAGCCTGCGCCGATCCGGGCGCGCGCTCCTACAACAACCAACGGTCCAATCGCCACGTCAGAACTGATTTCAGCTGTTGGATCGATCACGGCCGAGGGGTGAATCCCCGGCTCAACTCCTTGCCCACGGTCCAGCATGGAAGTGATGCCAGCCATCGCCATACGGGGACGTTTTACAAAAATCGCCGCACGCAATCCCATCGCCTGCCAGTCGGCGCCCTCCCAAAGGACGGCCGCACGAGCGGCTCCGTTGGTAAGCGCCTCGGCGTACTTCGGAGACATAGCCATCGCCAGATCTGTCGGGCCTGCATCGCCCGGTTCGGCGGCGCGCACAATCGTCAGGCCGCCATCGCCCTGACATTCGGCACCCAGAGACTCGGCAATCTGTTGTACGGTAAACTGCATGGCGGGCTTCCTTTTGGCAGGATTTGCCCTGTGCTTACCCCTGAATGTCCGGCAGGGCCACCCCTGCCTTTTGTAGGGCATCCCAAATCTTGCCGTCCCGCCCATAGACATCGCGACGATACTGCACTTCGCCTTTGGGCCCGATATAGGCCGTGCGGTAAATCAGATGCACCGAAACTTTCTGTTCCAAATTGACTTTGGTCTCTTTTCCGGTGTTCAGAACGCGATGGAAGAATGCCTTTGGATCTTCCTCTTGTTTGGCCAGCAAGGCGTAAGCAAATTCAAATGGCTGGGCCAAGCGGATACACCCATGTGAAAAGGCCCGAACTTCGCGCGAGAACAGATTTTTCTGTGGAGTATCATGCAGATAGATGTTGTGCTTATTGGGGAACATGAACTTCACCAGACCCAGCGCATTGCTTTGGCTGGGCGGTTGACGCATTGCGAAGGGAAAATTGCTGGTCGTAAACTGGGTAAAGTCCACCGCACCCCGATCGACCTGCCTGCCGCTTCTGTCAGTTATCAGAATATGTCCCACGGAATTCGGGTTTGATTGCAGTTTCGGAAGGTATTCCTTGGTCACGATCGAGCGGGGAACATGCCAGCTTGGGTTGATCACCATATGCTCCATCTCATCCGAAAATTCCGGACTTCTTCGATCATGCACATTTTTACCGATGACTGCGCGGGTTTCAAAAGTGACTTGCCCTTCGTCCACGATCTTGGCCGTGAAGTCGGCTTGGTTCACAAGGATATGACGCGTGCCGCGTTCCCGAGGCAGCCAGCGTTCGCGTTCCAACGCAACGTAAACGGCTTTCAACCGGTCTGTGGCTGGACGGTTAATTTCGGCAATCGTCCCCTTGCCCGCCACACCATCGGTTTCAAGCCCATGCGCGGATTGAAAGGCACGAACGCCTTCAAGCAACGCGCTGTCGAAAGACGGGCTAGCGGACGGTTTCATGTAACCCATCACCACCAGACGGTCGCGCAGCTTGACAACATTCGGTCCCGTGTCGCCGTATTCCAGTTTGTTTTCGGGAACTGTTGGCCCCCATCCCCCTTGAAACACCAGCTTTTCCAAGGACAGCTTCTGCTTCATCAATGCGCGGTATTGATGTGATTGCGGCGCCAAGACTGTAAAGTAGGCCGCGCCTTGAGTGCTTATTCCCTGCAAATGCTCAACTGTGCTGCGTCGTTCTACGGACCGAACCAGCCCATCATCCACACTGCCGGGCCGGATTGCACCCGCATAAAGCGCGTCAGCATATTCGACAAAGATACGGCTAAGTTCTGCTTCAACCGCACCGAGATCGCGCACCGAACGGGCCCTTTCCATCTTTTCCATCACGGCGACAACAGTCGGCTCGGCCTGTGGAAGGCCGTGCAGATGCGCATTCGTAAGCGCATTGATCAGCGCCGCCCGGCGTTGAGTGTGTTCAGGCGTATCGCCGACCCAAAGCGGCGAAAACCCGTTTGCCCGGTAGAACTCAACCAGTTGCGGCGCCTGCTGAGTATGTTCAGCCATCGCCATCTGAAACGCAGTTCCTGGCGCAGCTTCAGACGACACATTGGCGACGGATGCGGTAGCCACGAAACACGCGGCAAACAGGATGCTGGTACTGGTGCGGAGAACAGAAAACATAGGATGGCCTTGGAATTCAATAGTTTGAACTGGTGATTTATACGTCGAACAACTATGCAGTCGTGCCAGAACGCTTGTCCACTCACGATATCCTTACCAAATCGCTTCTTCGTGGGCCTGATGCGCGTTTGCATCGGCTGCGCGGCCCAAAGCCCACAACTGCGAAATATTTGTGATGCTCTGTGGCAAATGCGCAAAAAACTGCCGAAAATTCCCCCTTGAAAAGGTGAAAATGAAACACTTCTTGGCCGTCGATTCCGATTGTGCCATAAATCCCGCATCTGGGATGGGAATAATTAAGACAGTGCACGTAACATCGTGTGCAGGCAGGAACAGTACGGGACGAAACCAAAATGACAGAGAGCAGTTCCTCGGGCTTGACCCGGCGTGCCCTATTGGGAGCGTTTGCAGCAACGGCAGTCGTAGCAGCACCCACCTACTCCAACGCAGCAGGCTTTTTACGCGGTGGCGGCGATATTCGTCGCATTCGTATGTATTCCGGTCGCACTGGCGAACGGTTGGATATGATCTATTGGGTCGATGGTAAGTATATCAAGGACGCTGTCAAAGAAGTGAACAACTTCATGCGTGATTGGCGCACAGATCAGGTAAAATCCATCGATTTACGCACGATTGATATCATGGCGGCATCACACAGCTTGCTGGATGTCAACGAACCCTACATGCTGTTGTCCGGATATCGCTCACCTCAGACCAACGCAATGCTGCGTTCCCGATCCCGCCGTGTGGCGCGCAACTCGCTTCACATGGAAGGGCAAGCAGCTGATTTGCGCCTTGCCTCCCGCTCGGTATCGCAGATGGCCAAGGCGGCGATGTCGTGCCGCGCAGGCGGTGTTGGTCAGTATTATGGATCGAACTTCGTACACATGGATTGCGGCGTGGTTCGCACCTGGCGCGGGTAAAACCTGAACACATCGGTTCTGTTTGGAACTTTTGACTGACTGAGTTTCCCACTCGGTTTTCTAACATTTGTGGCGATTGGCGGCAGAGCCGCCAAATCAACTACTACAATAACTCCCGATACCCGACAGCGAATCCCTCCCTCAAATACTGCAACTCAGCAGTATTTTTGCACTCATGGGCCGTTGTGATGACTGCACGATCAACGCATTAAGCAATCCAATCGACAAGTCCGCTGTTCAGGGCTTCCGATTTCAATCCGACGTTGAATATTGGGTGGCGCACCTGAGAGGATTCGAACCTCTGGCCTCTGCCTTCGGAGCGGGTCTAATGGGCTTTCCGAAACATGCGATAGAGCCCGCTAGAGCACTATAATAATTGAAAAATTATAGACACGGTCAAGCGCCGCGCCGAAAGCTCTATCCGAGAATACGCCTTGGTTTCCGGCCGCGTGGTTGCGTCCTGCTTTCGTGAAACCGGGCCCCAAATGAGGGTCTGAGCATGCCGAAGCTCACGAAGCGATTTGTCGAAGCGGTCAAGCTGGGGCCAAAGGGCACGGCGGTCTGGGATGACGAGGTGACCGGCTTCGGGCTCCGCGTCTATCCCTCCGGAAAACGCAGCTACATCATTCAGTACCGCGCGCGGGGACGATGCCGCCGCTACACGATCGGCCGGCATGGAATCTGGACGCCGGAGATGGCGCGGCGGGAGGCGAAGGCTCTGCTCGGGAACGTCGCCCAAGGCAACGACCCGGCCGAGGAACGCGAGGAGGACCGGAGAGCGCTGACGGTCAAGCAGCTCTGCGAACAGTATATCGAAGACATGGAGGCCGGTCTGATCATGGGCAAAGGCGGTCGCCCCAAGAGAGCCTCGACGATCGAGATCGATGTGGGCCGCATCCGCCGACACATCATCCCCCTGCTCGGCACACGCCGCGTCCGCGACATCACCAAGCCGGACATGAACAACCTGATGAAGGACATCATCGCGGGCAAGACGCGTGTGGTAATGAAAACCGAGAAGCTGCGCGGTAAAGCCATCGTCCGCGGTGGGCGCGGAACGGCGATCCGCACCATGGGTCTGCTTGGCGGCATATTCTCCTATGCGGTGGAAGCTGGCGTGATCGATCACAACCCGACCCATGGCTTGCGCAAACCGAAGTACCAGGTACGCGACAGACGGCTGAGCGAGGCGGAATACCGGATCCTGGGCGGCATTCTGCGACAGGCGGAGAAGAGCGACCATTTTCGCCTGCACGCGGAGATCCTCTGGATCCTCGCCGTGACCGGCTGTCGACGCGGCGAGATCATCAATCTCAGATGGAGCGAGGTCGACATCGAAGGCAGCTGCCTGAGGCTGATCGACAGCAAGGAAGGCGCATCGGTGCGTCCCATCGGGCTTCCGGTGATCGAGTTCCTGGAAAGCAAGCGGTCATCGCGCAGCGGCACCTATGTCTTTCCCGGCCAGGGCATCGACAACGCGGTCGGCAACTTTCCCCAAAGCTGGAAGAAGCTCCTGACGGACACGCCGCTCTGGGATGTGACGCCGCATGTCTTGCGGCACAGCTTTGCCAGTATCGCGAATGACCTTGGCTTCACCGAGATAACGATCGCTGCCCTGATCGGTCATGCAAAAGGCTCGGTGACGAGCCGCTACGTGCACACGCTTGACTCGACACTGATCATGGCGGCAGATACGGTCGCGGGATATTTGAAGGCCTTGCTGGAGGGCGTCGAATTCAGACGGAACACCTACACGCGGGACCGGGAATCGCGAAAGTCAGCCATCGAGCACATGCTGATCGAGTCGAGGCCTGCGCCTAAGCCGAGACTGCTTGAATATCGAGACGCAAGCCACTGACAAAGAAGCGCTTGTATCAGTCACCCGGATACTGCCGTCGATAGCGCTCATCCGGCGAGACCCATTGCTTCAGGAACTCCAGCGGATCGAGCGTTCCCATCATGGATCGCGCTAGAACAAGACGTTTGGACAAGGCCTCGCGCCTGTCAGTCTCGATCCCGGCAAGACGCTCCTCCGCCTCTCGAAAAAAGCTTTGGATCGACATCGCGGCAGACCATTTCTGGATCACCTCAGACAGCTGTTCACGGCTTTGAGCAAGGGCTTAGTCCGCGTTCCGAAGATCCTCTTCGCGCTTCCAGAATTCTTGCCTTTCCTCCCGTTTGCGTTGCTTTCGGATGGCCGCCTCGGCCTCTGCGGTCTTGGACTAGAGGTCCCTGATGCCATGCTCAAAATTATGCAGCAAAACGTTTGCACAAGTCTAGGCCACCTCGCAGTTCGCTTTTGATGGCCTCCATGTCCGGCGGTACTGAACATCCGAAATTTGACAGTGCAGAGATAGCAGACGAAGTGCGCCGCTCCGCTCTTGCAGGCTGACTACAAACAAAAACCGTGATACCTAGGTTGCATTTGGCCGGTGTGTAGCAGAGCCATGGGCACAGCGCCGGAGACCGAACAGACCAACGAAGCGGCAAATGAGCGAAAATAATGACTTCCGACGACATCGAAAGACCGGTTTCCAATCAGCCAATCCCAAAAGATGCCGAACTTGTCTTCCAAGGTAAGCTCTTCGAAGTGTTTCAGTGGCAGCAAAAACAATTCGATGGCTCTACAAAGACCTTTGAAAAACTAAAGCGGCCAGATACTGTCGTAGTGGTACCTGTAACACCGCAAGGCACCATTCTGACAACTGAGCAAGAACAACCAGGTCGTAGTGCGTTTTATGGTCTTGTAGGCGGAAGGCAGGAAGCAAATGAAACGGTCTACCAAACTGCAAAACGAGAAATGCATGAAGAAATCGGGTACACTTGTGACGAAATTAAATTCTGGTTTGCCATACATCCTACGACTAAAATAGACTGGGTAGTGTACTATTTGGTTGCAAAAGGATGTATACCATCGGGCTCTAGACAAAATGATGCTGGCGAAAGAGTTCATCTTGTTGAGAAAACTTTCGACGACTTTCTTCAATTGGCTTTTGAAGACAGCTTCGTCGAGGTCGAGATAATCCCAGAAATGTTGAAAGCTCTCATTGATGACAGGAACTTTAATAACCTAAAAGCAAAAATACTAGGCTAAAACGCCGCCAACACACGCCTCCATTTTTCAATCCTCCGTGGCGAGACAACAACGGCATCAGGTGAGACCTCATGAATGTCCGCCGCGAGCGTCTCGGTGGGGTACAGATCTATGGCGATTGCAGCAGCAATTTCCCTTCGTTGCGCTGCAGAACAGACTTTTTTGGCTAATTCAACTACTTGGGGAAGTAATGCTGAATGAGGAGTGAACTCTTCATGATAGCGGTTTCTATCCCAAGCACTTGTGTACTGCGTCAAGTCATTCAACCCGATGATCGCGAACGCAGCCTCAGACAGAATTTCGTCTGCGTTCAGGCACGCCATAGGGGTTTCGAATTGCACCCCAGTTCTATCGGTTGACAGCGACAAAGCGAGTTTGGCAGCTTTGAGCTCCCCAATGGTGTTCACCATAGGCAAAACCACTGTGAAGTCGTTCTGCTCGATGTCGGAGATGCCCTCAAGAAATAGGGCTGTAACACTAGGCTCAGCCTCAAAAAGACGCACCCCCCGAACGCCCAAGGCGCTATTTGCGGTACCGTCAACTATATCGTTTTTTTCGTTTTGCATAGGAGAAGCGTCAAAGAACCTGAGCGGCAGAAGATTCTGCCTACAGTCAACTTTCCTAATCGCTTCGAGAATCTCGACTGCAGCAAGTCTTCTTTTGCCAAGAGCGCTCGCTAATAATGATGACTTGATCTCGCCAAAACCATCACACCCTTGGCTAACGGCAATACTGACGTCAGAGGGAGTATTTATTTGCGCAAGAACTTGGATTCTTCCGGTGGTCAACTCTCTTTTTTCTTCCCGCCGGCACAAGTCCCAAGCCTCGCGTTCGGCAGCGGCTATTCTTTCCTTGCCTCGTTCATAAGCAAATATTGAACCCGAGTCAAAGTCAATAAAAAGCGAAGAGGTTGGCAGCTCCAAGATTTGCCTTGTTGGCAGGGAGATCGCTGGTACGTCGTAGTAGCTACAGAGCCAATGTTGATGAGAATAAGGTCCGAAATCTTCTAGGATTGCAGCATGTGGGGTGTGTTGAGCACACACAGCTTCAATGGACTTCAAAGAGTCATGTCGCCTGATTATCAAAATAGTATCTGGGTTTTCCTCCGCAAGCGCTTCGGATACCGAAAGTGGCACGCCAAATGCAAAGCCTTTGGCAAAGGAAACACCTGGAAGGCAAAAAGTCTCTTGTTCAATCATCGTGTGTACCGATCATCCCCATCAAGGCCGTTCGCTTTGAACTTTAGTGTATGGACGACCATTGGTCATCGGGGCGATGGTTTGGGGATCCCGCGGATGTTGGCCCAAACCACATTAGGTTCGCTCAGTATTTTAGTTTTGTCTCCATTGATCGATCAGAACTTGCACCTCGCGCAAGCTTCAAACGATTTCGATGACGAGCGACTTGCCAGGGAATCAGACGTTCATACTGGTACCGCCCACAGTGGAAAGGCATTTCGATCATATCCGCAACCAGGTGCGCCTCATCAGCCCGCCCCCCCCCCTGCCAACATGCACCGGGTCGAGCGCTTCGAGCTCAGGACACGGCGATCCCCACAGTCTGAGACGCGCAACTCTGCCAGAACGAGATTGCGGCATGCACGAACGAGCGCGAGATGGCTTGCTCCCTTCAAAACTTCCCCCTAACGTGGTGAAACCGAGTGCTATGGCTACAGAAACGCAGTATCATCAACCATCCGTTCAAAACATAGGAGCCGCTCGTGTCAGAAAATATTTTTCTACAGGCTACACCAGATAACACAATCTACAACGGAAAGCTCGGCTACGTCATTCTTGATGGCCCCCTTCGACCTGGACATGTGTTGGTCGCGATCAAGTCTGAAGTGAAGGACCTTCACGAGGCCGACCCGAAAGAGCTCAGCAACATGGTTAAGCTCGCACAAATGACTTCACGTGCAATTGTTGATCTGTTGGATTGCGAGAAGACTTACATGGTCGCTATCGGGGACAAAGACCCTCACTATCACGTACATCTTCTTCCACGCTTCAAGTCCGATCCATCACTTGGACCGGGCGTCTTTGGTTCTGATGGATGGGGGCAGCATTTTCCCGCCGAGCCTAACATGGACGAAGTCAAAAGGGTGGCGGATAGCCTAAGGAACCGACTGCATGAAATAGAATGACTTAACAGCAGGTTAGCCACTTGGAGCTTCTGATAATTGATGGGCCTACAGGATCAGGAAAATCGGCTCTGTTGCAATATGTCAGAGAAACGAGAAAACACTCTTTCTGCACACCGAAAAAACTCACCACACGACAAAAAAGAGATACAGCTGATGAAGATCACCGATTTGTAAGCTGTATTCCAAACGACGACCGGTATCTAAAATATTTTGATGTCGGAGCAGAATACGCCATCGACATCTCTGAACTGCATCTAAGCCTTTCTCAGAAAAGGATCCCAGTGCTTATCTGCACCGATACGTATGCAATCAGGAAACTGAAGGAACTCTTTGAAGCTAAAACACTGTTCGTATATCGACATTTCAATGAGCGGACTTTAAGCAGCTTAATGGAAAGGCGAGGAGTCACCAGCCAAAGAAAAATTGCCGAACGCTTTTCTGAACTCTCGACGCTATCGGGTAGGTATTCCGAACGCATTATGCTATATGATCACGTAATTCTCAACATTGGAATGATAAATTCCCTATATTCGC
Organism: Ruegeria sp. AF5; assembly: GCF_056541905.1. Taxonomy (NCBI): domain Bacteria; kingdom Pseudomonadati; phylum Pseudomonadota; class Alphaproteobacteria; order Rhodobacterales; family Roseobacteraceae; genus Ruegeria; species Ruegeria sp. AF5. The sequence continues at coordinate 348,166 of NZ_JBQFYZ010000003.1, forward strand.
AATTCGATAAGATCCTCGAGCATCTAACGGAGGGCGAGTAAGTGTTAACAGACTATCTTGAGGACGTTCGAAAAATACTTGCCGCTTTTGGCACCGAATCCTATTCGCCCACAGATCTGCGCAGTGAATTTTTCAAGGACCGCTTAGATAACTCTCCCAATCTATTCTCTAATGTTCGAAAATTTGCGACTGCAATTACCTCAAGTCTTAATCCTACGAACAATTTCTTGTTTGGCTCCCGAACAGAAGTGAGGTGGTATCATCGGCAGAGGTCTGTCATTTCATATCGTGACAACAGATGTATTGGTATAAACTTCGGCAAAGAAAAGACCACACTCGCAGCCACGCGAGCATTGGAAAAATGTGTAGGGAAGCAAGCCTGTATTCTAGATGCAAGTAGTGATCTCTTACAACTTCACTATTTCGAACCCTCTTCAGCCCAAAGCCAGATACTGTTGGAGCTGTCCGCTGAGGAATTAGAGCACCAGCTTCACCGTGTTGGAGATTTGTGGAACCTGGTTTTTCCGAAAGAACATGCAATTGTTTGCCGGACTATATCCTATACAGTTCCCAAGAAATTCAAGAGCGTCCTTTTTTCAACCTCCAGCCGCTCTGAGTTCTTTCTAGAAACGATTTCAGGTTGGTTCGGCGCAAGGCCGTCGGTTGAGAAGAGAGCTTTCAAGCGACTATCAAGCGCATTCTCAACACGGCCAAAAGCATTCGAGGTCTTCGTTGGGCAAGACTCCTTGAAGTGCCTTTACAGAGGTAATCAATCGGTTAGCGGTGGAAACGACTCTTCCAGTCACACCTTAAACAAAGTCGAGAAGCGGTTTGAGGCCGGAGGCCTGGCTACATATGACGCAGGGGCAGTCGTTCCTGAGTGTTTGAACTTTTCGGGAAACTCAATCTTGGGAACCGCAACTCGAGGCGATCGAGTACACGCATACATTGAGGGTGGTGAAACGTTTTTTCGTGACTTTGTTCTTAAGTCAGAGAAGTCCGCTACTGCACGCCATCCAAGTGATGCCGAGGATCTTATTTCCCACATAATGGCATTTCGAAGGAGTGGACTTTTCCGGAATGATTTCGCAAAGAAAATTTACAATATTACCCTTCCGTCCATTCTTCTGAAGAATATTGAAAGTGTTGACCAAGATCTACTTCTGATACCACATATTGTACTGTATCGGACGCCAATACTGTCATCTTTCCGGAGAACATTTTCTCTATCCTTTTTATGTTTTCCTGTTTCAGCCAAAGACCAAATGAATAATGATTTATTTTTCTTGAGTTCGAGAAAGGCATATCTTGATGAGGTCCATGAAATAGACTTGTCACTTCGGAAGCCCCATAACTTGAACACAAGGGTTGAAGGCAACAAGCCGAAATATGACGTATCTTGTCGAATGAAAGATATCTTGACCCTTCCTGACAGCGTTAACGACCTAAGTGAGATTGTAACTTACGCATCTGTCGGCCTTCTAGAATGGATCAACGAAATAGGGTCGGGCAATTATTTGTCTGGGACACGTTCCAGAAGTAGAGGCCAAGTTTCCGAAAGCGCTTATTTGGCAAGCTTAGAATCACAGTTCAGCACAAAGCTGAACCTCGTAACATTTAACTCAAAGACGAAAGAGGCACGTCCATGGGAGGAGTGGCTCCGCAGCAACGAAGACGAATCCATACGAGACGCGGTTTACAAGAGACTGTTTCATGCTGACTTTATGGATCCCGCGTCCGCCTATACTACTAAGGGCTCCGTAAAATTAGATCAGATGCTAGTCGGGAACCGTTTGCGAACGGACATGAATGGAATGACATTTCTGGACCCAAGCAGCGACTCCAAGCTCATAATCTATCCAGCTGAGAGGGAGTCCTTCCCGAATTTTTCCATTCTTAGGTGGTTAGGATTCTCGGTCTATCAGGACTCAGCCATAGCCTGTCTTCAGGAGATGATCCGAGAATTTAACCGAGAGATCGATCAAGCCGACGATACTCTAGCAGTACTGAACAGTCTCGAGGGAATGCTGCAGAGCTTTGGTGAATTGTATGACCTTGACATCCGTTACAGTCTGTATCGTGACGAATATGAGAACGTACGTGGGTTGGTCAATTTAGACAGAGACTACCAGAGACTTCATGAGCGTTTTAACTCGGTCAAAGAAGAAGCCATTCTGCGCGAACAAAGGCTATTCAATAAGCTTCTTCTTTCGCTAGCTGTAGTTACGATCCTGTTCGGAATTATTCAATATACTGGAACACGGCTTAGTTGGTCGAGCAAGACTTTTGCATTTGCCGCTTCAGTTCCTTTACTCTTAGTTGCAGCATCTATTTTCAAGCTGTTCGATCCTATTCGCATATTGTTCAAGAGGAAGCGTGGTGATGGTTGAATTCTCTATTTCCAAACTGTCACCCACTTTGGGAGGCGAAGTTCACGGAATTGACCTTGGAGCTGGCATTTCTAAGGATACTGCATCAAAGTTATATAATGAATTGGTGAGCCACGGAGTTCTTGTTTTTCGAGATCAGACCGTTTCCCCGATTCAACACGTTGAAATTGGACGCATGTTTGGCGAACCAGTTGTTCCATTAAATGTTTATGAGGCCTCCGCCGAAGCGCCAGAAATAACAGTATTGTACGCCGATTCCGAGTCGCGACCAGATACCGATATTTGGCACGTTGACTCTTCGTTCCGGGAATCGCCGCCTTTTGCCACTTTTGTTTCGAGTGTGGACGTGCCTTCGTTGGGCGGCGACACGATTTTTGCCTGTATGCGTTCCGCCTTACGAGCTCTTCCGTCCGGTCTTAGAAAAGATATTCAAGACTTGTTTGCAGTGCACGAAGTCGGTGACTTGAAGAACCATTTTGCCCGTACAAACGAAGACCGCAGCCAATTGATCAAAGGGCTGGCTGACCATGGGGCAGCCATTCATCCAGTTGTACTTACGCATCCCTATTCTTCGGAAGAAGTGCTTTATGTTAATGAAACGTACACTAGTCATATTTTGGGGCTTAACGCCGGAGACAATCGCCGCATTCTCAATTATTTATTTGACCTAGTGAAAACTCCCGAGTTGCATTATAGACATCGATGGGAGGTCGGAATGATTGTCGCCTGGGACAACCGGCTTGTGCAACACTACGCTGTTGCTGACTATCTCCCTCAAACCAGAACCATGCACCGACTTACTTTAGTTAAGGATGTTCATTTGAACGGGGGCTAGATTGAAGAGCCTCGAGAGCTATGCTCATTAAATTTGGTTTTGACTACTGAAGTGCCTCAAGACGCCTAGCCAAAGGCAATCATCCAGATTTCTGAAACGCCACATTATCTTGTCTCGATTGCGCCGTTGCGAGAAATTTCGTCCGTTACCTGGAATTTTCGCCATCTATGCAAATCCTTTGCGAACGTGTCTGACAAAAGCGTGGACATCAAGGATAGTATCAAGAGAAAGTCGTCCCATCCATCGCCAGACCGTTGTAACGGCCTTCCTACTTCGACACCTTTGTTCCGATGGGAGCCGGTTCCGTGGATCATGGATTCGACTTCGTAAGCCCGGGTTTCGCGAGCGTTCGTCGCGCTCTGGCGAATCCGCGATCAGTCGCGATGAACCGCTCCAGCATGGGGACCACCAGCTTCTTCGGTTCGATCGGTCCCTGCCCTGCTTCCCGACCGAGGATCTCTCCATAGGCGATGAGGTCGCGATGCAGCATTGCGGGCATTTCCACGGTGAGCTTCACCGGCTTGTCGTCCGGGATCGGTCCGAGTTTCAGCTTGGTCATGTCAGCCTCCGGATGGTGCGAAGACGAGGTCGCGCGTGACGAGCACGCGGACGGGGAAGCCCGGGCGGATTGTGAGAGTCGGCGGGACCTCGAGTTGGCGTTGGACGATGCGCTGCCCGGCCTCGTTAATTGTGTCGATGGCTCCGTCGCGGAAGGCACGAGCGAGACGGTCTTCTTCGTCGAGGGAAAGCTCCGCCCCGACGGCGAGCAGGGTCGAAAGGCCAGCCGCGCGCAGGATGCGACCCCAGTGATTGTCGACGCGGTCCTCGAGACCGGCAAAGCCCGCGGCATCGGCCCCGGGCTGGCGTTCGAGGACAAGAGATCGTCCATCGGGAAATATCAGCCGGGTCCAAACCAGGAGAACGCGGCGCTGGCCGACGGTCACGCTGTCGTCATAGGCGCCGATCAGCCGGGTGCCTTGCGGGATCAGAAGAAGGCTGCCCGTGGGGCTGTCATAGACGTTCTGGGTGACCTGTGCGGTGATTTGGCCCGGCAGGTCGGAACGGATGCCGGTGATGAGCGCGGCCGGGATGACGGATCCGGCCTGCAGGAGGAAAGGAGACACTGGGGACTGCACGCGGTCGGGGGCGACCGTGCTGCGATCGATCGGCCCGGTCAGGAAGGCCTGGCGCGGATCGGTTTCCGCGGTAGCGGCCGAACCGCTCCCCGGTGCCGCAGGCGGCATCTGGAACCCGGTGGACGCGGGCGCCCCGGGCCGCGTCTGGAAAAAGAGGTCACTCACGCGCGCTGCTTCAAGTTCCGCAAGTCTCTGCTGTTCCGCAGGGTCCATGGTGGGCGGCGTGAGGCTCGGCGCCGCGATGGGCTGGCCGCGTTGCTGCGCGTCAAGGATGCCACCACTGAGGTCGCCCGGCAGCGGCGGTCCTAGGCGCGGGATCGTGTCATAGCTGCCCGGCAGATCGCGGAGGCCATCGGCGGGCTGGCGGCGGTCCGTGGTGATAAGCTCTTCCGGGGCTGCAGTTCGGTCCGGACGTTGCAGGCCGTAAATCAGTGCAGCACCGATGCCGAGGCCCGCGACGATGCCGAGCCCGACAATCACCTTGCGCGAAATCCGCGTGACGCGGGGCGGATCGGCGCGCAGGCGCATGGCGGCGGCGGTATCGGTCGATGTCTCGCTCATGTCCCCCGCTCCGCATCCTGCCGCACCATGGTCGCCTCGGTCCGGGGTTCGATCCGCAGGATGCGGACCACCTCTTGCCGGGGACCGCGTCCGAGGCGCAGCTCAGCCGCGCCGAAGAGCCGGTCGACGATGAGCACATTGCCGTGGATGCGGGAGTTGACGATCTCCAACTCCCCATCGGCACCGAGCACGAAGAGCGGCGGCATCTCGCCCTGGGCGATACCGCGGGGGAAGACGACATAGACCCGGCGCCCGTCGTCGAAGACAGAAACCGGCCGCCAGGGCGGGCTGTCGCCCTGCAGCCCGTAGCGGTGGTTGCGCGCGTGAACCGGCGGGATGCGCGGCGTGGCCGATGCGACGCGGGGTGTCTCGGGCGCGCGCGGATAGGCCCAGGAGATGGCGGGCATCCAAGTCTCTTCGCTGGCGTTGAGCTCGATCAGGTAGGTGCGCCGGTCGGTCGAGATCACGAGGTTCGTGCGGATGTCGGGCCGGGTTGGTTTGACGAGAACAAGGACGCGGGTGTCGCGCCCTGCGCCGCTTTCGGTGTCGCCGATGATCCAGCGTGCAGTGTCGCCCGCCGCGATCGGGCCGGTGCCCGCGAGACGTTCGCCGGGTTCGAGCGCGATGGTCGTGATCTGGCCCGGGGCGGCGTAGACCTGATGGAGCGCACCCTCGGACCAGGGATAGATCTGGATCGCGTTGATATACCCCGCCTGCCGCGGTTCGACACGCGCGGCGGCATTGGCATTGCCGACCTGCGCGACAGGTGTGGCAGCCGCCTCCCCGCCCCGGCTCGGGGTCCAGGCGGGCGGGACATGGAGCGGGCGCGGCCGGTCATCGGGCGCCGTGGCAGGCGGCGATGGCAAGGGCGGCACCGCGTCGTCATAGGCGAATGCGGGCGGGCGGTCGCTGGCGCAACCGGCCAGAAACGTGGTGGCCAAAAGGAGGGCGGGCAGGATTGGTCGGGTCATTGGCTCATCTCCCGCGACCAGTTGATCGCGTTCACGTAGATTCCGAGGGGGTTGGCGCGCAGGCGCTCCGCCGTGCGCGGCGGGTCGATCACGACGGTGAGCATCGCGGTCCAGCGTTCGGTGCGCGCGAGCTGGCCGCTCTCGTAGTGCCGCTCGGACCAGGCCACCCGGAAACTGTCGGGCGATGCGCGGATCACGCTCGAGACCTCCACCGAGACCTGGTCCTCGCCGACCCGCGTGAAGGGATCGTTGGCGCGGGCATGGTCGTTCAGCGCCAGCGCACCGCGATCGGTGGTGAACTCATAGGCGCGTAGCCAGTTCTGCCGGACGACGATGGGATCGGCGGGCAGGCCCCGGACCTCCTCGATGAAGCGTGCGAGATGCCAGGCGATCTGCGGATCGCTCGGGCGGTAGTCGGCACTTGCGGCCTCGACGGCACGCGCCTCCCCGTGCCGGTCGATTTCGACGACGTAGGGCACCACGGTGCCGCGCGCCGATTGCCAGACCAGCGCGGTCGCGAAGCCGCCCGCGAGGATCAGGCAGCTGAAGGCCATGAGTCGCCAGTTCTTCGCCTGCACCCGGGCGGAACCGATGCGCTCGTCCCAGACCTGGGCGGCCTTCTGGTAAGGGGTCTCGGGGTCCGGGGTCTTGCCGTAATGCGCGGCGGCGCGTTTGAAGAGGCTCATGATCGGTCACTTTCGGAGAGGGAAACGGAGGCGCCTGAGCTGGGGCTGTCCCCGGCCCGCAGCGCATGGGTGGCGGCGGAGACGCCATGGCCAATGGCCTGGCTGCGGCGCATGGAGCGCGCCCAGGCCGGTGGACTGCCTGCTGGGGCGGCGGCAGTGGAGGCCCCTTCCGCGCTGCCGAGCGAGGACGCGCCGCCGGTGGCGGCAAAGCCCGCGCGGGCACCGGCGGCGTGGCTTGCCTTGACGGCGTCACTGGCCGAGGCGGCGGCTCGGCGCAGGGGGGACGCGGCGGCGGATCCCGCGGCCCGGGCCACACCACCGAACCCGGAGGCGACCCCGGCCGCCCCGGTCTGACCCATGGATCCGAGGCTGTAGGCGGTGGACGCGGCCCCGGTGGCGGCAGCGGCGCCACGCGTGGCGGCGACCCCGCCCGAGGCCAGCGCCCCGGCACCACGGGCGCCCAGCATCGCCCCGCCACCCGCCGCGACGGCAGCCCCACCGACGGCAAGCCCGGTGCCGACGGCCGCCCCCGCGCCCAGTTGCGGCCCGCCGGAGACGAGGCCGGTGGCGATGCCTGGTCCGAAGATGCCGAGACCGAGGAGCGAGAGCGCGGCCAGAACGATCGCCATGGCCTCGTCGATGGTGGGCGTCACGCCCCCGAACCCGGCGGTGAACTGGCCGAAGAGCGTCGAGCCGATGCCGATGATCACCGCGAGCACCAGCACCTTGATGCCGGAGGAAACGACATTGCCCAGCACCCGCTCGGCCATGAAGGCGGTCTTGCCGAAAAGCCCGAAGGGGATCAGCACGAAGCCCGCGAGAGTCGTCAGCTTGAACTCGATCAGCGTCACGAAGAGCTGCACCGCGAGCAGGAAGAAGGCCAGGAGCACCAGCGCCCAGGCGAAAAGCAGGCAGGCGATCTGGATGAAGTTCTCGAAGAAGGCGACGAAACCCATGAGATCGGCCGTCGATTCAAGAAGCGGCCGTCCGGCATCGAGCCCGGTCTGCGCCACCCGACCCGGGCGCAAGAGATCGGCAGGCGAAAACCCGGTGCCCGAGGCCAGGAGACCCAGCCCCGCGAAACTGTCGAAGACGATGGCGGCGAGGCTGTTCCAGTTGGAGATGAGCCAGGCGAAGACGCCGACGAAGAGGGTCTTTTTCACGAGGCGGGCGATGATGTCGTCATCGGCGCCCCAGGCCCAGAAGAGTGCCGCCAGCGTCACGTCGATCACGATGAGCGTGCTGGCGATGAAAGCGACCTCGCCGCCCAGCAACCCGAAGCCGCTGTCGATATAGGAGGTGAAGACCCCGAGGAAGGTGTCGATGACGCCGGTGCCGCCCATGGCTCATTCGCCCCCGGCCCGGTCGCGCCCGAGGAAGCGGTCACGGGTTTCTGCCCAGACGGCGAGGCAGTCGGGATCGGAGGCCGCGGCCTCGCCCAGCTCCTGGCAGCGCCTCTGTTCGGCCCGCAGCGGATCGACCTCGGGCGTAACCAGCGCTGCCGGACGCGCCGCCTGCCCCGCCTCGTCCCGGCTCCTCTCCACCACCGCCGCGGTGATCGCGATGGCGACGAAAATGATGGCCGCGATGCGGGCGAGGACCGATCCCTCCATGGGCCTGCCCCCTTCAGTTGTTGAACATCCGGGCATTGCCGGGCTGGTAGCCCGCGCCCGGGGTGAGGAAGCGTTCGCGCTGGACCCGGCCCTGTTCGGCCGCCGCGGATCGTTCGGCCTCTGTCCGTCATCGAATGATTTGGAACACGAGCGTTTGATTGGCTTAGGAGGATCAGGCTCGCCGCAGTTTCAATCTACGCCGCGTTCTGATGATGCAGCAAGCG